>SXXL01000060.1 GCA_005789565.1 Bacteroidota bacterium | reverse complement strand
CCAAAGGCGCTGGAGTCCATCGTGCCACCGGCGATCATCGTTCCAAAGAACTGCGCACCGATCCACTGTACCAGATAGAAAATAGATAAGGCCACCGTGGCTACTAAAATTATTTGGCGGAAGCGTTGGGTGACGGGAATGATCCGAAAGCGGTAGACGAGGAACATGAGTCCGGCTACCAGCAACGTCAGCACCACGGCTTGCATGGGCAAGCCCGGGTAGACTTCATTGAGGTAGGCTGTAATGGCACCCAGAAACAATCCTTCGAGTACAGCATAACCGGGGGCTAATACCGGCGACCACGACATTTTGAACATCATGATCAGGGCCATGACTAATCCTCCTATTACGCCCACCATCATGAATGTGGAGGGGTTTGATCCTTTCTGAAATTGGTCCCAAGCGAATAGCGTTGAGGCGATCAACAATGCCATCAGGATGCCAAACTTGTTCAGCGTGCCGTTGAGTGTCATGGCGTCTCCGGCGTGTTCGGCGGAGAGGGAGCGTTCAAAGGTTTTTTCTTTTAGCGTGGGATTGCTGGAGTCGAATAGTGCCATATCGATAATTTATAATAAGAAAGGTAGGAAATTATCAGTATTTCCAACGCACAAAGGCCTCCATGGCCGCGTAGTGGGTCAGTCCCAGGTCGGCATAGAGTTTGGCCGTGTGGGCATTTCTTTCCTCGGCCCGCTGCCAGAATTCCCGGGCATCGGTACCCTGGAAGGGAACCATGTCCTTTTGGGATTGGTGGATGAAAATTCCGTGGCGTTTGCGAAGCACCTGGTCAGGACTCATCGGAATGGCCATTTCGATCTCATCGATGCTCCATTCTTCCCAAGCTCCTTTGTAGAGCCAAAGCCAGCAGTCTTCGATCCAGTCGGCTCCTTCTGCCTTGAGTTGTTTCAGGGCCTCCAGTACGGCTTGAAAACAAACGATGTGTGTGCCATGCGGGTCGGCAAAATCGCCGGCGCAGTACACTTGTTGGGGGCGGATCTTTTGCAGTAATGCTTTGGTAGCCAGAATATCTTTTTTGCCCAACGGTTTTTTCTCGATGGTGCCGGTCTCGTAGAAGGGAAGGTCCATGAAATGAATGTTCGCTTCCGGGATCCCGACGAAGCGACAAGTGGCCTTGGCTTCTCCTCGGCGGATCAGGCCTTTGATGGACCGGATGGTCTTGGTATCGGTCTGATTCGATTTTTTTCGGGAGAGGAAGCGGTGCGACTCAAGCAGGATCTCTCTAGATCTTTTATTGTTGATACCGGCGATCGTTTCAAAGCCCACGGCAAAATCGAGGTAACGCGTTACGAATTCATCCGTGACGGCGATGTTGCCGCTGGTTTGGTAGGCAACGTGCACGTCGTGTCCCTGATCGTGCAGCCGCTGAAACGTACCCCCCATGCTGATGATGTCGTCATCGGGGTGCGGAGAAAAGAGCAGGATGCGTTTGGGGAAGGGCTCGGACCGCTCGGGGTGTCCGGGCAAGATGGCGTTGGGCTTGCCACCCGGCCAACCGGTGATGGAGTCGCGCAGTAAATAATAGACCTGCAGATTCACTTCGTAGGCATCGCCTTTCTCAACGAGCAGATCGCCCAATCCGTTTTCGTTGTAATCGCTGCTGGTCAAACTGAGCACCGGTTTTTGCAGCGTGAGAGCCATGTTAACCACCGCCTTTTTCATCATGGCCGGTGACCATTCGCAATCTCCGGTAAGCCAGGGTGATTTGAACCGGGTCAGCTCAGCCGCCGCGGCTTCGTCGATGACGAACGTGACATCGTCGTGGTTTTGAAGCAAGGAGGCCGGCACCTGTTCGGTATCATCCTCCTCTACCGCTTTTTTGATGACCGGGGCTTTGGGGCCTCCCCAGGCCATCAATAAGATGCGTTTGGATTTGAGAATGGTATCGATTCCCATGGTAATGGCCAATCGGGGTACCTGGGAGATGTTCGAAAATTCATAGGCATTGGCCAGTCGGGTAGAGTGATCCAGATTCACCAATCGGGTCTTGCTGTAAATGCCGGATCCGGGCTCGTTGAATCCAATGTGGCCATTCATGCCCATGCCCAGGATCTGCAGATCGATGCCACCCGCTGCCTGTATCTTTTTTTCGTATTGGCGACAATACTCTTTCATGCTGTCCTTCGAAACTTCGCCCGACGGAATGTGGATGTTTGCCGGTTTGATGTCGATATGATCGAAGAGATGACTGTGCATGAACCGATGGTAGCTCTGCAGGGCTGTCGGCTCCATCGGATAGTACTCATCCAGATTGAACGTGATCACATTCTTGAAGCTGAGCTTTTCTTCTTGATGAAGACGCACCAGCTCGGCGTACAATGATTTGGGAGTAGAGCCGGTGGCCAGTCCCAAGACCACCGATTTTTTTTCTTTTTGTCTTTGACGGATCAGTTCAGCGATCTGACGAGCCACCCAGAGGGAGCCATCCGATTGATTGGGAACGATTTTAACGGGAATTCTTTCTAAGCTGTCGGTCAACTTGGCGTGTTCAGGCATCCTGAATAAGTTGAATAACAAATATACTCATCTTTTCCCAATTCATCCTTCACCCTTCATCCTTCATCCTTCACCCTTCATCCTACTCTACTTCTATTTCATCTACAAACAACCAAGCCTTATTGCCCGCGCCGGCATGACCCGGGGGTATAGTGCCCAGGTTCCGGACCTGCACACGTACATAACGGGCGTTCGTAGAGGGAATACGGAAGATCAACTTATCGATCCGTTTATTCGCATCCAACAGAATCTCAGGGGTTGTATCAATCGTTCGAAAATCAATTCCGTTCTCACTGATCTCTACATTGGCGCCGGCAGGCGGGTAGATCCAGCTGGTTTTCTGCTCAAAGCTGTGAATCGTTATTTTATGGGTTGGTTGGGAGGTGCCCAGGTCGATGGTGGCGATGCAATCGGTACCGCTGAATCCCAGAAATTCCCTGCTGCGGGCCAATCCTTTTTCATTCTGTACACCGTTGACAAGTGTAAAGGCACCGTCTCCGCTATACTGTTTGGCCGGTGGGAGGGCCAGCGTTATATTTTTTCCAGTTGCCTTGTTGAGATGAAATGATTGATATACGACCATATTTAGTCCTCCAACGGTAGAGGAGGCGGATGCCCGGGTATTGAAGGTGATGGGTTGCGGTCCTTTGTAGGGCCAGATCGTATCCCAGTTGTTATAGTTGATGTAGATGGGCTCCTTGGATCTACTCTCCAGTTTCCAAAGCACTCCTTTTTGGTCGGGGGTGGGGAGCACGGTGGAGCGGAGGTCGAATAGCCCGGGGCAATAACCGATGTTCATGGCCTCGTATCGTTTGAGTTGGGGCATCAGTCTCTTTTCAAAGAAGTCCCACGCCTGAAAGCGTTTGGGGGTCCACAGTATCTCACTGAGCGCCGCGATCCGGGGGAAGATCATGTACTCGATCTTTTTGGTGTTGGTCATGTATTCGGTCCACACATTGGCCTGTGCCCCCAGGATGTATTTCTGCTGGTCGGCCGTCAATTCCTTCGAGAGCGGATCATAGGCATACACTTTTTCGATCGGGTTATAACCCCCGATGAAAACGGAGTCCTCGTTCTCGCGCTGTCCGTTGTCGAAATAAAGCGGACTGCCCGGGGTCATGATCACGTTGTGCTTTTGCTTGGCAGCCTCGATGCCGCCGGATTCACCCCGCCAGCTCATCACCACGGCATTGGGGGCCAATCCGCCTTCCAGGATCTCATCCCAGCCGATCATGATCTTACCTTTTCCGTTGAGGTATTTTTCGATGCGTTGCACGAAATAGCTCTGCAGTTCATGCTCGTCCCGCAGTTGAAAATCGACGCGACGTTGCTGGCAACGCGGACATTTTTTCCAATGCGTTTTCGGACACTCATCCCCACCGATATGAAAATAAATGGACGGAAACAGCGTGGCAACTTCATCAATGACATCTTGCAAAAAAATAAAAGTAGAATCATTGCCGGCACAGAGCACGTCATCAAAGACGCCCCAGGTTTCCTGTACGATCTTGATGCGACCGTTTTTCATCTCCTCCTGGCTTCTGTTGGATAGCGGGCTGGGGGGGACAGGCGTTGGTAATTTCGGAAAGCAGCTGAGTGATGGATACGCGGCAATCGCGGCACTGCTGTGTCCGGGCATCTCGATCTCTGGGATGATCTCAATGTACCGGGAGCTGGCGTATCGCACGACCTCCCGAATCTCTTCTTGGGTATAGAATCCGCCGTAGTATTCGTTGGTGTTCGAGGTGCCCGGATATCTCCCCACGATCGTACCATTTCGCCAAGCACCCACTCGGGTGAGTTCCGGATATTTTTTTATTTCAATGCGCCAGCCTTGGTCCTCGGTCAGGTGCCAATGAAACGTATTGATCTTGTGATAGGCCAGCCAGTCGATGTATTGCTTGATGAATGTTACGGGAAAGAAATGTCGTCCCACATCCAGGTGCATACCCCGGTACGCGAAGCGGGGTTTGTCGGTAATGGTCACGTACGGGATCTGGTAGGGGCTATTGGCTTTTTTCTCTATCAGTTGTAACAGGGTCTGAATCCCGTTAAAGACCAGTTGCGGATTGTTTCCCTGTAATTGGATGCCCTGGGCATTGACTTGCAATCGGTAGAAATAATCGGCCGGGGTATTGGGCTGCGGGCCGATCAGTCCCACCACCACCGTCGTGGCCGGCTCCGTGGCATTGGCCAGTTGAACACCATATTGCTGGCGGAGTTGCTGGGACAGATAGGGGATAATGAATCCCCTGTCTACTTTTGGTAAGGCCACCTGCAACCGGATCTTTTTAGGCATCGCTAACGTGCCTTCCTGAACGAAAACCTGGCTGGGGTAGGGGATCAGATTCAACACCGGCAGGTCTTTTACTTGGATACTGTCGGGGTTTCTATAGCCGCCCGAATTATTTCGGTTAGTACCGTTGGTGGAGAAAGTATTGTTATTGAATCCACCTGATGGATTTTTTCCTGCGGGATTGTTTTTGTCTGAGCGGGTTGGCACCAAACTTGGTTGTGCGCACAACGCGGCGGTCGATAAACCGAAAAGTAGTAGCAAAGTAAATTTCATTCCGATGATGTTGGAACGATAAATGTACGAATAAAGGAGGAGGGTATTCAGTCGGCCAGCACCCCGAATTTACCGGTGTTGAAATCTTGGATGGCCTGCTCGATCTCGCTCCATTGATTCATCAAAAATGGTCCATAAGCCGCAATCGGTTCATGGATGGGTTCGCCGGACAGTGCGAGGATCACCACCTCTGTTGTTGCCCGCACCTGAATAGTGTCTCCGTCGTGCTGAAAGAGCACGAAATGATCCGGCTCGATGGCGGTGCCATTAATTTCAGCAGTGCCTTCAATCATCAGAAACGCCGTATTGTGCGACGCGGGGAAATCCAGTTGAAGCACTGCTCCCGCTTGTAATTTCAGGTTGTACATTTCGATGGGGGTGAACGTCCGGGCGGGCCCGGCTACACCCTTACAATTACCGGCAATGACCTCCACGATTCCATTTTGATCGGGCAGGGTGTATCGCCCCATCATTGAATGCGTGATCTCCTGGTAAGCGGGTGGGTCCATTTTATGTTTGGCCGGAAGATTCACCCAGAGCTGCACCATTTGAAAAGGTCCGCCTTGTTTACTGAACGATTCCTCGTGATATTCTTTGTGCAATAATCCCGATGCGGCCGTCATCCACTGCACCTCTCCTTCGCCAATCACCCCGTGATGGCCCGCCGAATCATGATGTGCGATGCGTCCCTTATACGCGATGGTCACCGTTTCAAATCCCCGGTGTGGGTGTACCCCTACGCCACGAGGCGTATCTGTGGGCGGAAACTCGACCAACGAGTTATAGTCCAGCATGAAAAACGGGCTCATGCGCTGCTTGCCCAATCGTCCGTCACCCGGCAAGAATGAGTGCACTCGAAATCCGTCGCCGACCATGTGCGGCGCCGGGGGTGCCAATACCTTTTCAATCGTTTTGATAGCCATATAGAGGTGTAAAGTTATTTACTGATGTTTGAACATCAAAATAGATCTACAGGCAAATTGGGAGCCATTCAAATTACTTACTGTACATTCGAACACAAGCCATAAACATGTTGAACAGAAGAAAGTTTATCTCGGGATCGGCATTGGGATCCGTCGGTTTGTTGATGGGCAAAGAACTGCGGTCAGCTCCGCGGTTGGCTGCTCCAGACCTCCCGTTGGTCGTATCTACCTGGGATGTGGGCATGGACGCAAACCGAGCCGCTTGGGATGTGCTTAGCCAGGGGGGCCGGGCCTTGGATGCGGTGGAGCAGGGCGTTCGCGTGACGGAAGATTCCTTGAATTGTTGTGTGGGCTTGGGGGGCAATCCGGATCGCGACGGATTCGTGACCCTCGATGCCTGTATCATGGATGAGCAAGGCAACTGTGGTAGTGTGGCTTTTTTGGAGCGGATCAAACATCCGGTTTCCGTAGCCCGACGCGTGATGGAAAAAACTCCTCATGTGATGCTAGTCGGCAGTGGAGCCCAGCAATTTGCCCTTGCTGAGGGATTTCCCCTGGAATCGGGCATCTTGTCGGAAGATGCCCAGCGGGCCTACCAGCAGTGGTTGGAAAAATCAAATTATACGCCACCTGAAAAGAACATCGAGAATAAAAAGCAACACGGACCGTTCGCGCCCACTCGATTGGCTAGCGGCGAGTGGAATCACGATACCATTGGTATGCTGGCGTTGGATCAGAAGGGAAATCTGAGTGGCAGTTGTACCACCAGCGGGGCGGGATTCAAAATGCGGGGCCGGGTGGGCGATTCTCCGCTGATCGGTTCGGGATTATTTGTCGACAATGAAGTAGGGGCTTGTGTTGCCACCGGGCAGGGGGAAGAGATCATCCGCATCGCGGGTTCTCATCTGGTGGTTGAATTCATGCGCAGCGGTTTGAGTCCGGAGCAGTCTTGTAAAAAAGCGATCGAACGGTTGGTGCAATGTCGAAAGGATAAACTAGGGGACGTACAGGTTTGTTTTCTGGCGATCGATCGCTCCGGTGCCATCGGCAGTTTTGCGTTGCGACCGGGCTTCACGTATGCGGTGCGTGCGCGTCACGAAGAAAAAATCTATAAGTCTGCCAGCTGGTTCGGTAACTAATGGATATGTCCGCCCTGCAAGCCAACGCTCATTTTCTCATCTCCCTGACTTTTTCTTCTTCGATATTCGGATTGAGATAATCCTTCTCGCCTGAAAAATTTGGATGACGGAATTGCATCTGGCTTTCTCTCCAGCCTCGCAAGGAGGTGTGAAACTCCCGGCAGCCGGTTTTTTCCCGGAGGGATTGTATGTTGTCTGGTCGGACTCCGCTTCCCGGCATAATGATGATCCTCCCGTTGGCTTGTTGTTGCAATTGGGTAATGCAGTCGATTCCCTCTGGGGCGGTCAGATGTTGCCCGGAAGTCAGGATGCGGTCCACTCCAATCTCAATCAATTCCTCCAGTGCCTGAAAAGGATCCAGGCAGCGATCGAAGGCCCGGTGAAAGGTACACTCCATCGGATAGGCGTGTTCGCGAAGCCGGGCGGTTCGTTCTATATCGATGCGTCCGTCACGCAGCAACAAACCAATGACAACCCCTTCAAATCTCAGAGTGCGGGCCAATTCCACTTCCAGTTGCATGGTGCGATATTCATCGGCTGTGTACAGGAAGTCGCCGCCACGGGGACGAATGATCGGGAAAATCGGAACCGGGAAGGTTTCTCGGCAAACCCGCATCGTGCCATAGGCAGGCGTGGTACCGCCCTCTCCTAAATTGGCACAAAGCTCGATCCGGTCAGCCCCCCCGTCAATGGCCTGACGAGTCGTTTCCAGATCGGCAGTCGCGATTTCAAGAATAAATTGAGGATCCTTCATATTGATTTACCACAAAACATTATTAACTAAGCACTCATCTTCTCATCCCCTCATCCCCTCATCCCCTCATCTTCTTCAAATAATTCAAGCTGGCAATCGCGGACTCCAACGGGCCGGCGCCGTAGTTTGCTTCTTGTTCTACGATGAGCTCTTTTAGTCCTTTTGCTTTTCCGGCTCGAAGGATCGATTGGAAATCAATATGTCCTGTTCCGATCACGACTGAATTTTTTCCTTCATCGGCCACGGGTTTTTTACTGCGGTCTTTGATGTGTGCCAGGCGAAACCGGTTGGGATATCGTTCGAACCACTCGATCGGGTCGGCTCCGGCGGCTACTACCCAGAAAATATCCATTTCAAAGTCGACGAGATTTCGGTCGGTGTACTCGATCAAGATCTGTTGCGGAATTTCTTTATCCAATTCCTTAAATGAGTAATCGTGGTTGTGGTAGCCGAACCGAAGTCCGTTTTTCTTGCAGATCCTTCCCATCTCGTTGAATCGTTCGGCTGTTTTTTTGAAATCGTCGATCGATTTTTGAGGACCCAGCCAGGGGCAGAGCACAAATTGCACACCCGCCTCGGCGGCTTCCGCCACTTTGACCTCAAACCGATCAAAGACATTGCAGTGAATGGAGGGCATGGAAAGACCGTTGCTCTTCAAAAATGCCGCGAATTCCTTGGGTGTTTTCCCCCAGTATACCCCATTGGGTCCCTCGAAACTCTCCAGGCTGCGATAACCGGCTTCCCCCAACTTGGCGATCAGGCCCCAAGGTTCTTTTCCGAGTATGTCTCGGAGCGACCAAAGCTGGATTCCGTATTTTCTTTCTTCGGCCAGGGTGAGCTGATCCATTGACCAGCCCGGTAGTGGTTTCAACAGCAAGCCGCCAACGCACCAGGCTGATTGACGGAGGAATTTTCGACGCGGATGGTTCATGGTTTTATGTTTACTCGGCCCAGGCCTTATCACCCTTCGCATACGGAAGGGCTCCGTCATACCGACCCGGTATCGGCAAATAGCGTAGCGTTTCGGTCATGCCGGTTTTAGAAGTAAAGAATCCCCAAAGGGTCAGTTGCTTCATCATCGTGTAATAGTGAACAGGTTTGTCTTTTTCTTTGGAAGCATTATATGTTTTAGCTTCTTTCTCCAGGCTCACCAACAGGTCGTGACGCTGCGTGGCGGTAGACTCCATGAATTTCTTCCCATTCATTTTTTCGCTGGCTTGCTCCAATGACCCCATTCCCGCTTTGAAAGCGTTTTGCTGTTCGGTGGTGTAGCAATCGCGGACCATCACTTCCATAAATTTACCAACCTCCGCAGCCTTGGCGCCGGGCGTATTGGTGGCAGGGATGATGGTTTCGCCGATCTCATTCAGCAATGCCAATTGCGCATTCGTGAATCCACCGGCTTTTCCATTGGGGGAGCAGCCCGATAAAAAGAAATCGGCACCCACCACGGCGGCACCGGTCAGGAGGGCTATTTGTTTGAGGTATTCTCTTCTATCCATGATGATGTGTTGATCGGTTGAATCAAAGGTTTCCTTTTTTGAGTTCGCTGACAGCATAATCGGCTGCCCGCGCGGTCATGGCCATGTACGTGAGGGAAGGATTGACGCAGGACGCACTGGTCATGCAAGCCCCATCGGTCACAAATACATTGGGCGCATCCCAGACCTGATTATTGCCATTCAGTACGGAGGTTTTGGGGTCTCGTCCCATCCGCGCGGTTCCCATTTCATGGATCCCCATGCCAAATTCATAACCATAGTCGTAGGTATTTACTTCTTTCACCCCTGCCGCACTCAGCATCTCTGCGGCATCGTTCATCATGTCTTGACGCATTTTCTTCTCGTTGTCCTTGATCTCTACGTCCATGTCCAGTACGGGTAATCCCCATTTATCTTTCATGTTACGGTTCAGCGAGATTTTGTTCTCGTGATAGGGGAGTACCTCTCCAAATCCCATGATGCCCATGCCCCAATTATCAGATGGTACGCTGAGGGATTCTTTTAGATCGGCCCCGATCGTGAACTCCGCTACCTGTGCACCCCGGCCCCGGCCGGCACCACCCTGATAGCCAAACCCACGAACATAATCCCGTTTATCATCGTACACGTTTCGGAAGCGGGGGATGTAGATGCCGGTAGGGCGGCGGCCATATTCGTATTTATCGGCAAATCCTTCGACGCGACCATTCGCGCCGCAACGGAAATGATGGTCCATCACATTATGTCCCAGTTCACCGCTGCTACTACCCAATCCTTCCGGCCAAATATCATTGGCCGAATTCATCAGGATCCAGGTGGAGTTGAAGGCAGAGGCGCAGAGAAAAATGATCTTGGCTTGAAAGGTGTAGGTCTTATTGTCCGTGGCATCGAGCACTTCTACGCCGGTTGTTTTCTTTGTGTTCTTATCATAGTTCACCTGTGTCACGATCGAAAAGGGACGAAGGGTGAGATTGCCGGTCTTCATCGCCGCCGGGAGGGTGGCAGACTGCGTACTGAAATAGGCGCCAAACGGGCAACCCCGCCAGCAACGGTTGCGGTACTGGCAATTCGTGCGGTCGTGGTGTGGTTGGGTGATGTTGGCACTTCGTCCGATGAACATGTGCCGTTGGCTCTTGTAATGCTTTTTGATCTTGGCGGCCACGTCTTTTTCAACGATGTTCATGTCCATGGCCGGCATGAAATCACCGTCTGGTAAAACATCCAGTCCCTCTAAACTCCCCTGTATGCCGGCAAACTTTTCGGCATAGCTGTACCAAGGGGCCATGTCTTCGTAGCGGATGGGCCAGTCTACCCCGATGCCCTCTTTGGCATTGGCTTCAAAATCCCATTTATTGAATCGGTAGCTCTGCCGGCCCCACATCAGGGATCGACCACCCACCTGATAGCCGCGAAACCAGGAGAAGGGTTTGGTTTCCGTATACGGTGATTCTTTGTCTTTCACCCAGAGGTCCAACACCGTTTCATTGAGCGGGTAATCTCTTTTGAGCACCGGGTACTGTTGGAGCATCTCTTGTGTTGGCATCAACCCGCGGTGCGGAAACTCCCAGGCATCCTTGTTGGCATTCACATAATCCTTGATGTGTTCGAGGTTGCGCCCCCGCTCCAGCAACAGCACTTTCATTCCTTTTTCGGTCAGCTCTTTTGCGGCCCAGCCTCCGCTGATTCCGGAGCCCACCACGATGGCGTCGTATTGTTGGGTTGACATTTCTGAAGAAGTTTGAAGAGTTTGAAAAGTTTGAAGAGTTTAAGTAGTTAGATATCGCAGATTTGGATGGCTTTTTTCAAGCTGGCGATCTTTTCGGTATTTGTTTTTTGTCGGGAGATGAATTCTTGTGCTACGTATCCTTGGTAGCCGGTTTCGTGAATGGCTCGCATGATGGCCGGGTAGAAAAGTTCCTGGCTTTCGTCGATCTCGTGGCGGCCCGGGACCCCTGCGGTGTGGTAATGTCCGAAATAAATATGGTTATCTCGGATGGTTCGGATCACATCGCCTTCGCTGATCTGCATATGATAGATGTCGTACAGCAATTTGAAATTTGGAGAGCCCAGTCGTTTACACAATTCCACGCCCCAGGCCGATCGGTCGGCCATGTAATCTTTGTGATCCACCTTGCTGTTAAAAAGTTCCAATTGGATGGTGATGCCGGCTTTCTCGGCGGTTGGCATGATGCGCTGCAATCCGGTGATGCAATTTTTCAGTCCGGTTTCCTCATCCATCCCGTTTCGGTTACCCGTGAAGCAAATCAGATTTTTATAGCCCGCCTTTTCGATCAGGGGGATCGCATCCAGGTAATCTTTCACCAGCCAATCGTGGTTTTCGAGACGGTTCCAGCCTTCGGTCAGGCTCACCTTGCCGGCCGTATAGCACATGGAACAATGGATCCCATTTTCTTGCAGTGTTTTGAATCCGCCGGGTGCGACCAGGTCGATCGCGGAGAAGCCGATCTGTTTGACGACCTGACAAAGCTCGGCCAGCGATAAAAAATCATAGGTCCAGGTGCATACTGAGTGACGAATGTTCCCCTTCAACCGCATTGGTGCATCGGGATCGATAAAACCCGTGGTGGCCGGCAGGGTGAGTCCGGCTGCACCGGCCAACATCGAACGAAGGGCTGTGCGACGACGCATCAGGCAACTAATTTTTTCTGGCTGTTACGGAATAAGGCTAAAAACAAAAGGGCCACGCCGGCGGCGAACAGACAGGGGAAGATCCAGATGGTCGACCAATCGTGTCCGCTTGCACCCATCTTATGTTTGTCGACATACAAACCCGCCAGATAAAATCCGATGTACATCCCAATGCCATAGGTGGCGAGGGTGATGAGTCCCTGCGCGGACGAACGCACCCGGGGACCAGCCACTTGGTCGGTATAGATCTGTCCCGTCACAAAAAAGAAATCGTAACAGATCCCGTGCAGGATGATCCCGCCATACAACATCCAGCTATTCGCACCTGCATCGCCATATGAAAAGAGCGCATAGCGAAGGATCCAGGCCAGCATGCCAAACAGGATCATTTGTTTGGTGCCGAATCGTGCAAAGAACCAGGGCATCACAAACAGGAACAAGGTCTCGGCAACTTGCCCCATCGTCATTTTGGCTGCGGCTTGTTGCATCCCCACTTCATTGAGGAATTGATTGGCCTGTCCGTAATAAAAGGCGAGGGGAATACAGATCAGGATCGACGCGATGAAAAAGATCAGGTAGTTGCGGTCGCGCAAAATACTGAGCGCGTCCAGTCCCAGTACCTCGGAAAGACTCACCGATTGGCCGGCCTTGGGCGGTGGCGTATCGGGCAAAAAGAAACTGTAGATGCCGAAAGCGGCCGCCACCACCGCTGCCACCCGAAAGGTGATCCCCAGCGAACCCGGGTTGGCTTCCCAGGCCATCCAGCCAATGATCAATCCCGATACGATCCAGCCGATCGTGCCCCACATCCGGATGCCGCTGAATTCTTTTTCAGCATCGGTCACTTGCCGAAGGGCAATCGCATTGACCAGGGCCAGCGTGGGCATGTAGAGGATCATGTAGATCAGGAGCGTGGTGTAAAAGGATCCGAAGGCCGATTCGGTCGACAGCCAAAACAGCAACCCCGCGCCCAACAGGTGCAGGACGCCCAGGATCTTTTGCGCTGAAAAAAAGCGATCGGCGATCATGCCAATGATGAACGGAGCCACGATGGCACCTAGACACTGCGTGCCATAGGCCAGGCCGGTTTGTTCTCCGCTGGCACCGATGGATCCTTTGGTGAGGTACGTGCCCATGGTCACGAACCAAATGCCCCAAACAAAGAAGTTCAGGAACATCATGACAAACAGTTGAATTCGGATGGATGTTTTCATAAGCGTGGTCGGGTAGTCGTGAAGGTGTGTATGCGACAATGTAGGAATTTTAGAAAAAACAATGTTTATTTGTTACCCACAACGGCCTTTCACCAACACCAGAATGCAAACTATGAATACGCGCAAGCTACGGATGGCCATGATCGGAGGCGGCAAGGACGCCTTCATTGGTGCGGTACACCGACTCGCCTTCCAAATGGACGGACAAATCGAACTAGTCGCCGGAGCCCTCAGCGTCAATCCCCAACTGGCCGTGGAATCGGGCCGGGAACTTTTTCTGGCGGCCGATCGCATCTATACCGACTATAAGGTGATGTTGGAACAGGAGGCGGCTAAGCCGGCTGATCAGCGAATTGATTTTGTCAGCATCGTTACGCCTAATTTTCTGCATTTCGAACCGGCCATGCTGGCAATGGATCATGGCTTTCACGTGGTCGTGGAAAAACCGATCACCTTCACACTCGAGCAAGCAAAGCAACTTCGGGATCAGGTACAGTCTACCGGCAAACTCCTCTTGCTCTGCCACACCTATACCGGCTATCCGATGGTCAAACAAGCCCGTCGACTGATCCAATCCGGTGCATTGGGAGTCGTGCGCAAAGTGTATGTGGAATATCCGCAAGGCTGGCTCAGTACCTATCTCGAGGGAACCAATCATGCCCAGGCGGCCTGGCGTACCGACCCTAAACGAAGCGGCAAGGCCGGTGCCATGGGCGATATCGGCACCCATGCTTTCAACCTGGCGGAATATGTCAGCGGCTTGCAGGTATCCCAAATCTGCGCCGACGTCAATACCAAAGTCGAGGGAAGACTGCTCGATGATGACGGAGCGGCGTTGCTAAAATTCAATAATGGGGCCAGCGGAGTTTTGATGGCGACACAGATCGCGGCCGGCGCCGAGAACAATATTAAGGTTCGGGTTTTTGGAGAGAAAGGCGGGTTGGAATGGCAACAAGAGGATGCTAACAGTTTGCTGGTGAAATGGCTCGATCGTCCGGCCGAGATCTACCGCGCCGGTACCGGGTACGCCGATCCCTTTGCCAAACACAATGCCCGTACGCCCGCCGGTCACCCCGAAGGATATCTCGAAGCCTTCGCCAACCTGTATCGGAATTTTTCCGCCACCCTACGTGCCCACATGAACGGAGAGGAACCCACACCCGAAATGCTGGATTTTCCCTCGGTGGAAGAGGGCGTTCGCGGGATGGCATTCATCGAACACGTGATCGCCTCCGGCACTTCGGAGAAAAAATGGATCGATTTCACCGTTTAAAAAATATTCTATGCGCACCATCAAAGGCCCGGCCATCTTTCTGGCGCAGTTTCTGGGCGACCAAGCGCCCTTCCACGACCTCGCCTCCATCTGTAATTGGGCGGCCTCGCTGGGATTCAAGGCCGTACAGATTCCAACCTGGGATGCGCGCTGCATGGATCTAAAAAAAGCTGCGGAAAGTAAAACGTATGCGGATGAAATCAACGGGATCGTTGCGGCAGCGGGGCTGGAGATCTCGGAGTTGTCGACCCACCTGCAGGGACAACTCGTGGCCGTTCACCCGGCCTATGATACCTTGTTCGACGGCTTTGCACCCGAGGCCCTGCGAGGAAATCCGAAAGCCCGCACCGAATGGGCCATCCAGCAAGTCAAGTACGGAGCCCAAGCCTCCCAAAACCTGGGCTTGACGGCGCATCCTACCTTCAGCGGATCGTTGCTCTGGCACACTTTTCATCCTTGGCCGCAACGGCCAGCCGGGTTGGTGGAGGAAGGATTCAAAGAACTGGCCCGTCGGTGGACGCCCATCCTGGATCATTTTGATGCTTGCGGCGTGGATGTTTGTTACGAGGTGCACCCGGGGGAAGATATTTTTGACGGCATCACCTATGAAATGTTTCTAGAAGCGGTGAACCAGCATCCGCGCGCCTGTTTGTTGTACGATCCGTCGCATTTTGTGTTGCAACAACTCGATTACATCGAATACATCGATCTGTATCACGAGCGCATCAAAGCCTTTCACGTGAAAGATGCCGAATTTCATCCCAGCGGACGGCAGGGGACGTTCGGCGGGTATCAGTCCTGGGCCAACCGAGCAGGACGTTACCGATCGCCCGGCGATGGTCAGGTCGACTTCAAGCGCATCTTCAGTAAACTGACTCAATACGGATTCGATGGCTGGGCCGTGATGGAGTGGGAGTGCTGCCTCAAACATCCGGAAGACGGTGCCCGGGAAGGTGCCGCCTTCATTCGGGATCAGATCATCCGCGTCACCGACAAAACCTTTGATGATTTTGCATCGAGTGGTACCGATCAGGCTTCCAATCGGAAATTACTGGGACTGGATTAGTATATTCGTATCACGAAGCGGCACCTATGAAAAAGACCTTCCGTTTGTTGATCCCCCTGTTATGGATGCTGATGGCTTGCGGTGATCCCGCGACACAACCGTCATCCTCGTCTCAGCCGGCCGATAAAACCCAGCATCCTGATTATGCCAAGGGCCTGGCCCTGGTCGCCCAAAGCGATTGCCTGACCTGCCATCAAGTGCAAGAGAAACGGATTGGTCCCTCTTACACCGAGATCGCCAAAAAATATGCAGGGGTCAATGATGCGATGGTCTCGGAGCTGGCCCAACGGATCATCAAGGGTGGATCGGGTGTTTGGGGAGAAATACCCATGACCGCCCATCCAACCCTCAGCCAACAGGATGCTGAGGGTATGGTACAGTACATTCTCCTGTTAAATTGATCTCTATGCAGTTCCGTTTGCCCATATTTTTCTTGTTTCTGGCTTTCCTCACCGGGGCGCCTGGTTCCTTGCAGGCGGCAGTTACGCGGCTAGATACCTTGCCGCCGAACCGGTTGACCCGCGAGGAGCGTAAGGAGGGTTGGGAATTGATGTTTGACGGACTCACCACCCGCGGCTGGCACAAGTACGGTGGTAAGGTGGTTGGAACCGCCTGGAAAGTAGCTGACGGAAGTTTGTATCTGGATACCGAGACCAAAGAGAATTGGCAGGTAAAGGGCGGCGGCGATATCATGTCCGACGACGCCTACGAAAATTTTCACCTGAAGTTGGAATGGAAGATCGCCCCCAACGGTAACAGCGGCATCATGATCTATGCCCAGGAAGACACGGCCAAGTATCGCTGGCCCTGGGAAACCGCTCCGGAGATGCAGGTGCTCGATAATCAGGGACACCCCGATGCCAAAATAATCAAGCACCGTGCCGGTGATTTATATGACCTGATCGCTGCGAAACCGGAGACCGTACGCGCTGCCGGAGAATGGAACCAGGTTGAGATCAAATGCCTGCATGGGAATCTTCAATTTTGGTTAAATGGCACGAACGTGGTGAGCACGACGCTGTGGGACGACAGCTGGAAAAAATTGGTTGCGGGCAGTAAGTTCGCCAAGATGCCGGATTTCGGGAAATTCAAAAAAGGACACATCGCTTTGCAAGACCACGGCGATATGGTCTGGTACCGGAACATCAAGATCCGTCAGCTCTGATCGTCACTTCACCTGATCGATCTTGATCACATTCGTCGGCAAGTGTAATTGAACCGGGGTACTGCCGGTGCTCACGATCACATCGTCTTTTTGCAGGAATCCTCTTTCTTTCAAGATCGAGATCTGGTCCTGGAAGATCTCATCCAGGCTCTCTTCCTCGTGGTAATAAAAGGCACGCACCCCCCAGCTCAGGCTGAGCTGGTTGACCAGCGATCGTTCCTTCGTGAAAATATACAAGGGTGATTTGGGTCGGTAACTGCTGAGCATAAAACCCGTGTATCCGCTTTGGGTCATACCGATGATGGCATCGGCATGAGCGTCTTCGGCCAACTTACAGGCATTGTAACAGATCGCATCGCTGAGTTTGGAAGGCGAGTGCACCTGCGGCTTCAATTCATCCTCGCGGTTGTATTTGTAAGCTTTCGATTCGATCTCCAGGATGATCTTGCTCATGGTCTCCACAACGAGGCGCGGATATTTTCCGGTGGCCGTCTCCCCGCTGAGCATCACGGCATCGGTTCCT
>SXXL01000005.1 GCA_005789565.1 Bacteroidota bacterium | reverse complement strand
CGCCATCGCATCCGGCAACCAGGTGTACAGGGGGATCTGTGCACTCTTACCGGTCGCTCCGATAAATAACAAGAGCGTGATGCCCGTAATGTCCATCGCACTGAGCTTGGCCGATTGTCCCACCGTACCCAAGGCCATTGGCAGGTCGGTGAAACTGACCGAGCCGGTGCGGGCGATCAGCCAAAAGATCGCGATCAGAAAGGCCAGATCCCCGACTCGATTCATCACAAAGGCCTTGTTGGCCGCCTGTGCATAGCCCGGGTTTCGGAACCAAAAGCCGATCAGGAGATAAGAACAAAGTCCGACCCCCTCCCATCCGATGAACAGGATCACATAATTGGACCCCATCACCAGCAACAACATCGAAAACACGAACAAATTCAAGTACGCGAAATAGCGTCCGTAATGGGAAGCAGACTCCTCGTGCATGTACGCTGCCGAATACACATGGATCAAAAATCCAATGCCTGTAATGATCAGGAGAAAAATAGAAGAAAGCGCATCCAACTGAAAGGCGAAGGGAATATGCAACACGCCCACGCGGATGAAATCAAATGCCGTCAGGATCGTGGGCGCCCCGGCAGGAAGATTCCAGAAGACCACCACACTGGCCGCAAAGGCCAACGCCATGACCCCGGAACCGATCCAGGCAATGGCGACGTGAGAGAGACGGTTACGCCCCAATCCGTTGACCAAAAAGCCCAACAAGGGCAACAGCGGAATGAGATAGGCGATATTCGGAAAGGACAGCATGGCCATCGAAAGGTTTTAATGTTTGAGTCGGTTCAGGAATTGTATATCGACCGAATGCACGTTGCGATACATCATCACAATGATGGCCAGTCCCACACTTACTTCCGCAGCCGCCACCACCATGATGAAGAATACGAATAGTTGACCATCGACCCCCACCATCGGATCGATCGCGAGATTTTTCAGGTGATGCATTTTGGAAAACGCGACCAGCAACAAATTCACCGCATTCAGCATGAGCTCAATGCACATGAAAATGATGATGGCATTGCGCCGGGTGAGTACGCCCACCATCCCGATCGAGAACAGCGCCAACGACAAGAACAAGTAGTAATTGATCGGCATGGGTTAGGATTTTAAGGTTTGAGCCGGTTCTTTCTTTCCGATCACGGCAGCGCCCACCATGGCACTCAGGAACAGCAGGCTGCTGATCTCAAACGGCACCACGTAGCGGGTAAACAACTCCTTGCCCAGCACCTTGATGAGTCCGATGGAACCCGTCCCCACCATGGCCTGCTGCGATTGGAGCTCAGCATCTTTGAGGGCAGCCACCATCACCAACAGCAAGCAACCACCCGCTAAAGCCCCGATCAGTTTCAACCAACGATTTTTTTGAGGTTCCGTCTCCCGGTTCAGGTTCATGAGCATGATCACGAACAGGAACAACACCATGATGGCTCCGGCATATACGATGATATTCACCACGGCCAGAAATTGGGCATTCAGTAAAATGTAGTGACCGCTGATGGCAAAGAAGGTACTGATCAGCCACAGCACACTGTAAACCGGATTTCGGCTGGTCACCATCATCAGCGCACTGAACAGGGCCATGACCGACAGAAACCAAAATATATACGGCGTAATATTCATAGCATTCAATTAGGCCTTGGTAGCCGGTTTACGATCGCCCAGTGCCTGCTCATAGGCTTCGCGCTGATGGATCGGATGCGGGATCAACAATTCATCTTTTTTATAGATAAACCCTTTGCGAGCATAATTGGCCGGCGCAAACGTTTGGGAGAGATAGATCGCGTCTTTGGGGCAGGCCTCCTCACACAATCCGCAAAAAATACAGCGAAGCATGTTGATCTCGTATTTGGCCGCGTATTTCTCCTCGCGGTACAAGTGGGCCTCACTCGGCAACCGCTCCGCCGCCTCCATGGTAATGGCCTCGGCCGGACAAGCCACGGCGCAAAGTCCGCAAGCCGTACAATTCTCCCGACCCTCCGCATCCCGATTCAATACATGCAAGCCCCGGAACACCGGAGAGAAAGGGCGTTTCTCCTCCGGATATTCAATGGTCGCTTTTTTCCGAAACAAATGCTTGAGCGTAGTAAACATACCCTTCGCGATGCTCCAGAGATACAAGCTCTCCAGGAAGGTCATCGGACGGCGGTCTACCGCTTTGGCACGATTCGTGAGTCTCATAGTATTCATTCCGTTTACATTCATTTATTCAACCACAACGTCAGGGCCGCCGTGATCAACATGTTCACGAGCGACAAAGGAATCAATTTCTTCCAACCCAAATTCATCAATTGATCGTAGCGGAAACGGGGGATCGTCCACCGGATCCAGATGAACACGAACAAAAAGAACAACACTTTGGCCATCAACACCGCGAAACTCATCAACGAAAAAAGCAATGGCGACAAGCCCCAGGCCGATTCATCCACGAACGGAATATCATACCCGCCAAAGAACAACGTGGCCATCACGGCACTGCTGATGAACATATTGATATATTCCGCAAAAAGATAAAACCCAAGTTTCATGGAAGAATACTCCTGATGGTAGCCAAAATTCAATTCGTTTTCGGCCTCGGGTAAGTCAAACGGCGTGCGGTTACACTCCGCCAAGGCACACACAAAAAAGATGATGAAGCCCAGCGGCTGATACAGGATATGCCAGCCGTGCTGGATCTGATGCGCCACGATCTCACTCATCTTCAGGGAGCCGGTCATCAAAAGCACAGCGATCAGCGATAATCCCATGGGCAATTCATACGACACCATTTGAGATGCCCCGCGAATCGCTGCGAGCAGGGAAAATTTATTATTGGAGGACCAACCGCCGATCATGATCCCGTACACGCCCACGCTCACGATGCCAAACACGATCAGGATACCCATGTCCACATCGGCTACCTGCAAGGCAATCTGGGTGGTGCCATCCACATACGACGCACCCCAGGGAATGACGGTACTGGTGATCAAGGCCGTGATCATGGCTAGGGCCGGTCCCAAGATGAACAGGAACCGATTCGAGGTCAGCGGAATGATCTCTTCCTTGAAAAAGAGTTTTCCGCCATCAGCAAGTGGTTGAAAAAGACCAAAGGGTCCTGCGCGGTTAGGTCCCCGGCGATCCTGCAACCAGGCCGCCACCTTTCTTTCGGCATAGGTGGTGTACATGGCGATGAAAAAGGATAGTCCGATGATCACGGCGATCAAGGTCACTTTTTCCAAGATGAACCAGATATCGATGGCGAGCAAGTGCATGTACAAACTCATTTTTTAAAGTTATCACTGGTGGCCGGTCCGGGTAGTTCACTGAGCTCGACCTTATTTACATCGCTCACCGAATGAATATCCATCAGCAACTTGGGATCTCGTCCATCCATCACTGCGGGCAGGGTTTCGGTGGGCTTTTTCAGTCCCACATAATGCCCTTGCGCAATCACCGAATGGCGGTTGATCTTGGTGGGACCTTCAATCACCCAATCACTCGTCTTTTTCTTCTCAAAACGACAGGTATTGCAGATCCAACCCGGCTTGCCTTCGTACGATTGCACTTCGCCCCACGTATCCTTTCGAGCCGTTACCCGCAGCACCTCATCGCCGCGTTGCCAAAGCGTAACTTTTCCGCAACATTGATCACAATCGCGGTGTGCCTCGACCGGCTTGGTGAACCACACGCGGTTTTTGAAGCGGAAGGTCTTGTCGGTCAGTGCCCCGACCGGACACACATCGATCATATTGCCACAGAAATTATTATCGATCGCCTTGGATATATGCGTGGAAATATTAGCATGATCGCCGCGGTCCAACACCCCATGCACCCGGTCGTCGGTTAGCTGATCGGCCACATAGGTACACCGATAGCATAAGATGCAACGATTCATGTGCAGTTGGATATAGGGACCAATGTCCTCCGGCTCAAACGTCCGGCGCTTGAATTCATAACGCGTACCCTCTTTCCCGTGCTCATATCCCAGGTCCTGCAAATGGCATTCCCCGGCCTGGTCGCAAACGGGACAATCCAACGGATGATTCACCAACAAAAACTCCACCACCCCGGCACGCGCTTCCTGAACACGCTCGCTCGTGATGTTCTTTACCACCATGCCCTCGGCGATGGGGGTGCGGCAGGAAGCCACCAGCTTGGGCATCGGGCGTGGATCGGCCGCCGAACCGGCCGCTACTTCCACCAGACAGGTGCGGCATTTACCGCCACTGCCTTCCAGCTTACTATAAAAGCACATGGCCGGTGGCGTTACATCGCCCCCGATCGCACGAGCCGCCTGAAGGATCGTCGTTCCCGGAGCCACGTCGACGGTAATGTTGTCGATGGTAACCTTCAGGGTCGCGGGTTTATTGGTTTGTTCAGCCATATTCCATTCTTTAAGCGGTCAGCTCCAACGCATCGGCGTAATGAGCCAATCCAAAATTTCGAGTTTGTGCCTCCTCAGGAAAATTCACGTGCCACTCAAATTCATCCCGGAAATGCCGGATTGCCGCCGCTACCGGCCAGGCAGCTGCATCGCCCAGGGGACAAATCGTATTGCCTTCGATCTTGCGTTGAATATCCCAGAGCAGATCGATATCGCTCATCTTTCCTTTGCCGGTTTCAATATTCCAAAGGATCTTTTCCATCCATCCGGTTCCTTCGCGGCAGGGCGAACATTGTCCGCAACTCTCGTGCCGATAGAAACGGGCCAAGGTATACGTATGCCGAACCACGCACTGCCGATCGTCCAGGACAATGAATCCGCCCGAACCCATCATGGAACCCGAAGCAAACCCACCATCAGCCAAACTTTCATAGGTCATCATACGGGTTTCGCCTTTAGCAGTCTTCAGCACGAGGTTTGCCGGCAGAATGGGGACCGACGATCCACCGGGAATACAGGCTTTGAGTTTTCGTCCGTTCGGAATACCGCCACAATACTCGTCGCTGTAAATGAATTCCTCCACGGAGATGGTCATGTCGATCTCATACACCCCGGGCTTGTTGATGTTTCCGCAAGCGGAGATGAGTTTGGTACCAGTCGATTTGCCGATGCCGATCTTGGCGTATTCCTCTCCGCCGTCGTTGATGATGGGCACTACGGCGGCGATGGTTTCGACGTTGTTGACCACGGTGGGGCAATCCCACAGTCCCTTTACGGCCGGAAACGGTGGCTTGATCCGCGGATTTCCGCGTTTTCCTTCCGGACTGAAATGGAGTTTCCTTGCCAAACCTGAAGGCGTGCCCCGTTACCTGGTGGTGAATGCCGATGAATCCGAACCGGGTACGTTCAAGGACCGTTACCTGATGGAATTCATTCCCCATTTGCTGATCG
>SXXL01000059.1 GCA_005789565.1 Bacteroidota bacterium | reverse complement strand
TGCTCGACGAGGCCGATGAGATGCTCAACATGGGCTTTCAGGAAGACATTGAATTCATTCTGAAAAACACCCCCAATCGAAATAGTCTTTGGCTGTTCAGTGCTACCATGCCCAGCGAGATCCGCAAAGTAACCAAGCGGTACATGCAATCTCCGGTGGAGGTCACTGTGGGCACGGCCAATTCCAGTAACATAAACATCGATCATCAATACTATAGTTGCCTACACCACGATCGTTACGAAGTGCTCAAGCGTATCATCGATTTCAATCCCGGTATGTACGGGATCATATTCGCGCGAACCAAGATCGAGACCCAGGAGATCGCCGAGAAACTGACCCGGGAAGGTTATGATATTGACGCCATTCACGGCGACCTGACCCAGGTGCAGCGCGATAAGGTTATGGCGGCCTTTCGCGCCAAACACCTGCGTCTGTTGGTGGCGACCGACGTAGCCGCCCGAGGCATCGATGTAAAAGGAATCACACACGTCATCAATTACGAGTTGCCGGACGACCCGGAGGTCTATACCCATCGAAGTGGTCGGACCGGCCGTGCCGGACACAGCGGTATCTCGGCCAGTCTGATCACCCCCAAAGAAATGTATCGGCTGAAACAGATCGAACGGTTGCTGCAGACCAAATTCCATCCGCTGGACATTCCCAGTGGAAAGGATGTGTGCCGCAAACAGTTCTTTCATTTTACCGACAAGCTGTTGAATACAGATATTCAGCACGGTGATTATGAGACCTACCTGCCGTTGTTGCAAGAAAAATTTGCCGCCATATCCAAAGAGGAGATCCTGCAACGGGTAGCCTCAATGGAATTCGACCGGTTTTTGCAGTATTATGCCAACGCATCTGACCTGAACCTGCGCAGCGGCAAGAAAGAGGGACGAAAAAAAGGGCCCGAGGGCCATTCCTCGGCACCCGGACAATTCCGACGCCTCTTCGTCAACCTTGGCACCAAAGACGGCTTTTACAAAGCCAGTTTCCTGCAATTCATTCTCGACATGAGTGAACTGCCCAAGTCGGTCCTCGGCCGCATCGACATGAAGGATATGAACAGTTGGATCGAGATCGAACCCGGCTCCATGAACCAGATGATCCGGGCCATTGACGGAAAGAAATTTCGGGGCCGAAAGATCCGCATGAACGATGCTGAGATGGGAGGCAAACACGCCCGTTCCTGAACGGCATTTGTTTTTCTATTTTTGCTCATTCTTTGATCCATGTCAACGCCCGCCTCCGCCGCAAAAAAATGGATCGGTCTTCCCCGCCCATGGGTCATCAGTGGCCCCTGTAGCGCCGAAACCGAAGCACAGGTCATGGCCACTGCACAGGCCCTGGCCCATTCCGGAAAAGTACATCTGTTCCGCGCGGGCATCTGGAAACCCCGCACCAAACCCGGCGGATTCGAGGGTGTGGGTGCTGTGGGACTGGAATGGTTGAAACAAGCCCGCCAACAATACGGCCTTCCCTTTACGGTGGAAGTCGCTACGGCCAAACAAGTCGAGGAAGCCTTGAAATTCGAGACCGATGTGCTGTGGATCGGAGCCCGCACTACCGTGAATCCGTTCAGTGTGCAGGAACTGGCCGATGCCCTCCAAGGAGTTAACATCCCCGTCCTCATCAAAAACCCGTTGAATCCTGATATCGAATTGTGGACCGGTGCCCTGGAACGGATCGCCGGGGCCGGCATCGAAAAGATCGGATTGATCCATCGAGGCTTCTCCAATTACGGGCACAGCGAATACCGCAACGTACCGATGTGGCATTTGGCCATCGAGATGAAACTTCGTCACCCGCAGATCCCGCTGCTGAACGATCCCTCGCATATCTGTGGCCGACGCGACCTGCTGATGGAGGTGATGCAGCGGGCGGTGGACTTGGACTTCGACGGACTGATGATCGAGTCACATCCCGAACCCGAAAAGGCCTGGAGCGATGCCAACCAACAGGTCACGCCGGAACGCTTGCTGGAAATGCTTGCCGCCATTCGTTGGCGTGCCGAGGACATTCATTCGGATAGCTTTCATACCGCCCTGGACGCCCTGCGTCAGCAGATCAATCAACTCGATCAGGAGATGGTGCAACTCTTGGGCAGACGCATGCAAGTCGCCGAAGAGATCGGTCGCTATAAAAAAGAAAACAACATCACCATCTTGCAAACAAGTCGCTGGCAGGAGATCGTAGAGCGTGCCTGTGCGCAGGGGGAACAAGTGGGACTTAGCCGCGAATTCATTACCCGATATTTGGAGGCCGTGCACATGGAAAGCATCAACCGACAAAAAAACGTTCTCGACAGTTAACCATTCCTATGGCACGCCCGCATCTTTTTTCCATCGATGGCCACCGGGTCCGTTTTTATCCGAACGAACCGATCGGTCGGTTGCGCACGCTACTGCCGGGCAGACGAATGGTGTTGATCACCGACCAGCAGGTCTATCGAAAGCATCCAACATCCTTTGCGCCTTTTGATACCATCGTGCTCCGTGCCGGCGAAAAATATAAAGTACAGGCCACCGTTGATAGTTTGATCGAACGGCTGATCGCCCTGGAGGTGGATCGAACCACGGTGTTGGTGGGCGTGGGTGGGGGCGTGGTTACCGACCTGGTCGGTTACCTGGCATCCGTGTACATGCGGGGGATCGATGTGGGCTTTGTTCCCACCACGATCTTATCTATGGTCGATGCATCGATCGGCGGCAAGAACGGCGTGGATGTGGGTCGGTATAAAAATCTGGTCGGATCCATCCGTCAACCCCTGTTCATCCTGCACGATTATGACTTGCTTTCCTCGTTGCCGAAACGGGAATGGTCGAACGGCTTTGCCGAGATCATCAAGCATGCTGCCATCGGCGATGCTGTTTTATTTGAGGAGTTGCGTCGGCAAGACCTTCAGTCCTACCAAACCAATCGCATCAAATTACAGCGACTCATCGTGCGCAACGTTCGATTCAAGATCGGGGTGGTAAAAAATGATCCGTACGAAAAAGCGGGTCGGAAATACCTGAACTTCGGGCACACCCTCGGGCACGCTTTGGAGATGCAATATGAACTTTCTCACGGAGAGGCCATTTCCTTGGGTATGATGTTTGCGGCACAGCTCTCCGAGGAGAAACTGGGTTTTCCCGGTTCCGAAGCATTGCAAGCACTGCTGCGTCGGTACGGGTTGCCGGTGAAAGCCGGATTTTCGGCGACCAACGTCTATCGATCGCTGTCGATGGATAAGAAACGCGTCAAACGTTCCGTCGATTTTGTCTTACTTAAAAAGATCGGCCAGGCCACGCTCTATCCGATATCCCTAAACGAGTTGGCCGCGCGGCTGCAACAGTACGTATGATCGTCACTGTATCCCCCTCCACCATTCAGGGCACGATACCGGTTCCGGCTTCCAAAAGTGCCATGCAACGGGCTTTGGCGGCGGCCTTGATCCGAAAGGGCAGAACCATGTTGCACAACCCCGGCCACTCGGCCGATGACCTCGCGGCGCTTTCCTGCATTCGGGCATTGGGCGCCACCGTCAATTGCGAGGGCGATCCATGGGTGATCGATAGCCAGGGGGTACAACCCACCCAGGGAACCATCGATTGTGGTGAATCGGGATTAAGTACCCGGATGTTCACGCCGATCGCCGCCTTGTCCCATCAGGCATTGCGGGTAACCGGTACCGGAAGTTTGCGCAACCGGCCCATGCATTTTTTTGAGGAGGTCTTGCCGGCGCTCGGGGTACACGTGCGCACGAACCAGGGTTGTTTGCCGATCGAATTGCAGGGCCCCCTACGGCCTGCTACCATCTCGGTTGAGGGTTCTCTGAGCTCACAGTTCTTGACCGGATTGCTGATGGCCTATGCCGGCGCCGGCGCGAAAGATGTTTGTATCGAGGTTCAAGACTTGAAAAGCCGCCCATACATTGATCTGACGATCGGGGTGTTGAAAAAATTCGGCTTACCGGTTCCGCGGCACGAAAACTACCGATCTTTTTATTTCACCGGCGACGGCGGGCCACATCCCGCCGGGTCGTTGGACTATTCAGTGGAGGGCGATTGGAGTAGTGCTTCATTCTGGTTTGCCGCGGCTGCCATCGCGGGTAAACTGGCACTAAACGGATTGGATACTACTTCCTCGCAAGCCGATAAGGCAATGGAGACGGTTTGTCGACAGGCCGGAATGGATATTCAATTTCAGCGGGGGTCTTATCAGCTTACACGTGGGTTGCCCGGTCCATTTGAATTCGATGCCACGGATTGCCCGGATCTTTTTCCCCCATTGGTATCCTTGGCTGCTCATGTTAAGGGGGAGTCGGTCATTTACGGAACCACACGGCTGATACATAAAGAAAGCGACCGCGCACAAACCTTGCAGCAGGAGTTCGGCAAGTTGGGTGTGCGGATAGAGGTGGCGGGCGATCGCATGCGAATTCAGGGCGGAGGATCGTTGAGGGCCGGAGAAGTCAGTGCCCGGGGCGATCATCGGATCGCGATGGCCTTAGCCGTGGCTGCCTTGGGAGCTCAGGGTCCGGTGAAGATTCACGGGGCCGAGTCTGTGCGAAAATCGTATCCGGATTTTTGGAGGGACTTGCAGTCAGTCGGTGCCGTCCTATCTTTAACAACGTAAAATATTTTTTGTGAACGCATTTGGCAGGTTGTTTCGGGTGCAGGTGATCGGAGAGTCGCATGGCGAGCTCGTGGGTGTGGTGATTGATGGTTGTCCAGCCGGACTGCCCCTCACCGCCGAGGATTTTATGACCGACATCGAGCGGCGCAGAGGGGGCGTTCAAAAAGGCACCACGCCTCGTCAGGAATCTGACCTGCCTCGATTGGCTACCGGAGTCTTTCGCGGTAAAACGACCGGTGCCCCGCTGACCATTTTGTTTGCCAATGAGAATGTGCGTTCGTCGGATTACGATCAGCAACGATCCATTCCTCGTCCGGGTCACGCCGATTTTGTAGCCCATCAAAAGTTTGGGGGGCACGAAGATTTTCGCGGCAGTGGTCATTTCAGCGGACGATTAACCCTTTGTTTGGTCGCGGCGGGGGTCGTGGCCAAAAAAATACTTTCCCCGATCAATATTCAGGCGGCATTGACTGAGGTAGGTGGACTTCCCTCCGTAGATGCGGGCATCGAGCGGGCGATTGAGCAAAAAGATAGTGTGGGAGGCATCGTGGAATGTCGAGTAGAGGGGCTGCCTGTCGGATTGGGCGAACCATTCTTTGATTCGGTGGAATCACTGTTAGCACACGTTATCTTCTCCATACCAGCCGTCAAAGGCATTGAGTTCGGATCGGGTTTTGCAGCAGCTCGGATGACGGGTAGCCAGCACAACGATCCGATCGTGGATGCCATCGGCACGACTGCTACCAATCATGCCGGTGGTATTGTAGGGGGACTGACCAATGGAAATCCGCTGGTATTTCGATTGGCCATCAAGCCCACTTCTTCTACGCCGCGCGAGCAGACCTCTTTGAATTGGGAGACCGGCGAGTCGGAGACGTTTTCGGTAAAAGGTCGGCATGACCTTTGCATCGCCTTGCGGGTACCTGTGGTGGCGGAGGCGGCGACGGCCTTGGTACTGGCCGATCTGATGTTACTGGAACAGCGCATTGCCCGCGTACATCGCTAACGGCGGAGTCGTTTCAATCGATTGAATGAAATGTCCAGCAACTCATAACGAGTCGGCTCGGGCCAGCTGTAGTGCCACCATTCCTCTTCGTAATATTTGAAACCATGTTTTTCCATGGTACTGCGCAGCAGGGTTCGGTTTTCGAGCACTTTTGAAGGCAGGGATCGGAAGCTGTGGTGGGCGGTGTCGCTGAAGTGATCGAATTCAGTTCCCATGTCCAGTTCGAGACCATTACCGGCTTGCACCACGGTCAGGTCTACGGCGATCCCCCGATTGTGCCCGCTTCCTTTGGCCGGGTTTGCCACATAGCGCTCATCACCGATCAATTTCCAGAAGGCAACGGTTACGTGATAGGGCCGGTAGGCATCCCAGATCTTCAGGCCAAACCCTTTTTGTTGCAGTTCTTCCTGTACTTTTTTCAAGGCCTCGGCGGGTTGTTGACGCAGGTAAGTATGTCGGGTTCGGGCAGGGTAGAGGTTTTGGTGGATGAAGTTGTTGGGGCCTGCATATCTAAGCTCAAAGAGCAGGCTGGGGATGTGGGATCTCAGTTCCACCATCCGCTGGGATTCATCTTTTTGTGCCGCCCGTCGCAGCTCCGATAGGTTCCGGCATACCCGGGGATTTGACTGGGCGTGGATGCCCGGTTCACCGCCGAAAATCAGTAAACCCAAAAGGATCGATCGGGTAAGCTGGGTCATGGGGACGGGGTTTTGGGTAAAAATAGGATGCAACCCCATGAAAATTAGACAAATAATTTATTTTCGGATGTTGATCATACCCGTTATTTTTGCTTAGCTTAAACCAAACTGTCTGTCTATGAAGAAGGTCCTCTATGTGATCGCTTTGTTCTTCATGATTCCCTCCGGTGCCTCGGCTCAAAACAAGCCGGTGCTACCCAAATCGATCGGAGTGAATTTTTTCTTTAATGATTTCGTAACGCCCGAGCGGATTCGTACCACTTCGCTGAATCAGGTATTAGCTAACAAGCGATTTGCCCGCATGCGGGAAATGACATCCGGTTTGGCGGTTACGTACATGAAGGGAATTCGTCCGCACCTGGACATGTCCGCCAACCTCGGCGGTTCCTTCTTCCGTTATCCCATGCCCGGAAAGAATTTCACTAACAACAGCTTGTTGTTGGAGGCCACGGCCAGCATGAATTTTAAAATGACCACCGAAGAGTATTGGGTACAGCCCTACTTGATCGCCGGTGTTTCTGCCCACAAATACCGTTCTTATTATGGTGCCACCCTGCCGTTGGGTATGGGCTTGAAAGTGAACCTGGATGATGATGCACACATCGTTGTCAGCTCCACATACCGGGTACCTGTTACCACCGAGACGGCCAACTATCATCTCCAGCACAGTATTGGTGTGGTCAGCCGTTTGGTTAAGAAGAAGAAGCCTGAGGTAAAATTACCGGAGCCGCCGCCCCCGCCACCACCGGCTGATACCGACAAGGATGGCATCATCGATACGCAGGATAAATGTCCCACGGTACCCGGACTGGCC
>SXXL01000058.1 GCA_005789565.1 Bacteroidota bacterium | reverse complement strand
GTGGAGCAACCACAAAAACTACGACAACAACGTATATGTGCTGCCCAAACACCTCGACGAGAAAGTTGCCCGCTTGCACCTGGCCAAGATCGGTGTGCAGTTGGATGAGCTGACCTCAGCCCAGGCCGACTACCTCGGCATTCCGAAGGTGGGTCCCTTCAAGCCCGAGCACTATCGCTATTGATCCATCGAAACAGATACAAAAAAGCCTTCCGCTCGGAAGGCTTTTTTATTGCGCCAATAATTTTTTGGATTCAGTCACCAAGCAACCGGCGACCCGGATCCAGCGGGCTTGCTGCTCGGCATCGGGCTCAATGGCCCAGGATTTCTCGGCGGCATTGGTAACCAGTATCCGCTCAATGGGGAGTGTGACCAATTTGGTCAACTGATAATTGGTGGCAGGCGTATTCTTGAAAAGCACGTGTAACAATCCCTCGCAATTGACCGTACCGGCATTTCGGAACAAGAGTTTCAATTTGGTCCCTTTGAAAAAAACCTGAATGGTGGTCTCATCATCAAAACAAAGATTCCCGGCACCCACCTCGATCATCCAATCGATCTCGGGTTTGGTGGCATCCAGCGTAACCGAACCCCCTTTCCATGGATGATATCCGGTGGAGAGGCTGGTCAAACGAGTATAGGGATCCGTCTCCCGAATCAGGGTGCATTCCTGTGCCGCTGACCAATATGGAGCGGTAACAAAGAGTAGGAAAAGGATCAGTAGACGGATCATATTTTAGAGGCGAACCGCCGTGCCGGTCGCGATCACCATCAACATGCTGCCTCCGGCCCCCACAGTTTCAAAATCCAGGTCGACTCCTAAGATTCCATTGGCACCCAGTGCCTGGGCCCGCTCGACCAGCTCGCGCATGGCATCCTCTTTGGCTTGCTCCAACACGCCCTCGTAGGTTTTGCTGCGACCACCAAATACATCGCGCAGTCCGGCGAAAATATCTTTGAAGATATTGGCGCCGATGATGCTTTGAGCATTCACGACCCCGAGATACTCTTGAACCGGTCTTCCTTCGACCGTGCTGGTAGTGGTCACTAACATGTTTAGGGTTTTAGTTGGGCGAATATACTATCTAAAACGGGCTGGGGCTTTACCGTTGCCTGTTTTGACGATTCTTTAATATACTGCTGTCGGTTCTCCAGGTCGGGGTGACTGGCCAAAAACTCCGGCAATCCGTCACTGTCACCGCTTTGCGTTTTTAGTCGATCGAACAGATCCCCGAATCCCCGGGGGTCGATCCCCCGGTCGGTCAAGATCTTCAACCCCCTCAGGTCCGCGTCCTTCTCCAACGCACGGGAATAGGTCAGCGAACGAAGCTCATCGGCATGATCGATCAACACCCCGCTCACCGTACCCACTTTCCCAAAGAGAAGTCCCAAAAAAACCTGTGACCCCAGTTTGCGGAAAATGGACCGGGTAGCATGACGCTGATCTACATGCGTAAACTCATGGGCCAACAAGGCCGCCAACTCCGGAGCCGATTCCAGCTGATCCAGCAAACCCGAATACACCACGATCCGTCCACCTGGCAATGCAAAGGCATTTTGTTCCGACTGACTCACCACCACGATCCGGATCGAATACGCCGAGGGTACTTTCATCGACTCAAAGAATTCGACCACTTGGCGCGACCGAACCGTATCGATCTTATAATCGGACGCCAGCGCGTCGTACACACCATCCCCCAGCGTTTGCTCCGTTTCGACGGATACGCTCTTGGCCAATTGCTCCGCCAAAAAAGGCACGATCAAATTATATATCAAGAAAATGATCGCCACCAATGCGATCAGCAATCCGCCATTGCGGATCCATTCTTTTGCTTTGGGACGCTGGTGCCAGGGCAACTCGGACCGATTCAACCGAAACTGAATTCTTTCATAGGCAAACCGACCCTCGATCTCGAGGCGAGCCGGACCCGTGACCTGACGGATCTCCGTCTGGGCAGCATCCTGCGAAACACTCAATTTCACCTGCGGATAGGTCCACCGCATCCGCCGGTCACTGCCAATAAATCCGATCTGCAAATACTCATCCAAAACCATCAGGGAGATGGGCTGCTTCTCGGCACCCGACCACTCTTGATACCAGCCATTGAAACTTTCCATACCCCAAAATTCGGTAAGCCCGGCCACTTACCCGAAAGAACAATTCCTTCGATTTTTTGTATTTATGCGGAACATGGTACAAGCCTACAATTTCCTGGCCTCCTGGCAGCTTTTCCCGGAAAAGTCGCACTACGAAGACGGCCTGGTGCCCAAAAGTGGCATTTATCGTCTGGAAGCCACCGAAACGGCTAAAACCCTCCGCATTTTTCATAATAAAGTTCTGCCCGACAACACCTCCGTGGCGTCGGACTATGCCGTGCTGGCCGATGGCGAAAAAAATACCCCACCCGATACCGCACTGGGAGATGCGGTGGAGGTGTTCATACCGGACGGACTAAACCTCGACATTCGTTTTTACCGTGGTGCGGACATGCATCTTCAAGTCCACCACGAGATCCTTCCCAACGGATATCTCCAACTCACGCAGAAAGGCGTTCGCCCGGACGGCAGCGCTTACACCAACCAAGAGATCTACCACAAACAACTTAGCGTACTGCCCTACTCGGCTTCCGTGTCCGGCGCCGTGATCCGCCCCACCAAAGAAGGGATGATCAAACACAAGGCCCTCACGGCCATGGAAGAGCAAACCAACATGCAGCTCGACCAGATCCGCAAACAGATCGAACTGCTGGCCCTCCAGGCACATGAGATCCAAAAGCGAAAAGACCTCTCGCTCCTGATCTATGATGCCAAACTGGCCTTCAAGCCGCAGATCGGACAAACCTACTACCTCTACGAACGAAACGATGGCTCTCACCTGCTTTCCCTCGTGGCTCCCAAAGAATGGGGACCATCAGGACCCTTCAAAAAATTCCTGGCCGCCGTGCAACTCCTGGCCGATCATACCTGGAAAGAACTCTAGGTTCGTAGCTTTGCCGCGTGACACGCCTTTCCGTCAACATCAATAAGTTCGCCACCCTGCGCAACGCACGCGGCGGTAACAACCCCGACCTGCTACAAGTGGCCATCGATGCCCAAGCCTTCGGTGCGGATGGCATTACCGTGCATCCCCGACCCGACGAAAGACATATCCGGTATGCAGATGTTCGGTCGCTTCGCCCACTCGTACACACCGAATTCAACATCGAAGGCAATTGCCGCGAATCCAAATTCGTCGACCTTGTACTCGAAACCAAACCGGAGCAAGTCACCCTCGTGCCCGATGCCACGGGACAACTCACCAGCGACCACGGCTGGGATACCATCACCCACCTCGATTACCTGAAAAAAATGGTTCGGGAATTTCATCAAGCCGGCATCCGGGTCAGCCTGTTCATCGACCCGGTAGCCGATCTGATCAAAGCCGCCCAAGAGACCGGAACCGATCGCATCGAACTCTACACCGAAGCTTACGCCCGCGAATACGCCCTGGGCAAAAAAGAAGCAGCCATCACCCCCTACCTCAAAGCCGCCGAACTGGCAAATTCAATTGGACTGGGCATCAATGCCGGTCATGATCTCGACCGCCAAAACCTACTATACTTACACCAGCACATCCCATACCTCGATGAAGTGAGTATCGGACATGCCCTGATCTGCGATGCACTCTATCTCGGACTGGAAAATACGATCCAGCTCTATCAACGTCAGCTCGCCGGATCAACCGCTTCCAAATAATCGATCATCCCCTCCACCGCATTCGGATGGAACCACCGAATGGCCGGGTTGCGCCGAAACCAAGTCATCTGTCGCTTCGCATATTGACGCGTGGCGATCTTGATCCGCTCGATCGCCTCCTCCAACGAATACTTTCCCTCCAAATGCTCGAATAATTCTTTATACCCAACGGTCTGCAAAGCATTCAGGGATCGATATGGATATAACTGCTTTATCTCCTCCAACCACCCCGCCGCCATCATCACCTCCACGCGCCGTTCGATCCGATCCACCAATTCGGCTCGAGGCAATTCCAACCCCACCCACTGTACGGAGAACGGACGAGGTTTCCGCTCTCCCGAGCGATACGATAGAATGCTGCTGCCCGTAGACAATACCACTTCCAATGCCCGCATCATCCGCTGGGGATTTTTCATCTCCCCTACCCTGGCAAACGCCGGATCCAATTTTTCCAACTCCGTCACCAATCCTGCCAATCCGTTTGTTTTATAAATCGAGATGACCATCTCCCGAATAGCCGGTTTCACTTCCGGAATCGCATCCAATCCCTCCAGAAATGCCCGGATGTAAAGTCCCGTTCCGCCCACCAACAAGAGCTGATCGTGTGAGGCGAATATCCGATCGGCCGTTTGCAGTGCATAGGACTCATAATCGGCTGCGGTCAGGTCCTCCTGAATAGAATGTGAGGCCATGAAATGATGCGGGATGGCGGATAATTCTTGTTCGGTGGGACGAGCCACGCCGATATTCAACTCTTGATAACACTGCCGGGAATCGGCCGAAAGTATTTCGGTCCCAAAATGCTCCGCCAGGCGAATACCCACTCCGGTTTTACCAACGGCCGTGGGACCCACTACCGCCATAACAGTCTTTCGATTGTCTTTCATGAGCTTTACTCATCCGTCCCTTCGTCAAACGTTTCTTCCGAGCCAACGTCTTCTCCTTCCTCATCTTTCTCCCCAAATCCCTCACCAGCCTGGTGCATGTCGTATTTCTCTTCGATGTCGGCAAATTTCTCACCCAAGATACTCTTGGTGCCGTATTGGCTGGGGGCCAATCCGGCCGAGCGCACCATCAAGGGGTATGTTTTTTCAGGGTCTTCCTCGTTGGAAACATTGATCAATTCGACCATAAAATTCCACTCCTTTGTAAAATCATAGAGGTAAAGGAAACGTTGGTTGGGACTTTTGATCTCGGAGGCAATGACCGTATCGGCCATCCTCAACGGGGGCGCCTTGTACGCCTTGTCGTATACGTCCAGGGAGATCTCCCGCCCTTGCTGCCACTGGTCGTTGCTACGAAAGAAAGTAGCTGCGTGCTTGCTGTCGAATTCAAAGGCTTTCAGGATCGCCTGGTGCAGGTCCAGGAACGTATGGGTATGTCGAAGGGCGATGTCGCGATAAACCGATTCATCCTCTTCAAAATAGATACGAAAACGTAAAATGGCCATGTCGCAAAGGTAGGTCAGGAGGCACTATCGCCATCAGGAACTTACGGGCGTCAGACCCAGCTCCTTTCCCTTTTCCAACATAAAGGCATGGGCCGCCTCATAGGTATTCGGGATCACCCCATCCAGCATGGCATCTTTCAACGAATCCTTAATGATGCCGACGGGCTTGGAGGGCGACAGCCCGAAGGTTTGCATGATCACCTCTCCGGTAATGGGTGGCTGCCAGTTGCGGATCTGATCGCTTTCCTCCACCTCGCGGCAACGCTCCCGCACCAATTGAAAATTCGATAGATATCGATTCACCTTCTGCTTATTCTTGGAGGTGATATCAGCCTCGCACAAAAGCATCAAGCAATCAAAATCATCCCCGGCATCAAAAAGTAAGCGACGGATCGCTGAATCGGTGATGTTCTCTTTGGTGAGACTGATCGGTCGCAAGTGTAACTCCACGAGTTTGCGGACGAACCGCATGTGTTCGTTGAGTGGAAGTTTGAGCTGTGTGAAGATCTTGGGCACCATTCGTCCACCCACCACTTCATGCCCGTGGAAGGTCCAGCCATGACCCTTTTCAAATCGTTTGGTCTGCGGCTTGGCAATATCGTGCAGCACGGCTGCCCAACGTAACCACAGGTCGGTGGTATGCCGACTTAGGTTATCCAACACCTGCAGGGTATGGTAAAAATTATCCTTGTGTCCGTGTCCATCAATGTACTCCGCACCTCGTAAGGCCACCAATTGTGGAAAGATCCGCTCCAGCAATCCGGAGCGATAGAGCAGGTCCAGTCCCACAGAGGGCTTCTCGGCCAGTAAGATCTTATTCAACTCATCCGTGATGCGTTCCTGGGAAATGATCCGGATCCGGTCGGCTTGTTCGCAGATCCCCTCCCAGGTTCCTTCCTCGATGGTAAACCCAAGTTGGGTAGCAAAGCGGATCGTTCGCATCATGCGCAGCGGATCATCGGTGAATGTCTGTGCTGGTGGCAAGGGCGTACGTAAAATTTTATCCTGCAGATCTTGCAGCCCATTGAATGGATCTACCAGTTCTCCGAACCGATCGGGATCCAGGGAGATCGCCAGGGCATTGATGGTGAGGTCGCGGCGAAGCTGATCGTCTTGTATCGTTCCGGGTACGACCGTGGGTTTGCGGGAATCGGATTGATAGCTCTCGCGACGGGCCCCCACGAATTCCAGATCCCATCCATCCTTCCATTGTACGTGCGCGGTACCGAAGGTTTTGAATAAGCTGACGGCGGGACGGGGTTTGAGTGTATCCGCTACCCGCTGCGCCAATGCCAGGGCATCCCCGACGCAAACGAAATCGGCATCCTTGGTGGGCCTGCTCAATAATTTATCGCGCACGAATCCGCCGACCAGATAGGTTTCCAGTCCCAGCTCCTGTGCCGCCGCCGCCACGCGGTCCAGCCAGTTTCGTTCTTCCGGTGAAAATTGAATGGCCATCAGCGGCCAAAGATACAAAGCTGTTCGCGCTAAGGCCGAAGGATCATCGGCACACCCTTTTCCCAGCGGATCAGTGTAGAGGATCGAGCTTTTGTCGGATCACTTTGCCGAAAGCCTACGACATGACCGACTTTCCCGATCAGGGCGGGGTCTATGTCAGCAAAACAACTTGGCGTGGGGGATCCGTGTAGATTGGCCGAAGTAGATACGATCGGTTTTCCAAATCGCTTGAGCAATGCCCGGCAAAAAGGATCCGCACAGATCCGAATGGCGATGCTCCCATCCGCCCCCAATAAATTGGAGGCAAATCCGATCGCGCCCTCATATACAACCGTCGTTGGCTGGTTACAAGTTTTCAAGTAATCAAACAACGCGAGGTCGGGGGCGGCCACGTGCTGCAGAACATCCTGCTCGTCCGGTACCAGCACGATCAAGGGCATCGTCAGTGGCCGTTGTTTCAGGGCATAGATCTCGGAGACCGCCGATTCGTTGGTGGCATCGCACCCCAGTCCCCATACCGTATCGGTGGGATGGAGTATCACCCCTCCTGCTCGTAGGACCGGCAGGCAGTTTTGTATATCGGATTCAAATTCGATCATATGGATTCATAAAGATCCATGACTTTTCGAGCCGTGGCCTCGGGGGTGAACAAGGCCGCGTGTTTTCTTCCAACGGCCTTCATGTCCGCAACTTTATCCGGATCGCGCAGCACTTGATTCATCGCGGCAGCGATTGCATCGGACGAATGGGGGTCGACGAGTAAACTACCCGAACCAGCAGCTTCCGGCAAAGAGGAGAGGTTTGAGGTGATCACCGGCAGCGAGCTGGCCAGGGCCTCCAACACCGGAATGCCGAATCCTTCGAACAAAGAAGGATAGATCATGGCCGAGGCCAATTGATAGATAGCCGGAAAATCGGCGGCGTTTTTGAAACGAGAATCATTTTTTGCCTGTGGCAAATGAGATAGAAAGATGACCGAGGAGGACAGTCCCAGCGCCTGCACCTTCGCGCGCACGGCCCGCTCGTATTTTCCGCCGGTACCGATCACCACCAGGGGGATATCTGTTTGCTTTCGGATCTGGTAAAGCGCCTCCACCACGCGCAGCAGATTCTTACGTTCGATAATACTGCCCACGTAGAGAAAGAATTTTTCAGGTAACTGATACAGCTCTTTTATCCGATGTTTTTCTTCCTCAGAGATCTCTTCAAAGAAAGCCGGATTACAGCTCTGGTAGCAGACCCGGATCTTTCGGGCGGGAATTTGATAAAACTCTACGATATCGCGTTTAGTCTGCTCGCTGATGGCAATAATACGATCGGCGTGTTCGCAGGCATACCGGAATTTATGTCGATAAATACGCACATCGATGGCCTTGTACTGCTCGGGGAAACGTTCAAAAATGAGATCGTGGATGGTGACCACCGTCCGGATTCCTTTTTTGCCGATGCCCCGGGGAATCTCATGGCTGAGTCCGTGATACAGGTCGATCGAAAGTTTTCGGAGGTCATTTTTGACCCAGGCCGATCGCCAGGCGGCGGGAAATAATTTATCCAAGGGGCGGCTCGGTTGGATCTCCTGAAGCTGTTGTCTGCTTACACCGTCCCAAGGCAGCGAAAAATGCTTACTCGACTTCGGATTGAATAGAAAATACCGGTGATCGGGAAAGGTATCGGCCAGAGAGCGGATGAGGGTCCGGCTGTAGTGCCCCAATCCGGTCCCGTTGTGAAAAGCCCGTTTGGCATCGAATCCTATACGCATGGTACAAAGATAACAACTGATGAGGTGGTGACTCTTCGGGCCGGTCAGGAAGAAGCGATGCGGAAATTTGACTGACGTGTTTAACCGCTTAGATCATCACGGCGATAACCACCAGGATCAGCCATGCACCCAGACCGTACCAGGAATTGCGCCTAAAGCCTTTGTCGTTACTGAAGATATACGCCAATGCCACTCCGATCAAGCCGAGAAAAAAACCCAATAAAAAACCTCCGATGTTGAACTGGGGCATTTTTTCATCCGCTAACTGATTTAGGTTGATGACCGTATCGGCGGTGAGATGACCCGCCTTTATCTCGGCTTTAAACTTTTTTTGTATCAGTCCCAGGGCAATCCGCTCTTTGAAGTTGAGCTTTCGGCCAGCCACCTTTGAAAAATCTTTGCTGGATAGCTCTACAAATACACCAGCTGAAATACTGCCTGACGAAATCAATAAACTCTCCTTTGCAGCCAACGATGGGGCATGAACCGCAGATTTGCCAGGAAGCGCCGCCGTGAGCGTTACCAATAAAGCTCCGCAGATGAAGAGGTAGAAAACATTTTTTAAGGATTTCATGGCAATCAGATTGAGTCCTACTCGTTTGGTTTTTCGGTTACACCCCGTTTGAATAGTTGCTGGTCTCTATAATGATACAGCAATTTATATGTTACGGGTTTAAAAACAAAACGGATTTGCTTGATATACGTATGCCAGGTACTCAATATCCGATGATCGGTCGCAGTCGGCCCCAGAGCTCGTTGTCCAGTCCCGACAGGGCCAGTGCGGGCGTTCCGGAGGACTCTCCCATGCGGATCACAACCAGTTTTTGGGAGGGCACCACATAGATCTTTTGATCGTTCTTTCCCAGAGCACAGTACATATCGGCCGGAGCATTGGGCACCAGCATTCCGGGAAACACGGTTTGAAAGATGGGAGCCATAAAGGTCGATTTACCATTCAGCCACGTGAGGTAGCCATAGGCCGGATTGATGGTCTGGGAGGAATTGACTTGTGCATTGAAATAATTTGTGTCGCGCAGGATCGAGGTCTGATCCCATTTCCCCTTATTCAACATCAACAACCCGAAACGAGCCATGCTACGGGTATTGCTGAAATAGACATTATTGAAACCCGATCGAGCCCAAAGTCCATTCATCCCAATGACGTTCCGGATCTTTTGTTGGAAATAGGCATTGTAGCTAAGACCCGTGGCATTTTCCACTACCTGATCCAGCAAGGTGTAGGGAGCATTGTGATAGGCCCAGCGGCTACCGGCATCGGCTTTGTATACCAAGCAGGAGGGGTTGGTGCAATCATCATCTCCCAGATCATCATCCAAACCCGTGGTCATGGTGAGCTGATGCCGAACCGTTATAAGGTCTTCTTTTGGGATTGGCATGGAGGTCCAACCCCTTCCCAGGTAGATCGAGCTGCGGGCGTTGAGGTTGATGAGACCCTCTTGCTGAGCAATGCCCACCAGCAGGGCCGTCATGGTCTTTCCCGCCGAAGCCCAGTACCAAAGACTATCCGCCGTGAACGTCCCAAAATATCTCTCCGCCACGATCTTGCCGTTTTTTAGGATCATGAAGGATTTGGTGTTCTTGGATTGGAGGTAGGTGTAGAGGTCGTTGAGCTGCGACTCATTCCACCCCAAAGAGGAAGGGGTGAGGGATTGCCACTCCGTACCCGCAACCGGGGGAAAGTACAGCGAGCTTACGGGAGGGGGATCGGGGGTGGGATCGTCCTTCTTACAGGAGAAAAACAGAAGAAAAAGCAGGGCCAGCGCTAATAAATTTCTCATAAAGTCAGTTAGACGCTGAGAGTAGGAAAAAGTTTAATCTATGAGGGTGCGGCTATTGGCTTTACACGCGGCGGTTATCGGCGCGCCAATGGCGAATGGACTCTTTGATCTGCCGGGGACTGAGTTTTTCATTGACAGCCCGGGCGGCGAGTTCCACGAACTCGGCGTCAGAAGCAAAACGAAGGGCCACGATCTGTCCGGTTCGCAAATGATGGTCAAGCGGCTTACCGGTCAGCACATAATGCCGAAAATTCTCTTCCTGCCGAATGACCCGGTCCTGTACTTTCAGCGAGTAAATACGCGCGAGACCGGCGATGTTGAACAGCAGAAAAAAAGCCAGCGCCAACAACCCATAAGCCATTCTGCCCTCCGATGAAACACCAAAAAGATTAATAATGGCCCCCACCAATCCGATCAAACTGAGTGGCAGCAAAAAATAATGAAATAGCGGATGAAAGCGGGTGTGGTTCTTGAAGTTTTGCTGGTGCATAAAAGAAATTTGACACAAGTTAGTTCTAAAAGCAGAAATGATCATCTCGCAAAGGCAAACTTAATTCAGCCCGATTTATGGACTGATTTTTTGAGTGTTGTTCAAGATGCTTTTCATGCCGGTGGAATAAAATGCACTCGGGTCATTTGCTTGTCTTGGATTTTGACTTTGGTTTGGACTTTTTGGAAGCGGCCCGTATCAATTCGTAGGAATGATCGATCAATTCCCTAACCAGTGCCCCAGGTACCGAACCATCGAGCAGGACGGTATTCCAGAGTTTTTTATTCATGTGATACCCGGGCAGTATGCCGGTGTATTCCGCTCGCAACTGTTCGGCTCGCTCGGGATCACATTTGGCGTTGAAGCGCAGCGGATCCGCATCCAACGGGATCAGCAAAAACATTTTACCATTTGTTTTCAGCACCAGCACCTCCGGGCCAAAGGGCAGCGATTCCTCCACCTCGGACTTGGAGAGGGCATAGTCGAGCAGTTGGTCGAGAGTCATCTTGCTAAGATTTGGGGATGCGTGAAATAAGAGGCATCAGCGTCTCAACAACTTAAAAGCGATCCCCCTACCCTGCCCCTGCATGATCGCCAGGTTGATCCAGGAAAGGGCGAATTTTTCCAGCAGTTCCACCTTATCGGATTTCCCGAAATCAATGCAGGAACCAAAACCGGCATCCAGCGCGAGTTGTGTGGCAACGGACTTGGCCTTCTCGCTGTCGCCAGCCATGAACATATCGATCCCCACTCCTTGATAGACCGGATCGAGCATATTCTCAAAACCGGTGGTGTTAAAACATTTGACGACCTCGGCGGATGTCTTGTCGGCCAAACAATGATACACGGTCTTGTACGGATCGGGTGCCTGCCGAACGGAATTGGTGGCATCGATGATGACTTTTCCACTCACCTCACCCAGCTGCCCCAGGATCTCAAAGATGGCCGTGGGCGGCGTCGCGATCAAAAGCACATCGGCCTGCGATACCGCCTCCCGCACCGGCAACGCTTTTGTATTGGGATTGCTCAGCAAAGCGATCCCCTTGAACTTTTCCAGATTTTGAACGCCTAAGAAAATAGAATGTCCTTTTTTTGACCAGTTCGTAGCCAGGGCTCCGCCTACGTTTCCGGTGCCGATGATGGCGATGTTCATAAAGATTTTGTTATGTTGACGATCTGCCCAAGTTTGGATCACGGGCATACGTCCAACTGTTGATATTTATTTTAATACGTCGTGCCCCTTTATACTACATTTAAGCAGGGTAAAATCGATGTCCGAAATATGACCATAAAATTAAAACAATCATGCCGCAACCTGCGCTTCGAGATCAATTTCTGATCCGACCGGATATCACTTTCCTGAATTTTGGGTCGTTCGGGGCCTGTCCCCGCCCGGTTTTTGAACGCTACCAGCAATTTCAATTGGAACTGGAGCAAGAGCCAGTGCAATTCATCACGCAAAACGGATTGCGGTATATCCGCGAATCGAAGCAGGCGCTGGGAGAATTTTTGAATGCGGATGCTGACGACCTGATCCTGGTGACCAACCCCTCCTATGCCGTCAACATCATTGCCAAAAGTTTGGACCTGAAAGCCGGCGACGAGGTACTGACTACTTCGTGGGAGTACGGGGCCTGCGATCGCACCTGGCAATACTATTGTGATAAATCCGGCGCTCAATACATCAAGCAACCGATACGCCTCCCGTTGGAAAGCGAGGAGGATTTCGTAGAACAGTTTCTGGCAGGCATCACCACAAAGACCAAACTCATCTTCATCAGTCATATTACCAGCAGCACAGCCATTCGCTTTCCGGTTGAACCGATCGTACAAGCTGCCCGGGAAAGGGGGATCATGACCTTTGTTGACGGCGCCCACGCCCCGGCACAAGTGCCCTTGAACTTGCGCGCACTCGGGGCGGATATCTATGCAGGTGCCTGCCACAAATGGATGATGACTCCGAAAGGGAGTAGCTTTCTATATGTCCGAAAAGAGCTGCAAGACCTATTCGATCCATTGGTGATCAGTTGGGGGTATAAATCGGATCATCCCTCGCATTCGCGGTATCAGGACTATCACCAGCAACAAGGAACGCGTGATTTCAGCGGGTTTTGCTGCATTCCGGCCGCCATCGATTTCATGAAAGAGCATCAATGGGATGTAGTATCTGCCGATTGCCGAAAGATCGTGTTGGATAATGCCTGGCGGTTTTGTGATTTAATGGGAACGAAACCGCTGGTGCCCTTGAATGATTTTTTTGTCAGACAGATGTTCAGCATCCCCATCAAAACGCAGGAACCGGAAAAACTTAAAGCACGCCTGTTTGATGAGCATAAGATCGAGATTCCGGTCATGCGAACGGGCGAGCACGTATTCCTTCGCTATTCCATACAGGCATTCAACGGACCGCAGGACCTGGACTTGCTCGAGGAAGCCCTGAAAATAATCTTTCGCTAACAAATTCCGCGGCACCTTCATCAGTTATTGGAGTGACATGGATGCCGTCCGCGCCTGGGCTGCAGAGCCCAAACACATAGAGGCTAAGAAAATGGGTAAGTCTGCCTGGTACCGCTATTACCACAGCGTGATCGCAGAAGTGAAGTCGCTGCACCAGCACGAGATCAGTAAAATTGGATAGGCGACCGGAGCTACTACAAGTAGGGGCCGGAATTCAATCACTTGTTCAAGCGAACGCCGATGATCGTGAATTATCCATTCGAATGATTCGGATCACTATTTAGGGATCGCGTGGACGCGTAATGTTGCAACCCAACCAACTGCGATCTGTACGTGTTCAACCGGTCAATTTTATTTTTTACCCCATTACTATGCCTGGGCGTCGGCAATTCCGTGCACTCGCAAGCAGCCTATGTTCCCGAGCGACGGGAGATGGCTTTGTTCGGAACGATCGACCTTTCAATCGATCCGAACATGCGATGGACGACGGCCCGAGGAGCCGACCCGGGATTTTTCGGTCTCTATGACGACGCACGATTTATCCAGTACTCCGACCGCTACTCGATCGATGGTTACCTGAAAAAAGTTGGAAATAGTGCCTTCACGTTTCCGATCGGAGATGGCGTTGAGTTACGCACCCTGGAAATATCAAAGCCCGACCGCATTACCGATGCGTATGCAACTGCCTGGATCGGTGGAGATCCCGGCATTCATCCCGACCCGACACCACCCCATACCGGGCTACATCCGACCCGGCAGGTCCGTTCACCCATCTCGTCGGTGAGTACGGTTGGACAGTGGGATTGGCTAACGGGTGCCACAGGAAATCTGGGTGTTCAGTCCACCGGAAACGGCGCAGGCATTCGGATCACCGTGAGCACACCCGACCTCTCCCGATTTGCCGATAAAAATGAATTGCGACTGGTGGGATGGAATGGAAGTAGCTGGGTGGACTTGAGCGGCAGGCCCTCCGCTACCGGAAATAACAGAAACAGTAAACTTACCGGTACGATGATCCCCGGTATTACCGCCATCGGCATCGGAAGAATTCGGTCCACACAGATGGTCCTTTTCCCCAACCCGGTCAGCGACCGATCGGTTATTCAAGTACGCATTACCGCCGACTATACGGGACGGGGTTGGATACACCTTTACAATTCCGTCAAACAACAACTGACGTCCTTACCGGTGCATTGTGTACCTGGCATCAATATATTCTCACTAAATATAAGCGGACTGAAAGCAGGCACCTACCTCGTAGAATTGAAAGATGATCGGGGTGATCAGCTGAACGTAACCGGTCAATTCATAAAACTTTAACCGACTATAATGACACCGAGAACATACCGAAAAATCGTGGTGCTGGCTGGAATGATCCTGTCGCATTTGTCGACCGATGTACGGGCACAGGCGAAGGTGGGTGACAATCCCCGAAGCTTGAATCCGGATGCGGTGCTGGAATTAGAGTCGACCGGAAAGGGACTGCTCCTTCCCCGGATCTCCCTTCGGTCAACCACGCAGTCCGATCCGCTTCGAACATTTACTTCCGGCATGATGGTCTACAATACGGCCATCGCGAACGATGTGAGTCCGGGTATCTACTTCAGCGACGGACTCAAATGGATCCGGGCCAATGCGCCCTCCGGTGGCGGGCCGTTCCTGACCGGGCCGCAACAGGTCGTTCAGATCGTAAGCACGAACGGGCAGTTACTCTTTCCCACGCCGGCGTCCGTAACGGATCCGAACAAAGTATTCCTGTTCCGAAACGGCGTGCTGATATCTTTTGTCTTACGAAATCCTACGACGCTGCAGGCGGAGATTCCCTGCCAGGCGGGTGACCAAATCAAGATCATTCAATTTTTATAACCATAAATCAAATCCAAACATGAAAAAATCCCTACTTCTCCTGATGACGGGTGTCGGACTGACCTTTTCGGCACTGGCTCAAAAAGACACCACACAGGTCATCGACAACAAGGGTACCATCAAATGGGTAATCTCCAACACCGCAGCAGTGATCACCAAAGCCGACAGTACCATCTTGTATGTGACGCCCAAACAGCTGGGCGATAGCAGCTTTGTGAAGTTCGCTGCCAACGGCTTGACCAAAAATGGTCAGATCGCCGAGCTGGGGGGTGTCTTGAACCGGGTTACCACCATCCAGACCAGCGCCACGAACTTTTTACAGATTACCGGATTACAGCCGGGATCGAACACCACCGACAGCGTTATGGTCGTTGATCCATCGACCGGGCAACTGAAGTTCATTTCGGCGTCTTCACTGTTCAATGCACTGACCTTTGAGAATGGTTTGACCAAAAATGGCAATACCGTGCAATTGGGGGGTACGCTCATCAAACCCACCACGTTGGCAACCGATGCGACGAACACGCTGAAGATTAGCGGACTTCAAAGCGGTTCATTGGCCAGCGACAGCCTGGTCGTATCCAGTGCCGACGGAACCCTGAAACGGGTAACCGCGGAAACATTGTTGCAAAGCGGTGGTGTATACTTCACCAGCACGGCCGGACAAAGCAGCTACGCGGTAACCAACATGCCGGCAACTGCCTCGAAAGTTTGGGTGTACCGCAACGGAGCGAAGCTCATTCCCGTCACCGATTTCACTACCGGCGCTGGACAGGTAACGCTTACTTCCGCGATGACTGCATTGATCGTTGCCGGTGATGTGATCGAGGTGCAGTGGGTTAAATAATCTCCTGACATCCATTTCTTAATCTCCTTTCGTTTCTGCACTCAATTGATAAACCCTTCCAAGGAAGGGTTTATCATCTTTACCCTTCTATGAAACAATTAGCCCTGCTTCCATTATTGTTTTTTTCAAGCTTGGCCATGGGCCAGGTCGCGATCGGTCCCAAAGGCACGCGCATACAATTGGATACCAGTAAATGGCAAGTGAATGGCAACAACATCTTCTCAAAACCCATCGGAAACGTGGGAGTCGGGACGCAGAATCCCACTACTAAATTTCATGTGAACGGAACCGTTCGGCTGGAAAGTATTGGAAGCAACGTCACACAATCTACTTTGCTTACAACCGATGCCAATGGCAACCTGAGTACGCGTGGCTTTTCGAATCTTTTATCCGAGATACTAACGGTCACGCCGATCAGTAATAATGAGCTGTCCAATATTGCCTCACAAACGATCAAAGGCCGTGTTTCAGCAGGCACCGGAAAAGTGGAGGACCTGAATGCTTCGCAGGCCACATCCATCTTGAATACGTTCAGCAGCACCACAAAGGGACTGGTACCGGCCAGTGGCGGCGGAAGCACCGGTTTTCTACGCGCAGACGGGGTTTTTGCTATTCCGAGTACCGGCGACCGTCAGTTGGCGACTCTAACCAGCGATGTGACAAACAACAACGCAACCGCCAATACACTGGAAGATGTTACGGGACTTTCTTTTTCAGTACAAGCCGGCACCACCTATCGCTTCTATGCATTGATCCCATACACCAGCGGCTTTCAGAACAACGGCAGTCGGTGGACGATCAACGCACCGACCACCACTTTCCTGAGCTATAACAGCCGATACACTACTTCCGCCTCGGGTGAGATTACCAACTATTTAAATGTCCCTAACGGCCCATCCACCTGCACCAACAACTCAAACCCATCCGGCAACCTGGCGGTCATTCAAGGCGTGATCATCCCTTCCGTCAATGGTACGGTACGACAAGTATTACATCTGGGACTCGATTAGAAGTTGCAGGTAATATATCTATTAAATCAGGTGCTGATGCTTATGTGCAAACAACAGATGGTAACAATTTAATTTTAAGAGCAGACCAACCGACAGGAACAAGCGGTAAAGGATTAAGGTTCCAATATTGGAATGGAGCTGGTTGGAAAAATGCTTTATATTTTGATAACGTAACATCATCTGGGTATACTAATTTGATTATGCAATCAGAAGGTGGAAATGTAGGTATCGGCACGAACTCTCCGGCATCAAAACTTTCAATTGGTCAGACAGACAATGTAAATGAAGGCGGTCAAATAGATTTACATTCATCATCCAATGCCGTCAAATGGTCATTTGATGTATTTAAAGAGCCATCAAACTTGCATTCACTGCGCATTCTTGAAGACGGTTCAACTGTCAGGCTGCAAGTGAATGCAGGTGGCTCTTCTTGGTCATCTATTTCAGATGCAAGACTCAAGAATGTTCTGAATACCTGGGAAAGCGACGACCATATCAACTTCGTAGAGTATCAGTGGAAGAACAATAATTCAAGTAGATCTCTTTACGGGTACCTTGCCCAAGATGTACAAAAAGTTTTCCCCGCAGCTGTTTCAGAGGGTCAGGATGGCATGCTGGCAGTAGACTATACAGAAGTGCACAGCTTTAAGATCTCCAATTTAGAGCGTAAAAATAGTGACCAGGAAAAACGCATTAAAGAATTGGAGCAAACGGTTGAAGAGTTGAAAAAAATGATCAAGCGAAAAAGAACTCGACGCTAAAAACTGCCATATAATTTTTCAAAGCCCGACTTCTGTCGGGCTTTTTGGTTAACGAGATTACTTTCAGTGATCCTCTACGCCCTACGAGGGGCTTACCCAAAGCCCCACACGGCTTCGCTGTGACGGGCTTTTAACTTGTCTGCTTTGCACGCCGTCAAAATAAAAAAGCCCCGCACTTCGTGCGGGACATTTACTCGTGCCCAGGACTGGATTACTTTCAGTGATCCTATACGTCCTACGAGGGGGCTTACTAACAAAAAAAGTCCTGGCTCGCTTCGCTCACCTGTCCTTTTTATTTGTCTGCTTAGGCAAGCGAGCTTGCCACGCTGCCAAATATAAAGTCCCGCACTTCGTGCAGGACTTTATTGTTCGTGCCCAGGACTGGATTCGAACCAGCACACCTCGCGGCGCCGCCACCTGAAGACGGTGCGTCTACCAATTTCGCCACCTGGGCCCCTTAGGGGAGGGCAAAGATAAGCGGTGCACCGATTTGTGCAAAATGGAAGACAATCGGGCCGTTTCCGTGATAATTGCTTCGGAAAACTCGTCAGCTGACCGCGGTCAGACCCACTCGACCGGGTGTTCCCACTACCTTTACCCCATGAGCCGGATCAAACAGGCCATGCATATCGGCTACTCCCCTCGAAACCGGGTCGAACTCCTCCGAGGAGGACGCCCCTACTTCAGCCGGCTGGAACAAATGATCCAAGCCGCGACAACATCCCTCCACCTCCAATTCTACATTTTTGAACCCGATGACACCGGCGATCGGATCATCGAACAACTCCGCGCCGCCGCCAAACGTAATGTATCGGTACACCTGCACCTGGATGCCTATGCCTCGGCCCGGCTCGATAATAAACGGGTTTCTTCCTTGCGAGACGCCGGCGTGGAAGTGAAATGGTTCGAACCCCTGCTGCGCAGCACCCGGTTCTATGTAGGCCGACGCCTGCACCATAAGATCGTAGTGGCCGATGGGATCAAACTGCTCATTGGCGGACTCAACATCTGCGACCGCTACAACGACCTGCCCAACCAACCGGCCTGGTTCGATTTAGCCGCCTACCTCGAAGGCGAAACCGCTTACATCGCTTACCACCAATGCCGTTTGCTCTGGGGCGAAAAAGAATTGCCACCCCGCATCGAATGGAAAGCCATCGATGCCTTCGGCGACCAAATCCTGAAAGCACAACAAAAAGATTGCCGGCTCCGGTACAACGACTGGGTTCGACGCAAACGCGAGATCACCCGCAGCTACCTAGAACAATTCCAACACGCCGAAAAAAATATCCTGATCTGCTGCAGTTATTTTCTACCCGGACGACTGCTTCGAAAAAAGATCGCACAAGCCCGCAAACGCAACGTGCGCATCCGCCTCATTCTAACCGGCGTCTCCGATGTGCCCCTGGCCAAAGCCGCCGAACGACACCTCTACCGCTGGATGCTCGAACGCGGTATCGAGATCTATGAATACCAATCCAACGTGCTGCACGCCAAAGCGGCTACCATTGATGATCATTGGACTACCATCGGCTCCTATAACCTGAACGAGATCTCCGCCCTGGCCTCCCTCGAAGCCAACCTCGACGTAAAAGACCAAAACTTCGCCCTCGTAACCCGCCTGCTACTGGAAGAAGTGATCCGAAAAGACTGCAAACGAATCGACCCCCTCGCCTACTCCCAATACACCGAGATCCAATTGCTGCAAATGATCCGCTAGCTGTGGCACTTGATTTAAATGGCGGCGATG
>SXXL01000057.1 GCA_005789565.1 Bacteroidota bacterium | reverse complement strand
GTTGTGTTCATGAACAAAGTTGACCTGGTTGATGACGCTGAGTTGTTGGACCTGGTTGAAATGGAGATCCGCGACCTGCTGACCTTCTACGGATTCGATGGTGCCAACACGCCCATCATTAAAGGTTCTGCCATCAAGGCCCTCGAAGGAGATGCCGATGGGGTGAAGCAAGTAGAAGATCTGATGACCGCGGTTGATACATATATCCCGCTGCCTCCCCGCCCCGTGGATCAACCCTTCCTGATGTCGGTTGAGGACGTATTCTCGATCACCGGCCGTGGTACCGTTGCGACCGGACGTATCGAGCGCGGACGTATCAAAGTAGGTGAAGGTGTTGAGATCGTAGGTCTGATCGAAGCGCCGCTGACCTCCACCGTAACCGGTGTGGAAATGTTCCGCAAGCTCCTCGATGAGGGAGAGGCCGGAGACAACGCCGGACTGCTGCTCCGCGGTATCGAGAAAACCCAGATCCGTCGTGGAATGGTAATCGTGAAGCCCGGATCCATCACACCGCACACCGAGTTCAAAGCCGAGGTATACGTGCTGAGCAAAGAAGAAGGTGGACGTCACACGCCGTTCTTTAACAAGTCCCGTCCTCAATTCTACTTCCGTACCACTGACGTAACCGGAGAAGTAGAACTGGCTGCCGGAACCGAAATGATCATGCCGGGCGATAACACCCAGCTGACCGTAAAACTGATCCAGCCCATCGCCATGGAAAAAGGTCTGAAGTTCGCGATCCGCGAAGGTGGCCGTACCGTGGGTGCCGGACAGGTGACTGAGATCATCAAGTAAGCCTGTTTGGAATTTATCCAAACAAAAGCTTGCAAATCAATAACTTACAAAGTACTTGGGCTAACCCCCAGGTACTTTGTTGTTCATAAAAGCGAACCTGAACGGGCATAGTTCAATGGCAGAATAGCGGTCTCCAAAACCGTTGATGGGAGTTCGAATCTCTCTGCCCGTGCGAAACGAATAATATGAAAAAGATCACCAACCATTTCCAGGAGAGTCTGCGTGAACTGACCGAGAAAGTCAGCTGGCCCACCTGGTCGCAACTGCAGCAGTCCACCATGATCGTACTGGCGGCCACCCTGCTGATCACCTTTGTCGTGCTGCTCATGGATTCGGGCATTGGCAACGGATTCAAGTTCATCTATAAACAACTTTTCTAATGGACGCGCCCGTACAACAAAACGACGCCATCGCCCAAGCGGATGCCAATACCAAATGGTTCGTGCTTCGGGTGATCAGTGGCAAGGAGAAAAAGGTAAAGGAATACCTCGACAAGGAAATTGCCCGCAGTGGCTGGAGCGAGGCGGTCAAGCAAGTGTTCCTGCCGGTGGAGAAAGTATATAAGGTCGTCAGTGGCAAAAAAGTGGTGCGGGAGCGCAACTACTATCCCGGCTATGTGATGATCGAGATTAGTTCCGGAAAATTGAACGACGACCTGCGCGACCTGATCAAGAATACGACCAATGTGATCCACTTCCTCGGCAAGGATAATCCCATCGCCCTGCGCAAGTCCGAGGTAAATAAGATGCTCGGTAAAATGGACGAGATGGCCGAGGCCGGTGGCGTGGCCATGGTCGAACCCTTCATCGTGGGCGAAACCATCAAGATCATCGAAGGTCCGTTCAACGATTTCAACGGCATGATCGAGGAGGTAAACGACGAGAAGAAAAAACTCAAGGTGACGGTCAAGATCTTCGGCCGGGCTACCCCGGTGGAGCTCAGCTACATGCAGGTCGAAAAGATCAGCTGATCAGCCCGCTGAGGCTCAAGGATTTGAGGCCCGTTTCCGATAGGAGACGGGCTTTTTTGTGTCGCCTCGAAAAAATACCCGATTTCCCTTTGGGGACTCACCCACACCCGCTATCTTTGCACCCCCAATTAGCTCTTTACTACCGCCTCGGCGGTCCTGAGGAATTTGGAAGATCCGGTATCGTCCTTCCGGGACTAGAAAGATCGTTTGAACCAATAAATCAAAAAAGATGGCAAAAGAAATCAGCGGCTTCGTAAAGCTGCAATGCAAGGGCGGCCAAGCCAATCCGGCTCCGCCCATCGGTCCGGCACTGGGTTCCAAGGGTATCAACATCATGGAATTCTGTAAGCAGTTCAATGCCAGGACCCAGGACAAGCAAGGGAAAGTTCTTCCCGTTCTCATCACCGTTTACTCCGACAAGAGTTTTGAGTTCATCATCAAAACCCCGCCCGCAGCCGTACAGCTGATGGAAGCGGCCAAGATCCAGAAAGGGTCCAAGGAAAGCAACCGCGCCAAAGTGGGCAAGGTTACCTGGGATCAGATCAAATTGATCGCGGAGGATAAGATGCCCGACCTCAACTGCTTCACCGTCGAAAGCGCCATGAAAATGGTAGCCGGTACCGCCCGAAGCATGGGCCTCAACGTAGAAGGAAAAGCCCCCTGGGAAAATTAATCGATGACCGATCCGGCCCCGGCCGGTGAACAAAACGAATCAACATGGCATTCATCAGCAAAAAACGCAAGCAGGCCGAAACGAAAGTGGACGCCAACAAAGCATACTCCTTGAAAGAAGCATCGAACCTGGTCAAGCAAGTGACCACCTGTAAGTTCGATGCCTCGGTCGACCTCCACATCCGTTTGGGTGTCGATCCTAAAAAAGCCGACCAGGCCATCCGCGGAACCGTCACGCTTCCGCATGGTACCGGTAAGACCAAGCGCGTACTCGTACTCTGCACGCCCGACAAAGAAGCCGAAGCCAGAGCGGCGGGTGCCGATCATGTCGGATTGGACGAGTTCGTAACCAAGATCGAAGGTGGTTGGGTTGATATCGACGTGATCATCGCGACCCCGGCCGTAATGCCCAAGATCGGTAAGCTGGGTAAGGTACTCGGACCGCGTAACCTCATGCCCAACCCCAAGACCGGTACCGTTACCAACGATGTGGCCGCGGCCATCAACGACGTCAAGGGTGGTAAGATCGCCTTCAAGGTCGATAAAGTGGGTATCGTACACGCCTCCATCGGTCGCGTGAGTTTCACTCCCGAAAAGATCGAGCAGAACAGCCAGGAATTGCTGAACGCCATCATCAAAGCCAAGCCCTCTTCTTCCAAAGGCACCTATTTGAAAGGCATCAGCATGGCCAGCTCGATGAGCCCCGGCATCGCCATTGACACCAAAGCATTTGTTCACTAATCGCCTGCAAAGACGATCTAAATAACCGTCATGACAAAAGAACAAAAAAACGAAGTGATCGAACTGCTGAAAGGCAAGTTCTCGCAATACAATAACTTCTATGTGACCGACACCGAGTCGCTCACCGTAGAGCAAGTGGGCAAATTGCGCCGCGCGTGCTTCAGTAAGAACGTGGAGATGAAGGTGGCCAAGAACACCCTCATCAAAAAAGCGCTGGAGTCGCTCGATAATGAACGTTACGCCGGCGTGTACGAGTCGCTGAACCAGGTAACCGCGCTGATGTTCTCCGACAATCCCAAGGAGCCAGCGATGATCCTGAGTTCCTTCCGAAAGCAAACCAACGGCGATCGTCCGGTCCTCAAAGCTGCCTTCATCAACGGCGATGTGTATACCGGCGACAATAGCCTGGTTGCCCTCACTAAGATCAAGACGAAGAATGAATTGATCGGCGAGGTGATCGGACTGTTGCAATCTCCCGCCAAGCGCGTACTGGCCGCCCTGTTGCATCATCACGAAAAGCAGGGAGCCGCCGCCGCGGAATAAATCGATTTGGACGGATCCAAATAAATATGCTCATGTGTCGGATGAGCCAAAAGAACCGACGAAACAATTTTTTTAAACACGCCGTCGGAGCCTACGCTGTGAAGACGGTAAAAATGAAAACACAATGGCAGATGTAAAAGCCCTCGCGGAAAGCCTGGTTGGCCTGACCGTGAAAGAAGTCCAGGAACTGGCAGATTTTCTGAAATCGGAATACGGCATCGAGCCCGCAGCTGCCGCCGTCGTAATGGCCGGTGGTGGTGAAGGTGGCGGAGCCGCCGCAGCGGAAGAGAAAACCGCTTTCAATGTGATCCTGAAGAGCGGTGGTGCTTCCAAACTGAACGTCGTGAAGGTGGTCAAAGACCTGACCGGCCTCGGACTTAAAGAAGCCAAAGACCTCGTAGACGGTGCTCCTAAGCCCGTGAAAGAAGGTGTCTCCAAGGCAGAAGCCGAAGACATCGCAGCCAAGCTCAAAGAAGCCGGCGCCGAAGTGGAGATCGCTTAATTCGATCCTTCAACCTGATCATAAGCCCCGACCCGCTCGGGGCTTTTTTTATTTTGATCCTACAAGGTCAGGTAGACTTGAATACGCTTCAACCAGACCGGATCCAGCGTTTCAATGTCGAGCAACCGCTCCACCTCCGTAAACGAACCATGCTGTTCGCGATACCGTACGATCAACCGCGCTTTCGAAAATCCGATGTACGGATGACGGCCCAACGAATCGAGGGGTGCCGTATTCAGCGATATCCTTCGAATGATACCGGATTCCGGTTGGGTGAGGAGAGGGCGAATCCGCTGATACACCGAATCCGGTAATTGATAGGTTTCCGCAACCTGATCCAGATGCACAAATCCGCCCAACCGATCCCGATACCGGATGATCCGACGGGCATATCCCGGACCGATCCCCGGCAAAATCTCCCACTGAGCCGAATCGGATCGGTTAATGTCTACCGTCGTTGACACACGGGCTACCGGCTCAAAAGATTTCCAGGTCGATTTTTTTTGAGACCATCCATCATGCTCACCCGTTCGGCGTTCCAGTTCCTCCACTTTCCGGATCCGCACATACGGTCTTAACCGTTCGTAATCTGCCGGGCGCAATCCCCATATTTTTTTCAGATCCTCCGTCCGCCGAAACCGACCCCCCTTCGATAAATAATTTCGAATGGTACGGGCCGTCCGCGCCGAGAGGCCCCTGTCCACCCAACCCTGCTCCGAAATTTCATGCGGGTCGAATGGCTCCAAAGGCAAGGATATGTGGGGGGACTTATTTTTTATAATCCCCTGATCTTGATTTTTATCCGAGTCATTTGGACCCTGAACAAACCCCGGCCCTTCGGGTAGCGGCCTGGCCGGAAACAGAAAGGTCAATCCGTAGAGTCCACCCAGGCCCCCCAGCAGAAAGATCAATCCCCAGCGCTCGCGCCGGTTGAACGTAAAGGCCTTTCGAAGGGACTGGTGGAACACGGCGGCAAGATCGGCCACATCAGTATCGCCACCCAACCCACGAACCGGGCTGTATTCCAAGATTTTGTGACCAAACTTTTCTTGTTGAATCACGCCATTTCCCTACCTTTGCCATCCTTTATTTTGGCCAAATCTATTTTGACATTCTTTTCTCGTTGTAAGTAATTGATTTACAGGGAATTCTGTTCTGTTCAGTCCGGAAGCCCCAACGAGTAAGCTATGTCCAAAACGTTGTAAAAACCGGTTTCGACTATGTCAGCAGCGAAAATGAACACCCGCATCGATTTCGGAAAGATCAAACATCTCGCGGAGACCCCCGATTTGTTGGAAGTGCAGATCCAATCGTTCAAGGAATTTTTCCAATTGGAGACCACGCCCGACAAACGTAACATCGAGGGACTTTTCCGCGTGTTCAAAGACAACTTTCCCATTACCGACACCCGCAACATCTTCGTGTTGGAGTTCCTGGATTATTTCATCGACCCGCCCCGCTACACCATCGAAGAGTGTATGGAGCGCGGACTCACCTATGCCGTTCCGTTGAAGGCCAAATTGCGCCTCAGCTGTAACGACGAGGAGCACGTCGATTTCCAGACCATCGTACAGGACGTATTCCTGGGCAATATCCCCTACATGACCCCGCGCGGCACGTTCGTCATCAATGGTGCCGAGCGCGTGGTGGTATCGCAGCTGCACCGTTCCCCCGGGGTGTTCTTCGGTCAGTCCATTCACCCGAATGGAACCAAGATCTACTCCGCCCGCGTGATCCCGTTCAAGGGTGCGTGGATGGAATTTGCGACCGACATCAACAACGTGATGTATGCGTACATCGACCGGAAGAAGAAATTTCCCGTAACGACCCTGCTTCGTTCGATCGGATACGAGACCGACAAGGATATCCTGGAACTTTTCGGCATGGCCGATGAAGTGAAGGCCGAAAAGAAAGCCCTGGCCAAACACGTCGGCAAGCGACTCGCGGCCCGCGTGCTGCGCACCTGGGTGGAGGATTTCGTGGACGAGGATACCGGTGAAGTGGTTTCCATCGAGCGTAACGAAGTGGTGATGGAGCGCGATACTGTACTCGATGAGGCGGCCATCGAAACCATCTCCGAGATGGAAGTGGCCAGCGTATTCATCCAGCGGGAAGACGTGGGCGGTGATTATGCGATCATCTACAACACGCTCAACAAAGACACGTCCAACAGCGAGTTGGAGGCGGTGAAATTCATCTACCGCCAACTCCGTGGCGCCGATGCTCCCGATAACGAGACCGCCCGCGGCATCATCGATAAATTATTTTTTAGCGATAAGCGTTACGACCTCGGTGAAGTGGGTCGCTACAAGATCAACCGCAAGCTCAACATCGATCAGCCACTCGAGAAAAAGACATTGACCAAGGAGGACATCATCCTCATCATCAAATACCTGGTTCGCCTCACCAACGGTAAAGCCGAGATCGATGACATCGATCACCTCAGCAACCGCCGGGTGCGGACCGTGGGCGAGCAACTGTATGCGCAGTTCGGCGTGGGACTGGCCCGGATGGCCCGTACCATTCGCGAGCGGATGAACGTGCGCGACAACGAAGTGTTCACGCCCGTTGACCTGATCAACGCGCGGACACTCTCTTCCGTGATCAACTCGTTCTTCGGAACCTCGCAGTTATCACAGTTCCTCGATCAGACCAACCCATTGTCCGAGATCACGCACAAGCGTCGTATCTCTGCTCTGGGGCCAGGCGGACTCAGCCGCGAACGTGCCGGTTTCGAGGTGCGTGACGTACACTATTCGCACTACGGACGGCTTTGTACCATCGAGACGCCGGAGGGACCCAACATCGGTCTGATCTCCACACTCTGCGTGCACGCCAAGATCAACGATATGGGCTTCATCGAAACGCCCTATCGGAAAGTGAACGAAGGAAAAGTGAACATGCGGGAACTGACTTTCCTCAGCGCCGAAGAAGAAGACCTGGCCAAGATCGCCCAGGCCAATACGCCGCTCGATGAGAAAGGCATCTTACAAACCGAAAAAGTGGTCAGCCGGGAAACCGGCGACTTCCCGATCCTCGATAAAAAAGACGTGGAATTCATTGACGTGGCACCCAATCAGATCGTGGGACTCAGCGCCTCGCTGATCCCCTTCCTGGAGCACGACGATGCCAACCGCGCCTTGATGGGATCGAACATGCAACGGCAAGCCGTGCCCCTGCTCCGTCCGGACGTGCCCGTGGTCGGTACCGGTCTCGAAGGAAAGGCCGCCCGCGACGCCCGCATCCAGATCCACGCCGAAGGAAACGGGGTGGTTGAATTCGTGGATGCCAACGAGATCCACGTCCGCTACGACCGCGATGCCTCCGAAAAACTGGTGAGCTTCGAAGACGATCTCAAGATCTACCGACTGACCAAATTCATAAAGACCAACCAGGAGACTTGTATCAACCTCCGCCCCGCCGTTAAAAAAGGACAGAAAGTAAAACGCGGTGATTTCCTCACCGAAGGATACGCTACCCAAGGCGGTGAGCTGGCCCTCGGTAAGAACCTGAAAGTGGCCTTCATGCCCTGGAAAGGATACAATTTCGAGGATGCCATCGTGATCAGCGAGCGGGTGGTGAAAGAAGATATGTTCTCCTCCGTACACATCTCCGAATATGAACTTGAAGTACGCGACACCAAACTCGGCGAAGAGGAATTGACCCCCGATATCCCGAACGTTTCCGAAGAGGCCACCAAGGAACTCGACGAGAACGGTATCATTCGCATCGGTGCCCACGTGAAAGAAGGCGATATCCTCATCGGTAAGATCACCCCGAAAGGCGAAAGCGATCCGACCCCCGAGGAGAAACTGCTCCGGGCCATCTTCGGCGACAAGGCCGGCGATGCCAAAGACGCTTCGCTCAAAGCGCCCAATGGCGTGGAGGGTGTGGTGATCGGAAAGAAACTCTTCCAGCGTGCGAAAAAAGATAAGAATGGAAAATTGCGCGAGAAAGCCGCACTCGAGAAGCTGGAGAAAATGCATGAGAAGAACGAGAACGACCTCAAGGATGTGCTGATCGAGAAATTGAGTACGCTGCTGAAAGATCACAGTTCGGCCGGCGTCAGCAACAACTTCGGCGAAGTACAGATCCCCAAGGGCGCCAAGTTCACGGATCGGCAGTTACGCGGGCTGGACATCGTCAACGTCAATCCGTTGGGATGGACCGGTGACGCCAGGACCGACGACCGCATCAACACCCTGCTGCACAACTATAACATCAAGTTCAACGAAGAACTGGGCCGTTACAAACGCGAGAAGTTCAACATCAGCATCGGGGACGAATTGCCCGCCGGTGTATTGAAACTCGCCAAGGTTTACCTGGCCGTGAAGCGGAAACTGAAAGTAGGGGATAAGATGGCCGGTCGTCACGGAAACAAAGGCATCGTGGCCAAGATCGTTCGTGCCGAAGACATGCCCTTCCTCGAGGACGGAACACCGGTCGATGTGGTGTTGAATCCGCTGGGGGTACCGAGCCGGATGAACCTCGGACAGATCTATGAGACCATCCTGGGATGGGCCGGACAGCAACTGGGACTGAAATTTTCCACGCCCATCTTCGATGGTGCCACCGTGGAGGAGATCGGTAACTACTGCCAGCGTGCCAACCTCCCGACGTTCGGACACACCTACCTGTACGACGGTGAAACCGGCGAGCGCTTCCACCAAAAAGCAACCGTGGGCGTGATCTACATGATCAAGCTGCACCACATGGTGGATGATAAAATGCACGC
>SXXL01000056.1 GCA_005789565.1 Bacteroidota bacterium | reverse complement strand
TTACTGGTCCCTTCGTATCCGTGTTCACCACGCCGTAGCGGTCGAAATTTTCCAGGGATTTCAGCAGTAGGGTACAGGCGGCGGACTGTTCCTGGTGCAACCGTGCCGCGGCATGCAGATCGCCCTTGAATAAGGTATCACCATTCAACACCAGCACGTGTGGTTGCTGGCAGCTCTGCAAAGCCTTGACGATGGCACCTCCGGTTCCCAGCGGTTCTTGCTCGATCACCTCTTCCCGTGGCAGCGTTGGAAAATATTTGGCCAGGTACTCCTGTATCTGCTCGTGTTTGTATCCGAGTGAGAAAACAAATCTTTCTACTCCTTGTGAGCGCCAGTAATTGATAACATGAAACAAAAACGGTCTCTCCGCAACCGGAGCCAGGCATTTCGGAATATCGGGGAGTTCAGCTCGGAGACGGGTGCCGAGTCCCCCGGCCAGCACGATCGCTTCGCGGATCATGAATTCGGTGCGTTCAGTTGAAAAAAAGATTCTTCGACCAGTTGGCAAAGGATATGTCCCAACGTGATGTGTGCCTCCTGGATACGGGGGGTGTCGTTGCTGGGAATACCGATCCAGTAGTCGGATAGCGCTTTCATTTTTCCGCCGGCTTCACCCGTGAAGCCAATGGTGATGACGCCCAGTGTTCGGGCGGACTCAAATGCCTTCACCACATTGGGTGAGTTTCCGGAAGTGGAAAGTCCGATCAATACATCTCCAGATTCTGTGATGCCTTCAACCAAACGGGCATAGACCAGGTCATAGCCATAATCGTTGGCGACGGCTGTCAGGTAGGAGGAATTGACATGCAGGGCCTCGGCAGGCAGGGCTTTTCGGTCCGTGTAAAAACGACCTGAAAATTCAGCCGCCAGGTGTTGAGCGTCGGCCGCACTGCCACCATTTCCACATAGATATAGCCGTTTTTTTTGCTGAAAAGCCTGGGTGATGCATTGGGCGGAACGATTCACTTGGTCCAACAATTTTTCATCTTGCAGGATCAGTTGCTTCGTTTGAATGGAGGCTTGCAGTATCGAACGGATCTTTTCCATCCCTCAAAGATAGCGGGAGAATCTTAAGCGGTCCAGGACCGGATGCCACTGCCGGTAAATTGGTAGGACTGCACACGTCCACCCAGTCGGGTCAGTGATTCGGCCACGGCATGACGAGTATTGGCCGGACAATAAAATATCATAAAGCCACCCCCACCGGCGCCGGAGATCTTGCCCCCGCTGGCACCCGCTTTTCGGGCGGTTTCGTAGATCTGTTCGAGCCAGTCATTGCTGATGCCTTCCGCCATCTGTTTCTTTTGCTGAAACCCAAAATCTAAAATGTCACCGATAGAGTCAAGTTCACCTTGGAGCAGGGCTTCTTTCATTTGGAGGGCTTGTTGCTTCAGTTGATGCATGGCCTCGATGGAGCGGGTATTTTTATCGTGTACATTTTTTTGCTGCACCGCTATGATCCGGGCCGATTCCCGGCTGGTATCCGAATAATACAGTAGCAGATTGTTTTCCAGTTCATCTAAATATTCAGGCTTTACCCGTAAGGGATTCACGATCACTTTATCGTCTGCGTAAAATTCCATGAAATTCACTCCCCCAAAGGTGGCCGCATACTGATCCTGTTTGCCTCCGGCCAGTCCCAGGTCCTTTCGTTCGATCTCATAGGCCAAATGCGCCAGGTCATACTCTCCGTACGAGAGCTTACAAGCTTCCGCAAAGGCACCCAGTATCGCTACCATCAGGGTGGAGGAGGTGCCTAAACCGGAACCGGCCGGTGCATCTACCTCCGTACGGACACGGATACCACGGGAGGGCAACTTGCCTTCTCTTTTCAGTCGATTATAAACGCCTTTCACCAGATCCAATTCGCCGTTGATCGGGAGTATATCGGCCAGGGGCAAGGTTACCATCTCCGATCGATCCGTGGCCTCTATCTGAACGATCGGTTCATCGAGCCATTCGATGCTCGCGCGCGCATACAAAGAAATCGTGGCATTGAGGATGGCCCCTCCGTAGAGGTCGCTGTAGGGACTGACATCCGTCCCCCCGCCGGCCAATCCGATCCGCAACGGAGCTTTACTTCTGTATACCATTTGCCAGATCGATCAATTTATCAATGAAACGGGGCCAGCTGAGATCTTGTTTGATCCGCCGGAGATGTGGTTGAAAATATTGTGGACCCAGTTGATACAAATGCAAAATACCCGTCGCGATGGATGCCGGATCCGGTTCGCAGACCAGTCCGCTTTGTTCATGTGGGACCAGTCCCGGCAATCCCCCCACATTGGTTACCAGCATGGGCTTTTCAAAATGATAGGCGAGGGGTGTTACCCCGCTCTGGGTGGCATTTTTATAGGGCTGGATCACAAAATCGGCAGCGCATAAATAATCTCTTACTTGCGAATCGGGTATGAAATCAGTTTTTAGGATCAGCTGATCTTGGAGCTTCAATTGTTCGATCAGCGTGTCGTAGGACGCTCGATCTTCATAGAAATCGCCGGCCACCATCAGTTTGATGTTTTGTTCGCGGATGCGCGGATCGGCCATGGCTTGCAGCAGCAGATCGAGACCTTTATAACGTCGGATGAATCCGAAAAACAGAATAACTTTTTCGGTTGGATTGATGCCCAGTTTGGACCGGGCGGCGGTGGAGTCGATGGCATCGCCAAAATTATCGTAGAGTGGGTGGGAGGCGAGGGTGACAGCTTGCCGAGTGACTCGGGGCAGTAGATCTTCTTTAACTTTTTCGCTCATGGTGAGAAAGGCCTCGCAGGGGCGAATGAAGTAGCGGGTAAAGATCTCGTCGCCGGGTCTCGATTCATGGGGAATGATATTATCGGCTACACAAACGATGCGGGTATGTTTATTTGTTCGGATGCGACGCAGGATCGTTCCGAGGGCGGGACCCATGAAAGGCAGCCAATAGCGTACAATGATCAGATCGGGTTTTTCAGCGGCGAGTTTATTCCCTACTCGTATCCAGTTCAGGGGATCGATGGAATTGATCAAGGAGCGGATCGAGATGCCTTCCGGAGGCGGTTCGTTGGTGTATTGCGATTTTCCGGGAAATAGGAACGACGGGTATTGCAACTTGAAGGAAATGATCTCGGCTTGGTAGCCTTTTTCCTGGAACGCTTTGGCGAGACGATGGTCGAAGGTAGCGAGTCCGCCGCGCAGCGGATGGGCGGGACCGATGATCATCACCCGTTTCATCAGAGACCGATTTTCGATTCCAACAAATACAGGTTGCGCGTAGAAGAGTTGCGGGCGATCAACTCCCCGATGTATCCGGCCAAAAATAATTGCAAGCCTAGGATCACGGAGGTGAGCGATAAGTAGAAAGCGGGGCGGTTGGTAAGCGAGAAATTAGGATCCATGAACTTCGACAGCAGCAGATAGATGGCCATTCCGAAACCGGCCAGGAAGCAAAGGCTGCCCCAGAGACCGAAGAAGTGCATGGGGCGTTTCGAGAACCGTCCCACGAACGAGATGGACAGTAAGTCGAGAAAACCATTGACAAAACGGTCCCATCCGAATTTGGAATATCCGTATTTGCGAGCCCGGTGTTCCACAACTTTTTCACCGATCTTTTTGAATCCCGCCCATTTGGCCAACACCGGAATATAGCGGTGCATCTCTCCATATACCTCGATGCCTTTGACGACTTGCAGTCGATAGGCTTTGAGTCCGCAATTGAAATCATGCAGTTGGATGCCCGACATGGAGCGGGTGACGGCATTGAAGAATTTGGAAGGGATGTTTTTCGTGAGGGTATTGTCGTACCGTTTCTTTTTCCATCCGCTGACCAGGTCATATCCGTTTTCAAGGATCATCCGGCGCAGTTCGGGGATTTCCTCGGGACTATCCTGCAAGTCGGCATCCATGGTGATCACGACTTGTCCGGTCGCGGCTTTGAAGGCTTCGTAGAGTCCGGCTGACTTCCCATAATTGCGTTGGAACTTGATCCCTTTGATGCGATCATTTTTACTGCGAAGCGATTGGATGACTGACCAGGAATCATCGGTGCTGCCATCATCCACAAAGATCACCTCGTAAGAGAGGCTGTGTTCCTGCATGACGCGCTCGATCCACGCGGTTAGTTCCGGTAATGATTCGGCCTCGTTGTACAGGGGGATGGCGATGCTAAGGTCCATGTTACGGTTGCTTGCGGGCGAGTAAGGCACTGCCGGCGGCAGCGAAAACGGCACCCATGAACAAATATCCGAAAACGGAGGCGGAAATATAGCGGACCGGGTATTGTTTCTCAGCAGCAGCTACCAACTCCTCGATCTGGTCGGGTGTGTATTTCTTGCTCTCGATCAGCAGGGTGCGTTGATAAGCGGCTTCTTCCCGCGCAAATTCCGGGTGTTGCCAAAGAATGAAAAAAGTAAATCCCACCATTAACAAGGCTGTTACGGCGAAATGACGAAACCCTTGTTGAAATAAGCTGCCGAAACTTCCGGATAAGGTCGGATTCTTGGAGGCCATCCAGATCGACCACGTAATGCCCAATGCATATTCGATGAACAGCAGGTACTGCGCCCATTCCTTTTTTTCGGTTCCGGTCTCTTTGAGGATCCAACCCGTTAAGATCATCAACAAACCGGTCAGGGCCCCACGGGCAGCGGGCGTGTGCATGTTCAGTCTCATGTTAAGATGGGTGGTATTTTCCGTTCCGGATGGTGCCGATGGATCTGCCTGTTAGTTTTTTCCCTAACAGAGGAGTATTGCGGGAGCGGGATCGTATCGAGGATTCCTCTACCAGCCATTCGTGGTCGGGTTGAAATAGGGTCAGACAAGCTTCATTGCCCACTTGCAAGGAAGCGGACGGCAAGCGGAATATTTTTCGGGGTTGAATGGACATCATTTCGATGATCCGTTCTACCGAGAGATTCGGCAGTGCCGTTCGTAGGGCCGCGAAAGCGGTTTCCAGCCCGATCATTCCAGGTGCGGCTTGCTCGAATTCGCAGATCTTCCGGTCGTTTTCCTGCGGAAAATGGTGCGAAGCCAGGCAGTCGATGGTTCCGTCGATCACAGCTTCTTTCAGGGCCTCGCGGTCGTCGGCCGTACGGATCGGCGGGTTGGTTTTGAGTAAGGTGTTGTATCCGGCAAGATCTTCGTCTGTGAAGAGCAGGTGGTAAGGGGTGGTGGAGCAGGATAGTCCCGGTTGAGCTCTTTTCCCGGCCCGAATCGACTCCAGGGAGGCACGGCTGCTGATACCGGTGAGATGTAAGTTGGATTCCGTGTATTGATGAAGGGCAATGTCTCGGTTGGTTTGAATCGATTCACTGATATCGGGTCGACCGGGAAGTCCCATCCGGGTGGAGGCGATGCCTTCGTGCATGAGTCCGTGTGGTTGAATGGACCGATCGTCAGGTAATTGTATTATGGTGGCCTGCACGGCTTTCACGTATTGCAGGGCTTTTAGCAGTAATCCGGCCGATTGAACACTTTGCGTTCCATCGCTGAATGCCCGTGCTCCGGATCGGTGCATGTCGTAGAGTTCGGCGAGTTCTTTGCCTTCGGCTCCTTTGGTAATGGCGCCGATGGGGTGGAGTTCGACCGGACCGTTCAAGGCCTGTTGTTTCAGGTATTCGACGCCGGCTTTGTCGTGCGTGACCGGTTTGTTGTTGGGGATCAGGAAAACATCGGTATACCCTCCGGCCAATGCAGCGCGGGAGCCACTTTCAATCGTTTCTTTTTGCTCATAGCCCGGTTCCCCAAAATGTGCAAACAGATCTACCCAGCCGGGAGAAACATGCAGGCCGGGGAATTCGATGATCTGATCGGCCGGGGCGGATAGGGAAGAAGCGATTTGTTCGATGCGGCCTTGGTGGACCAGGAGGTCCATGATTTGGCCATTTTGCGGATTTTCCGGATCGACGATCCGAGCTTTTTTAATGAGTAGTTTCACTAAAGAACAAAGATAAGCAACCGGTATCGTACTGGGAAATTGGTGTTTTCTGCCTACATTTGCCACCCCTTTTCGGTTCGGGACGTAGCGCAGCCCGGTAGCGCACTTGCATGGG
>SXXL01000055.1 GCA_005789565.1 Bacteroidota bacterium | reverse complement strand
GATTGACCTTGTGCGGCATGGCGGAGGAGCCCACCTCACCGGCCTTGGTCTGTTGTTTGAAATAATCCAGGGAGATGTAGGTCCAGATATCCCGACACAGATCGATCAGGATATTGTTGATACGTCGCATGTTGTCGAACTGCGCGGCCAGTCCGTCGTAATGCTCGATCTGCGTGGTGTATTGTTGGCGGACCAGTCCGAGCGACTCCAGAAATTCATTTCCGAATTTCACCCAATCCGTTTTGGGGAATGCAACATGATGCGCATTGAAATTGCCGGTGGCTCCACCGAATTTTCCGTAGAAGGGGATGGTGAGGAACAGTTCGATCTGGTTTTGCAGTCGCTCGATGAAAACATGAATTTCTTTTCCGAGGCGGGTCGGACTGGCGGGCTGACCATGTGTTCTGGCGAGCAGGGGAATTTCCCGCCAATCATCGGCGAGTAGTCCCAATTCGGTCTTGAGATTCAGCAACCCGGGTAAGTATTCGAATTCAATGGCATTTTTCCAGGAAAGAGGAACGGCAGTATTATTGATGTCTTGCGAAGTCAATCCAAAATGAACCCATTCTACCCACTTTGCTCCACCGTGTTGCGCGAGCATTTCTTTCAAGAAATATTCTACGGCTTTGACATCGTGGTTGGTGGTTTTTTCGATGGCCTTGATGGCAGCGGCATCCTCGGTGGAGAACGTGTCGGCCCCTTTTCGCAGGGCCTTTTGGGTTTGGGGAGAAAGCTGAATGAATTTTTTCTTGTGCAGGAAGAGCAGGTACTCGATCTCCACCAGTACCCGGTAGCGAATCAATCCGTATTCGGAGAAATATTCGGCCAGGGGGGCGGTTTGTTTCCGATACCGGCCGTCGATGGGGGAGAGTGCACTGAGGTTGGATAGGTCCATAGTCGGGGAGTTGATTCGTACCTTTGCGTTCCAAAATTAGTTCAATTGGATAAGATACGGGTGGGAGCGGTCAGTTATCGGAATGCCAAGCCCTTGGTTTACGGGATCGGAGCATCGGATATGATGGGTATCATGGAGCTCTCCTATGACTATCCGGCCCGGTTGGTGGATCAGCTGAGGGTGGGGACGATCGATATCGGGCTCATCCCGGTGGCGGCTATCCCGACTATCCCCGGCGCTCGGATCGTTGGCGCACACGGGATTGCGGCGGACGGGAAAGTTGGATCGGTGGCCCTATTCAGTCAATCCCCGATCGAAGACGTGGAGGAGGTGATCCTGGACTATCAAAGCCGCACTTCGGTGGCCCTGACCCGGATCCTGATTCGGGATCATTGGCAGCGATCGGTTCAGTTTGTGGCATCTGAGGGGGATGAGTACATCCGGCAGATTCAAGGTCGAACGGCCGGGTTGATCATCGGTGACCGGGCATTGCAGCAAACGGATCGTTTTCCATTCGTATATGATCTGGCAGAAATCTGGAAGGCGCATACCGGACTTCCTTTCGTATTTGCCACGTGGGTAGCTACCCGTGCCTTGTCGCCCGACCTCATCGCTCGTTTTGAGCAGGCAAATGAACGGGGATTGGATCAACTCGAGTTCCTGGCCGATCAGTGGTCGTTGCCGGGAGTGGATATGTTTACCTACTACCGAGATCGGATTCACTACCGCATCGATCCGTCCAAAAAAGAAGGGATGGAGAAATTCTTGTCGCTACTCAGCGCGACTTAGTCTCGCAGACAAAAAATATTCAGCTGTACGTCGTAGGGTAACTCACCGCTTCGTTGTGGCCGAAAGGGAATGGGGTGTACTGGCGCCGCTTCTCGTATGTAGAAATAAAATCCGGCGGCTCGTACGATCTCCAACATTTCCATCAGTTCCTGATTTTGATCGAACCGTCCATGATATTCCAGGAACAAGGTCTTCACACAGGAGAGTTTGTCGGCGGCATCTCGGATCACTTCGTATTCGGCGCCTTCGATGTCGATCTTCAAAAAATCAACGGGTCGGTCCAATAGATCCCGCAAGCGCAGCGCCGCGACCTCCAGTCCGGTAGTGGCGGCAGGATTCAGGCTGCTACCCATGCTGCCGGAAGATTGAAAGGTCAAGCGGGTATTCTCTTTCCAGATCGCAGCCTGTTTGATCTCCACGTGTTGCAATCGAAAGGACTGGATATTGCGATGGAGCATCTCGAAGTTTGCCGGATCGGGCTCGAAGGCGACGATCTGTGCAGTGGGACAGAGCCGCTTCAGGTAAATAACGCTCAATCCGATATTGGCACCGCAATCCAAAATATAGGCGTTGGACGGAAGGGTTTGTTCATAGATCTTTTCGACGAAGATCTCTTTCAGGCCATGCATCAACTCACCGGGCGAGCGAAACCAGAGCGGATGTCCGGCAATGTGCCAATGCCGCAATTTTCCCTCGGGAAGATGCTTGAGGAGTTTGATCTGCCAGGCAGAAAGTCCGATAGCCGCATAGGGATTTCCGAACCAGCGGTTCACCACCGAGCGGGCTCCCAATAACAAATTGTGTAGTAGGCTTGAGCGATTCATTCGACGGGCGTGAAAGTACGAAATTGAGTGAATTGGGCTACCTTGCTTTTATGATCTCGGTGGTTGTTTGCTCCATTCACGCCGACCAATTGGCGCGCCTGAAAGACTCAGTGGAATCGACCATTGGCTTGCCGCACGAGTGGTTGGTAGCGGACAATCGGCATACCGGCAAAGGGATCTGCCAGGTGTACAATGAACTGGCCGCTGCCGCTACATTTCCCTTTCTTCTTTTTGTGCACGAGGATGTGACTTTTACTGCGCCCGGCTGGGGTTCTCGGGTACTTTCTTTTTTTGAACGGGACGATCGGTTGGGTTTGGTCGGAGTGGCCGGGGCTACGCTTAAATCCCGTTCATTGTCCGGTTGGTACACTGGCGATCCGCGATTTGATCGCTACCGGCTGATTCATGCCTTGCCCGATCACCACGAGACGCTGGATCAATTGCCCGCCACCGAACAGGAACCCTTTCCGGTAGTCTGTTTGGATGGGGTGTTTTTGTTATGTCGACGAAGTGTTTGGTCATCGACCCGTTTTGACGAGACGCATTTGCGCGGTTTTCATTTTTATGATCTGGATTTTTCTTTGCGCGTAGCGGAAAAATTTGGCGTCGGTGTCGTTTCCTCGGCAGGACTTACCCATCACACGGCGGGTGGGGGTGATTATGGATCGCGTTGGGTGCGGGAAGCCATCGGCTTTCACCGGCGTTGGCAGCCGCAATTGCCCATGACGTTATCGTCACAAAAGGTTGAGGAGCTTTCGGTACAGAAGATCTGGTTGGATCGTCTCAAAGATCAGCCGATCTCATTGGTCGATCGATGGAATTGGATACGTGCACAACATCAGTTGAGTCGGCCGATACTGTATTATTCTATCCTCAAGTTTTTTCTCTATCGTCCCCTTCGCCTTCGGTATCTCCATCGGTATCTTCGTGGCGGAAAATCTGATTTGTGACTCCGTTGATCTCCATATTGATCCCTGCCTTCGAACGTCCCGAATATTTACGGCGTTCACTTGAGCAGATCGCCCGGCAGCGATTTGAGCGGTTTGAGGTAATCGTGACCGATGATTCTGAATCGGATGCCGTCGAAAAATTCATAGGGACTCAAACGTTTTCATTTCCTTTTCAATACCGACGGAACCGGCCTGCCGTGGGCACACCGCGCAATTGGACGGCGGGGCTGGACTTGGCTTCCGGGGAGTGGATCAAGATCCTGCACGACGACGATTGGCTTGCCGGTCCCGATTCCCTCTCGCACTATGCTCAAGCCATTCGTCCCGATATCGACCTGATCTTTGGCGGATACGAGGCGGTGTATGAGGAGACCGGCACACGAGCGGATCGCACGATCTCTAGTACTCAATTCAATCGGTTGGTGCGATCTCCGAACCGATTGTTTGCCGGCAACTTGTTGGGACCGCCCAGTGTGTTGATGTATCGGCGCACCTTGAAGGAGTCCTTCGATCCCAACCTGAAATGGATCGTGGATTGGGAAGGATATATCCGCATGCTGCAAGCCCACCGCGCAGTATACATCGACCGGGTGTTGGTCTGTATGAGCTATAACCCCACTCAGGTCACCCGCAGCTGTTTTGGCAATCCGGAAATTGAGATACCCGAAGTGTTGGCCTATTACCAAAAGCAGGGCGATCGAACCCATTCCACCTGGATCACCTATGATGCCTGGTGGAGAATGATCCGCAATTTGTCCATTCGCTCCGTTGCAGAGCTGGATCGATATGCCAAAGGGGCCAAGGTTCCCTCTTTTCTCTACCGCATGGTTCGTCATCAACGTTGCTTGCCGCTTCACATCTGGAAATGGGGCCCGATCTCCAAGGTTGGCATGTTCCTTTCCTTTAACTTGAATCGCTGATGGTATCGGTCATTGTCATAAACTACAACACATTCGAACTGACTGCGGCCTGTCTGCGCAGCATCTATACCTATACTCGGGAAGTGTCTTTTGAGGTGATCTTGGTCGACAATGCCTCTACCGAGCGTGATCCGGGCGATTTTCTGTTGGAGTTTCCCTTGCTGAAGCTGGTGCGCAGCGATAAGAATCTGGGTTTTGCCGGTGGCAACAACCTGGGTATCCGGCAGGCGGCGGGGGATCACCTTTTGTTGTTGAACAGTGATACCGAATTGCGGGAGGACAGTATTTCGATTGCACTGAAAACTCTCCAAACGAAAAAGGCGGTTGGATTTGTGGGCTGTCGGATGGAGTACCCCAACGGGCGCGTGCAGTATACGGCCCGTCGGTTTCGGTCCATTTCCTGGGAGTTGATGGACCTGTTTCGATTCATCCCGGCGTTGATGCCGGCCGAACAGCGGGCGGAAAGAATGTTGGGAAAATATTTTCGGCACGACCGTTCTCTGGAGTGCGACTGGCTCAATGGTGCTTTTCTCTTATTCGAACGGGCGTTGCTGGATCAGTTTCCCAAAAAAAAATTGGACGATCGGTTTTTTATGTACGCGGAGGATCAGCTTTGGTGTGAGCAGGCAACGGAACGAGGTCGCCATAATTATTTTTTGGCCGATACCACGATCGTTCATGTTAACAGCGGTAGCAGTTCGATCCGACAGCAATTATCGAACCGTCTAACGATGTATCGTCACGAGCTGGCTATTCTGAAACGTCGAAAGGGCTTGGGTATTTACTACTGGATCTTTATGGTCATATTCGGATTCAAAGAATACGCCCGCAACGCCATCAAGTGGTTTTACTTTCAGTTAACGGGTCGTTTGATCCGCTAATTGACGGCTGAATTGTTGGATGATATTTCCCCAGTAATACGTTTGGTAATAGGTCTCCGGGGTGGAACTATGCTGCTGCACTTCGGCTACGATCCAGTTAGCGAATTGCTCCCAGTCCTGGTCGGGTGCGATCCGAAGTTTTTCTCCGCAGGCCTTCGTTTCGATGCCAATGGCACCGGTTTGAGTGGACACGACTGTGGTGCCCAGTCCGATCGCTTCTACCATTTTTGATTTGACACCGCCGCCGCTGCGTACGGGATTCAAAAAAACATCGGCACCCTTGAAATAGGTTTCGATGTCCTCGACAAATCCGGCGTAGAGAATATTTTTCGATCGGTAAGCATCCAGGTTATGGTAGGAAGCGGGTAAATTCTTTCCGCAAACGATCAGGCGGTAGTGCAGGGACGGGTTTTGAAGTAACAGGGGGTTGATGTGCTGTAAAATATCCTCCAATGCCTGTTGATTGGGACCATAGTTTAGGAGTCCGTTGAAAAGTAGAATATGCGTGTCGGTGGCGAGGTGGTGTCTTTCCTGAATGATCTGTCGGCAGATGGCCCGGTCGGTGGGTGGTTGCTGCTGGGCGATGCCGATGGGAAGAACATCGCATTTGTTCGGGTCCAATCCCCATTCTTTTATGCCTTCGGTTCGATCGTCTGCTGAAATAAAGTAGTTGCGATCCGCCTTTTTCAGACAGGCTCCTTCGTACAGGCGCAGGATCGGCCACCACCATTTTCCGACCGAACGAAAGCGTTGAAATTCGAGGTTGTGGCTGTGGACGATGGTGAAGAGATTAAATTTATTTTGGAGGAGTCGATTGAGCCAATAGTAATAAGGGTGGATCCAGAGCACGGCATCAAAATGCTGATCAGCGATCAGTTTTCCCAATTTGAAATACAGCCGAACATCGAGGTAGCGCCAAAAAGAATCGGGCAGCCAGCGGTGCAGGGTATACCCCTGGGAGAGATCCAACTCGTTGGTTCGGGTGCTGACAACGGTGACCGATATTTCTTGGGACAGGTGCTGTAAAAACTGCGCAATCGTTTTTTGTCCCCCGGAATACGCCGGCAGATAGTTGTACGGGGCGATCACCAGCAGGCGTTTCATGCCGCAGTTTTTTCTTGCGATGTTTTCCAAGCCATGAACAAACTGCCCAGTAGGATCAACAACACGAGCGTGGAGCCGGCAAAGGAGATTCGGTTACCATTCTTGAAGGAATCTGGCTCAAAAATGAATTGGATCTCATGTTTTCCGGCTGGAACGGGTAGTCCGCGCAGCACGTAATTGGTTTTGAAATGTTCGGCTGGTTTCCCGTCGATGTAGGCGTTCCATCCTTTCGGATAATGGATCTCGCTGAACACCGCGAATTGTGGTTGAGTGGATTCGAAGGCGTAGGTAAGGGTATCGTTATCGAATCGGATCAATCCGATCCGGGCAGTAGAGTCGGCAGTGGTTACGGAGGGGGTGAGTTTTTGGGGATCCGATATTTCAACGATGGCCGATTCACGCAGGTTCATCTTGCCGATGGATTGTAATGCTAGCACGGGATCGTCTGTGGTCTGAATATTTTTTACGAGCCAGGCTGGACCCAATGCGGTGGGGCGAAGGATGGGCGAGTCGGCGTTTTGTTGCAAAATATATTTAGTATCCAGCATGTCGAGTATCTGATTGTTGATGCTGTCTGATAGATAGCGATCGATCAGGTCTTGGTAGATCCGAAGCTTGGCGGGGTGGTATCCGCCGATCGAGCGATGAAAATAGGAAGTGCGGGATTCGTTGTACGGATTTCCCAGCAGGTTGAAAACTCGGAAATGCGGATCGGCATCGGCCTTTAATTGTTGATCCGCGGGGGAGGCATTGAAATTTTCGGATTCGTAGGCGCTGCGATCGACATAGGCTTCTTCGTTCAAGTATTTTTTCCCGACGACAAAAAGATCTGCGGTGGAAGCAACGACCAACAGTCCAACGACCCAAACCGGTTTCAGCCATTTTTGAGCGTAGAGAAAGAGGGCACCGACGACTAGTACTAAAAATCCTGCGTATCGCCAGACTTGTCCCATGTACATATCTTGCCGATCGGCTTTGAGTCCGGCGACGATCAATTGGTTGATCTCTTTGGAGCCGGACGGATCGAAGGCAAAAGCCATCACTTGTTCGTCAATGTCGGCTGTATAGTCCATGAACAAACCAACCCCCAGCCATACGATCAGCGATCCGCCGGTGACCAGGAGAATGGTTCGGAATTGTTTTTTGATCTCTTCGGGGGTGTTTTTGAAAAGGATCTGGTGCAGGCCGAGTACGGCAGCCAATGGAAAGACAAATTCGACCATGGTCAGGGCCATGGAGGGCGCCCGGAATTTGTTGTATAGTGGCAAGTATTCAAACAATAATTCATTCAGGGTCGGAAGATATTTACCCCAGGATAGCAGGATACTTACGATGGAGATGACCAGAAGTCCCCAACGGATCGGCGATTTTATCAGGGCGAATCCGATCAGGGCCAGCAGGCAAGTGATGGCGCCAACGTAGGGCGGACCGGAAGTGCCTTCCACGATGCCGCCCCAGTACCGAGGCATTTGTCCCGCGATCTGCAACGCATTGCTTTCGGGAACGCCTCTTTCGGTGAGTTTGGTGATGACATTGGATGTTTCGCTCAGGGGTTCCGCACTGCTGCTGCCAAAGGCATCGGGCATGGCCAGCACGGCGGTCTCGGCTTTGCCCAAGCTGTAACGAAAGGCGTAGTCATAGTCCAGTCCACTTGTTTTGGTTTGGGTAACGGTATCGCCTTTGATCTCGATGTTTTTTCCGCCCCGCATCGTGTACTTGCTATACTCGGAGGTGGTCAGCAGGATGAGGGCATTGCCGGTTAGTCCCAGCAGACCAGCTGCGACGCCGATGGTCAATACTTTTCCGACATGTTTCCAGTCTTTTTGCTTGGCCCATGCCACCAGGTAAGCAAAGAAGATGGCTGTTCCGATCAGCAGGGCGTAGTAGGTGATCTGGAAGTGGTTGACGGCGATCTGCTGAAAGATCCCGTAGGTGGTGAGGGCCGTACCCAGCCAATAGCGTTTTTCAAATAGGGCCAGGATGCCTGCGAACATCAGGGGCAGGAAGGCCAGGGCCAGCATTTTGGATTCGTGTCCCGCCCCAATGATGATGGGATGGTAGGTTGATAGCATGTAGGTGAGTCCACCGAACAGCCCGATCCACGGGGATAATCCCATCACCAAACTCAGCACATAAAAGCACAAGGCGGCCAGGAAAAGAAAGTTGATGGGCTTGGGCATGCCCAGGGATAGGATCTGTACAAAATTGGGCAGGAGGCTGTCTCCTTCCATCGCTACCTGATAATTGGGCATGCCGCTGAACAGGTTGGGATTCCACAGGGGGAAATGTCCGTTTTTGTCCTTGTACTCGAAGGCATTCTGGGCCATTCCTTTCCAGCCTACGATATCGCCTTGGTTCAGGACTTGTCCGTCCAGCACCGGTTTGCAGAATAAAACAGCCACCAGTAGGAAGCTGAGCAGGATGATTCCGTGGGGGATGAGTTTCTGGAGGGGAATACGGGGCATGCGGGTGAATTTGAGTCGACAAATTAATGCTTATTTTAGCCATCTCCTTACCATGTTTTCGCTTTTCTTTTTTGCCCGATTGACCTTTCTCACCGGCCTTTTCTTTGGGGTGTCTTGGGGTCTGCTGTTCATCGATCATAACCTTCCCTCGGATCTGGTTTCGACCCTGCTGACCATCGGATTTGGGATGGGCGCGGTGTTGTTTCCGTCTTTTGCCCTGCTTTGTGGTTGGTATGCCTGTCGCGGAAAACTCCGATCCCATCCGGTGTCCCGCTGGTTGATTATAGGCAATCTGATTTGGCTCATCTTATTCATCACCTTTATACTTTTTCTCAATGGTCCGTACTATCATCAGCCATAAATCCACGAGGCTATTCCTGATCCTGTCGGGATTCTTCGTGGCCAATGCCCTCATCGCTGAGATCATTGGAGTCAAGATATTTTCATTGGAAAAAACGCTGGGATTTGCTCCGATGGGGATCAAGCTTTTTGGGGAAACGCTGGATGTGAATCTGACGGCCGGGGTGCTGCTTTGGCCGGTGGTCTTCATTATGACCGATATCATCAACGAATATTACGGCATGCGCGGCGTGCGGTTTCTCTCTTGGCTTACAGCGGGGCTGATTGCATTTGCTTTTTTGATCTTTCTGGGGGCGATGTGGTTGACGCCGGCTGATTTTTTTCTGACCAGCAAGCAGGGGAGTGGGATCACCAACATGCAGGAAGCCTACCGAGCGGTGCTGGGTCAAGGAGGGTTTATCATCATCGGTTCACTGACCGCTTTTTTGTTGGGGCAATTGATTGACGTATTCGTCTTTCATAAGATCAAAAAAGTGACGGGGGAGAAAAACATTTGGCTTCGCGCTACGGGATCTACCTTGGTATCTCAGTTCATTGATTCGTTCGTGGTGCTTTTTATCGCCTTTTATGTGGGCACTCGTGTCAATCAGCAGGGCGATGATTTTGTCTGGCCCCTCAGCCTGTTTCTGGCCGTGGGGGTCGTGAATTACATCTATAAATTTCTGGTGGCGGTCTTGCTCACACCGGTCATCTACCTGGTGCATCACTGGATCGAATCGTATCTGGGTAAGGAGTTGGCCACGGAAATGAAAAAATCCGCGATGTCAGACGAGTAGCTTAGCGATTTTTCTTCAGCATGTCGGCCACGAGTTTGTCGATCGGCAACGACACCGATTCCGCCGAAAAATCCGGCCAGTCGATCAGCCGAAACGTCTCGATCTGTTGGGCGGTAGCGTAGATAGCCAGTTGTTCCTCATCGAAATCAAAGGGTTTTTCTCGCAGTGGTACCCGAATGGGCTCCAGGGCTTTTACTTGATAATAAATCGAGACGATCTGGAAATGGGGATTGAAAGCCGACTGTTGAAAAAAATCGGTGGTGTAGAGGTGGTCCAATACCTCAACGTTGAGTTGCAATTCTTCCTGGAATTCCCGTTTGAGTCCATCTCGAAGTCCCTCCCCGAATTCAAGTCCGCCGCCCGGAAATTTCGTGTAATAATTTCCGCGGATGTATTCATCGCTGACCAGCACTTGTTGCTGCTCGTTGATCAGAAGGCCATATACTCGTATACTGATCTTATTCATTTCAAATCCATTTCTCCTTCAAAAACTTTTTCCGCGGGGCCCGTTAGGCAGATCGCTCGAAACTTTTCAAAATCGTCGGTCTGGTAACTGACCTGCAGGTCGCCGCCGGCCGTGTGGATATGGGTTTCCAGGATGGTTTGATCGAGTTGTGCGAGCACCAGGGCGCAGGCGGTAACACCGGTGCCACAGGAAAGCGTCTCGGCCTCTACGCCTCGCTCGAAGGTACGCACCCGGATGTGCCCCGGTTCGTTGGTTCGCTCGAGAAAGTTCACATTGGTTCCGCCCGGTGCAAAAAGGGGGTGATGGCGAATGCTTCTGCCAACCTGGTCTACATCCAATTTTTCTAGCTCGTTCACTAGGCGTACCACCTGCGGGGAACCGGTATTCAGAAAAAAACCTTGGTCAGTGGCCTCGATGCGATCGACATCATGCATCTGCAGGCGAATGTTTCCGTCCGGGAGGATCTCGGCTCGGTGTACACCATCACTGGCTAAAAAATCGTAGGTCGTTTTTTGGATGCCCAGGTCGTGCGCGAATCGGATGATGCACCGGCTACCGTTGCCGCAGAGACTGCCGGGATTGCCATCGGCATTGAAGTAGCTCATCTGAAAATCGGCCACCTGGCTGGCATTCAGCAGCATCAGTCCGTCACCGCCAATACCCATCCGGCGATCGCACAAGCTGCGAATTTCGGTGTGGGTTAGCTGAATAGTACCCGCACGGTTATCGAGCAGTATAAAATCATTACCGGCTCCTTGGTACTTGAAAAAATGCATATCAGAATTGCTCGGAGAAGGTCTGGATGAATCGCTGGATCAATCGCTCTACGGCGGCTTTGCCGTCTTTCGAGAATTCTTGCTGGACGCGGTTGGCGACGATGGCATTGATGGCCAGGCATTGGTGCCCCATCAATTTGCCCAGTCCGTAGATCGCAGAGGTCTCCATCTCAAAATTGCTGATTCGGTATTGGCCAAAGCGAAAATCGGTGAGCCGGTTCACCAGGTGGGGATTGCTAAGACCGAGACGCAGCACGCGTCCCTGCGGGCCGTAAAAACCCGGACAGGTAACCGTGATGCCTTGATGAAAATCCTGCACAAAATGTTTCAGCAAGGCCGGAGCGGCACTGTGGATGTAGGGATTTCCGATCTGGGTATGGATCTGAGTGTGGGTAATGAAGGATTGCAGCAGCTCTTCTTCCTCCCGGTTTTGTTCGAGGCGATAGAAGTTCAGCAGGTTGTCGATTCCCAGCCCGTGGGTGGAGGCCACGAAGCTGTCCACCGGAATATCGCGTTGCAAAGAACCCGACGTGCCAATCCGAATGATCTGCAGCGATCGCAGCTCGGAATTGACCTCCCGGGTTTCCAGGTTGATGTTGGCCAGGGCATCGAGTTCATTGAGGACGATGTCGATGTTATCGGGACCGATCCCGGAGGAGAGGACCGTGATCCGTTTATTTCCCACACGGCCGGTGTGACTGATGAATTCCCGGTGTTGTTGTTTGTGCTCGATGGCATCGAAATGTTTACTCACCTCGGCCACCCGGTCGGGGTCGCCGACGGTTATCACGGTAGGCGCCAGTTCTTCGGGTCGGAGGTTGAGGTGGTATACGGCCCCTCGGTCGTTGAGGATCAATTCAGATTCAGCTATACGGGCCATGTGTTCAAGGTTTTAGGGGACCTTCAAGTCAAAAATATGCTTTATTTTCGCAACCCTTCTGGTCCTGTGGCCGAGTGGCTAGGCAGAGCTCTGCAAAAGCTCCTACAGCGGTTCGAATCCGCTCGGGACCTCACACGGAAGGATGAAGGATGAAAGATGAAATTCTTCACCCTTCATCCTTCACCCTTCATCTTTATGATACAATGTCGCCGGAAGAACAAAATTTCGTGAACTACTGGGCTGCCAACCGCGAGCGGAAAAAAAGTTGGGTGCGGCAGTTGTACGTGGGATTGCCCTTGGCGCTGGTGTTGGTGATGGGGATCTTTGCCAATCTTTTTTCCGGTTGGTATGGACGGGCGCACATGGTCATGTTTCGGGAATCCGGTTCATTGATCGGGGTGCTGGTGCTGGCCGCGGTCGCCATCATCAGTTTTCTGGTCATTTTTTCGGCCCGTCATCGCTGGGACCTCCAAGAACAACGCTACCGTGAGTTGCTTCATAAATCATCTAAAAAAGATCCTTCCCTATGAAAATGTATCTGGTATCCTTGGTTTCCCTGTTTCTGCTGACCGGCTGTTTGAAAGACGATTCCTGCCAGCCCAAAACCGTGCAAAGTGAAACAGCCACCATGCTCAATTATGCCAACGCCAACGGCATCACGCCCACGACCCACAGCAGCGGCATGTTGTACCAGATCGTGAGTGCCGGCGCGGGTGCCACGCCCACGGCCACGTCCACGGTCACCGTTCGTTATACGGGTAAATTGATGAACGGAACCATTTTTGATTCCAATGCTACGGGCAGTCCCATCAGTTTCGGCCTGAACCAGGTGATCAAAGGTTGGCAGCTGGGTTTACCGCTCATCAAAAAAGATGGTGTCATCAAATTGATCATTCCTTCCTCGCTGGCGTATGGTTGCACTGGATACGGTTCGATCCCCGGGGATGCTGTGCTGTATTTTGAGATCCAGTTGATCGACGTGCAGTAAACCCTTTTCGGTAGATTTGCCAAAACGATTGCCGTGCCTTACGAGGCGATTTCCCTATTTGATATTTTCAAGATCGGTATCGGTCCCTCCAGCTCCCACACGCTGGGTCCTTGGCGTGCGGCTCAACGAATGTTGCAGGGGCTGGAAGCCAAGGATCGACTGAAAGACGTTGTGGCGTTGACGGTGGTGCTCTATGGATCACTGGCCAAGACCGGGAAAGGACACGGTACCGATGTGGCGGTTCTGATGGGCTTACAAGGGGCCGATCCCGTGACGGTGCCCGTAGCAGACATCCATCCCATCGTAAGAGCCGTATCGGATACGGGTATCCTGCGGCTGAACGGAACCTATCCCATCTCATTCGATCTTTCGGAACACTTACAGTTTCTGACCTTGGAGACCTTGCCGTATCACCCGAACGGCCTGACGTTTTTGGTTCGTTTCCGGGACGGTGTCGAAACCGCTCGCACCTTTTATTCGATCGGAGGTGGCTTTGTGGTAGAGGAAGGAGAGATCGCACAATCGGCCACGGCCATTCAATTGCCTTTTCCCATCAATACGGCCGAGGATCTGTTGCACTGGTGTATGAAAACCGGACTCTCCGTGTCGGATGTGTCATTGGAAAATGAAACGGCCTGGCGTTCGGAAGCGCAAACTCGTCAGGGGGCCGAGCAGATCTGGGAGGTCATGTCTTCCTGTATGTATCGGGGTGCCCATACGGAGGGAATGTTACCCGGAGGGTTGGAGGTGAAGCGAAGAGCAGCGGCCTTGAATCGTAAACTGATCGGCGGCGCAGTCTATTCAAATTATTCCGAGTGGCAAAAGGCCATTGCTCAAGGGGGACGAGATTTTACCCGCACGTTGGATTGGGTCAGTTGTTTTGCGCTGGCCGTTAATGAGGAGAACGCTTCTTTCGGTCGGGTCGTTACCGCCCCCACGAATGGTGCGGCCGGGGTCGTGCCCGCCGTTTTACAATACATGCTTGTTTTTCAGGAGGGACTTTCGGAGGATGCAGCACTCCGTTTCTTGGCCACGGCCTCGATCGTGGGCTCCGTATTCAAGAAAGGCGCCACACTCTCAGCCGCCATGGGTGGTTGTCAGGCCGAGATCGGTGTCTCTTCCGCCATGGCGGCAGCGGGACTCACCGAATGTTTGGGCGGAACCCAAAAGCAAGTGCTGATGGCAGCCGAGATCGCCATGGAGCATCATTTGGGATTGACCTGTGATCCGATCGGTGGCTTGGTGCAAGTACCCTGTATCGAACGAAACACCATGGGCGCCATCAAGGCCATCACCGCCTCGCAACTGGCGTTGCAAAGCACACCTGATTTTGCCAAGGTTTCACTGGATGCCGTGATCAAGGCCATGTGGGATACGGCCCGCGACATGAATCATAAATACAAGGAAACGGCCGATGGCGGACTCGCCATTCACGTGCCCATCAGCCTGCCCGAGTGCTGATCAGTTTTCGTACACTTTTATTTCGTTGTAAAGGGTGTCGCGTTCGACCGGAATGCGTTTCACTTGTCGGATCAGGTGCGTGAGTTCTTCGGTGGTGAGGGTGGGGGACTGCTCCTCCGAACCCGCCATGCTGTAGATCTTGGTCGAGTCATCAATGGTTCCATCCATGTCATCCACCCCAAAAGAAAGCGACAGTTGGGCTTGGGTTCGTCCCAACATGGGCCAGTAGGCTTTCAGGTGCGGGAAATTATCCAGGTAGATCCGCGCAATAGCATAAAGCCGCATGTCTTCCACATAGCTGCTTTCGGTCACCTGGCTCATGTCGTTGTCCTTGTTGCGGAATTTCAGCGGAATAAAGGTTTGAAATTTTCCGGTGCGGTCTTGTAGCTCGCGCAGCCTTCTCATATGATCGATCCGGTGCTCATAATTTTCAATGTGGCCATAGAGCATGGTGGCGTTGGAGTGGAGGCCGAGTCGGTGGGCGGTCTCATGGATGTTCAGCCAGCCCTCGGCATCGACCTTGTCGGCACAGATCTTTTCGCGGATCTCGGGGTGAAAGATCTCGGCGCCGCCACCGGGAATGCTGTCGAGTCCGGCGGCCATTAATCGTTTCAGTCCCTCTTCCGAACTGAGTTTCGCTTTGCGGAACATGTAATCGTATTCGACGGCCGTGAAAGCTTTGATGTGTATATCGGGACGGTGCTGTTTGATGGCGTGGAGCAGGTCAGCAAAAAAGTTCAGGTCCATTTTCGGGTGTACGCCGCCCACGATGTGGACTTCGGTAACGGGTTGGCCATCGTATTTTTTCACCTGATCGACCATCTGTTGGATGGTCATTTCCCAGCCTTGTTCACGGTTGGCATAGAGTCGGCTATAAGAACAGAAGGCACAGCTGAATACGCAAACGTTGGTAGGTTCGATGTGAAAGTTGCGATTGAAAAAGACCTTGTCGCCGTGTTTTTTTTCCTTGATGAGATTGGCGAGTCGGCCCACCAGTCCCAAGCTTCCTTTTTCAAACAGCAGAACCCCTTCGGCATCGGTGATGCGCTTGCCACTGAGCACTTTGTCGACGATGGGTTGCAATGCTTCGGGGATGGATACGTCGGGTTGGGATATCATGGGACCGCAAAGGTACGGATCGATGATCGTTGGCGGACGACGGGGCGGATAGGTAAAAATCATATCTTAGGTCCTGCCATTTAAACCAATCCAACATGTCCATAAAAATTCGGCTCACGATTCTGAGTTTCATGCAGTTCTTCGTGTGGGGCGCCTGGCTGATCACTATTGCCACCTATTTTTTTACCAACAACATGGGCACGGGCGCGCAGTTCGGAGCCATTTTTTCGACGTTGGCCCTGGCGTCCATCTTCATGCCGCCCCTCACCGGTATGCTGGCCGATAAATGGATCAATGCGGAGCGTTTATACGGTATCCTGCACATCCTCTACGGAGCCGTCTTGTTTTATGTTCCCTCGGTGAGAGATGCCGATACACTTTATTACATCATATTGGTGGCGATGATGTTCTACATGCCCACCATCTCCTTGTCCAATGCCGTTTCTTATGCGATCTTGAAGAGCCAGGGGATGGATGTGGTGAAAGCCTTTCCGCCCATCCGGGTTTGGGGTACGATCGGTTTCATCGTGGCCATGTGGTTCACCAATCTCTCCGGCAGCAAGGCCAACGCGGATCAGTTTTTGATCGGGGGGGTGGGTGCGGTCTTACTCGGACTTTATTCTTTTTCGCTGCCGGCTTGTCCGCCGCAGCGTCGCATCGGGGCCGGAGCCTCTTGGGTAGAGCAATTGGGGCTCAGTGCTTTCAAGCTCTTTGCCCAATATAAGATGGCACTCTTCTTTCTTTTTTCCATGTTGTTGGGAGCGGCGTTGCAGTTGACCAACATGTACGGCGATACATTTTTGGATGATTTTCGGAAGGTGCCGGCGTACGGACCCGACTCCTTTGTGGTGAAATATTCCACCATCATCATGTCGATCTCTCAGATCGCGGAAACGGTCTTCATTCTCACCATTCCCTTTTTCTTGCGCCGGTTTGGCATCAAGCAAGTGATGTTGTTTTCGATGGTCGCGTGGTTTCTTCGGTTCGGACTGTTTGCCTATGGAAATCCGGGTGAAGCCCTCTGGATGATCGTTCTTTCCTGCGTTGTCTACGGGATGGCGTTTGATTTTTTCAATATCTCCGGATCCCTTTTTGTGGAGACCTCCACGGAGGCCAACATGCGATCCAGTGCGCAGGGGTTATTTATGATGATGTCTAACGGACTCGGCGCTTTCTTGGGCAGCATCATCAGTGGCTATGTGATCGACTCCTTTTTTACGTTGAAGTTCACGTCGCTGTCCTCGTTATTGAGCCATGTGGGGGCGGAGGTGCAGCATCCTTCCGTGCAGGCGATCTTGAGTGGGCAAGCCGTGTTGGCGGATGGAACCTTTGCCGAGCCGATCTTTCTGAGGGATTGGCAGCCGATCTGGATCTGTTTTTCGCTGTACGCGGCGGTGATCGCCATTCTATTCCTGATCCTCTTCAAACACCGACACGATCCGAAGGCTTCCTTGCCTTCGTAAGAAATGCATAAAAAAACCGCTTCTTTTGAAGCGGTTTTTTTATTGTTAACCCATCCGATCCGATCAGATGTTGGCTTCGATCTTACGGACAAAATTTGCCTTGGGCTGAGCGCCCACCAGTTTGTCCACTACTTGGCCATTTTTAATGAAAAGAATGGCGGGGATGGAGGTGATCCCGTAGTTCATGGAAACTTGCGGGTTGTGGTCCACGTTCACTTTGCCCACGTTCACTTTTCCATCGTATTCTTTGCTGAGTTCTTCGATCACGGGGCCGATCGCGCGGCAGGGACCGCACCATTCTGCCCAAAAATCGACGACCGTCAATTTATCGGATTGCAATACTTCTGATTGAAAATTTCCGTCGGTGTACTCTTTTGCCATAGGATTTATTTGTATTGAAGGGGGCAAAAATAGGGCCGCGCCGAACAAAATGCCAGCCTGTCAGACAAATGTGAACAACTCGTCGCTGGAGGCTGACGGAGGTTCGTTAGAGGCTTTGCACCCGGATCTGCCATTCCTGTCTTTCCGCCAGGAACTGAAGCAGTTCGTCATTCATTTCCAGCGGTTTCTCCAGGGTTCGCAGGGTTACCTGCTGTTTGGCTTTGGGGTCGATCAGGTGGAAGACCAGGGAAGTTTTTCCCGGATTTTTTTTGCGGTTCTTATTCAGGAATTCGATCCATTCGGGTTTCAGGCTGCCGGGGTGGGCCACGATGGTCAGTTCGCGGGTCAGGGTTTTTTTGACCGACTCGCCCAACATCACTTGCTGAAGCTTGAATTCGTATTCGGAGCGGTTGTATCGCTGTTTCAGAAAGCCAAGGACCAGGATGATGGTTCCGGTCTGGAGCAAGGGCGTGAAGCGCAGATAATCTTCACTGAACAACGGAAAATCCAGTTTTCCGGTATAGTCCTCGATGACGAAGTTTCCGTATTTATTCCCGTTTTTGGCAATGCGGTGCTGGGCATCCGTGACCAGGGCCAACAAACGGAAGGGTCGGTTCGGGTTGGATTGTTGATTGATCTGATCTCGGAACTCCAGAAAATCGGCAATGGTGGAGGTATTGTAATGTTTTTGTTCGAAGCGATAATGGTCGAGCGGATGTCCGCTCAGAAAGATCCCGGCCACTTCTTTTTCTCGTTCCAGTTGAACGGTCAAGGGCCAAGGGGTACAATCCGGGATCTTGGGAAGGGGCACTTCGGCGGGAGAGAGCGGACCGAACAGGGTATTCTCGTTCTCCCGTTGCTGGGTATTGATGATGTTTCCGTAGCGAATGATCCGTTCCAGTCCGCTGGCTGTTTCTCCCTCCGGGATGAAGAAATACTGAGCCCGGTGGTAATCGGGGAAACAGTCAAAACTGCCAGCAAAGGCCAGGCATTCCAGGGTACGTTTGTTTACGGTTCGTTGGTTGATCCGACGAATAAATTCAAAGATGTTTTGGTAGCGGCCGCTTTTTTCTCTTTCCTCAATGATGCTCTGCACGGCGGCTTCCCCCACGCCTTTGAGTCCGCCCAAGCCAAACCGGATCTCGCCTTTTTCGTTGACGGCGAATCCTTCGAGCGATTCATTGATGTCGGGTCCCAGTACCCGGATCCCCATCCGCTTACACTCTTCCATGAAGAAGGTGATCTTGTCGATGCTGCCGGCATGGTTGAGGACGGCCGACATGTACTCGGCCGGATAATGCGCCTTCAAGTAGGCCGTTTGGTAGGCTACATAGGCGTAGCAGGTGGAGTGTGATTTATTGAATGCGTATTGGGCAAAGGCCTCCCAATCGGTCCAGATCTTTTCCAGTTGTTCGGACGGATGTCCTTTTTCGGTTGCGCCGTCGATGAATTGTTTTTTCATCTTGTCGAGCACCGCTTTTTGTTTTTTACCCATCGCCTTTCGCAGCACGTCCGCATCTCCCTTGCTGAAGGCCGCGAGTTTTTGGGCCAGCAACATCACCTGTTCTTGGTAGACCGTGATCCCGTATGTTTCTTTCAAGTACTCTTCCATTTCCGGCAGATCGTACCGAATGGGCGCGCGGCCGTGTTTGCGATTCACGTACTCGGGTATGTAGGCCATGGGACCCGGACGATACAAGGCATTCATGGCGATGAGGTCTTCAAATTGGTCCGGTTTTAGTTCGCGCAGGTGTTTTTGCATACCCGGACTTTCAAACTGGAACGTCGCGATCGTGGCGCCCTGCTGATACAACCGAAAAGTTTTTGCGTCATCGAGCGGGATCTTCTCCATGTCGATCTCCACCCCGTGATATTTTTTGATCAACCGCAGGGCATCTTTGATGATGGTGAGGGTCTTTAGTCCCAGAAAATCCATCTTGATGATGCCGGCGCTTTCGATGTCATTGCCCTCGATCTGGGTTACCCAGAGCGGAGAGTCCTTGGCAATGGCGACCGGAATCAGTTCGGTCAGGTCCTGTGGCGCGATGATGATCCCCGCCGCATGTATGCCGGTATTCCGGACCGAGCCCTCCAGCCGTTCCGCTTCGTGCAATACTTTTCCGGCTATACTGTTTTTATCCTGGTAGATCTCTCGCAGTTTCTTGACGCTTTCCAGCTCATCGTTGCCCAGGCCTTCTTTCTCTTCGAGGGAACTTCCTTCTTGTTTGGATTTCAGGGGGGCGTGCAAGAGTCTTTTCAATACGATGCCCGGTCTTTCCGGAACCAGTTTCGCCAAGGCATTTGATTCGGGAAGGGGAAGATCCATGACCCGGGCCACGTCCTTGATACTCATCTTCGCGGCCATGGTACCGTAGGTGATGATCTGGGCTACCTGGTTCTTTCCATATTTGTCGACCACATAGTCGATCACTTTTTGTCGGCCTTCGTCGTCAAAATCCGTATCGATATCGGGCATCGATTTACGGTCGGGATTCAGGAAACGCTCAAACAGCAGGTTGTATTTGATCGGGTCGATGTTGGTGATGCCGATACAATAGGCCACGACGGATCCGGCGGCTGAGCCGCGGCCCGGACCAATGAATACACCCTTCTCTCTGCCGGCCCGGATGAAATCACTCACGATCAGAAAGTATCCGGCAAAGCCCATCATCTTGATGGTGAACAGCTCGAACTCGATGCGTTCCCGGATCTCATCGGAGATCTCGGTATACCGGTGGGCAGCTCCCTCATAGGTCAGGTGTTTTAGGAACTCCCATTGGTTCTGGGATTCGGGAGAGACGGTGTATTTGCCGATGGTCTCTTCTTTGGTATGGATCTGGAATCGCTTCTCTACCGGAAAATTCGGCAGCAGGATATCACGGGTCAGGTTGAGCAGTTCCACTTTGTCCACCACCTCATTGGTGTTGTCGATCGCCTCCGGCAGGTCGTGAAAGGTTTTGATCATTTCCTGCGTCCTCTTGAAATAGAACTGATCGTTCGGAAAGGCAAATCGCCGGTCCTTCATATGCACATCATCGTCGGCAAAATCCCGCAGGGCCGGTGTCGCTTGTTTTTCGCCGGTGTTGATGCAAAGCAGGATATCGTGTGCGTTGAAGTCGTCTTGCTCGACATAATGCGAGTCGTTGCTGGCGATGATCTTTACGTTGTATTGGCGGGCCAATCGGATCAATTCCTGATTCACTTTTTCCTGCTCCGCCATGCCGTGGCGCTGGAGTTCGACGTAATAATCTTCCTGAAAGATATTTAACCACCATTTGAATTCATTCTCTCCTTCTTCGGGGCCCTTCGTCAGGATGGCCTGCGGTACGGCCGCCCCCAAGCAGCAGGTGGTGGCGATGAGTCCCTGATGATATTTCTTGATGAGTTCCTTATCGATCCGCGGGTATTTTCCGTACATCCCTTCGATAAAGCCCAGAGAAGTCAGTTTGATGAGATTTCGGTATCCCTGTTCGTTCTTGGCCAATAAGATTTGATGGAAGCGTTTATCTTTTTGCTCTTTGGTATAGGTCTTTTGCAAGCGTGTTTCGGAAACGTAGAATTCGCAGCCTACGATGGGCTTGACTTTTGGTTTTCCCTGTTCGTCTTTGTGCCGGTAGGCTTCGGCCACAAATTCAAATACCCCGAACATGTTGCCGTGGTCACTGATAGCAAGGGCAGGCATGCCGTCCCCCAGGGCCTTTTGATACAAATTGGGAATGGCCGCAGCCCCATCGAGCAGGGAATATTGGGTGTGAACGTGTAGGTGCGAAAATTTCATAGGAGCGTGCCGGAGTGCTGCTGATTGATTCAAAAATGGGAGAGATCTGGTGTGATATTCGCCCGGGGGGACTAAAGTAATTCAATTCTTGACTGTAGGTTTCGATGTGGATATTTCTCTCTTGTTTTCGCGAGGCGTTCGGTCTTTATACTTTGGTTTTCAAGGGGTAGGAATCATTAACATTTTCTTTTTGGTTGCAGCCTTCCGACAAGGGGGCAAATCCTTATTTTCGCGCTCTTGGTATAGCTACTTGTTCCACATGCGTTTTCTTTCATTATTCATATCGCTGCTCACCTTAAGCTCCTGTAGCTTGTTGCGCCAGCCCACGGCTCGGGAGAGTTCCGGCACGGTTTCCATGGCACAAGCCATCGAGCACAACCGTCAGCCCCGGAAGTTCCTGGACGATATTTCGGTTACCCCTGAAAAAACCCGTGTAAACTTTGTGGCGCAGGTAGATCCCACGTACAACACGGCTCGTGGTCCCTATGCCAACCCAACCGAAGCTGCTAACAATGCTGTGGTACGTGAAGCCAGCCGCACGACGATGGAGGATCCTGCGAAACTGACCGGACTTCAAATCAAATACACACAACTGTTAGGGGTTGCTTCCAATAATTTGCCCAGTTTATCATTATTGTTGGCCATCGAAGAGTGGTACGGCACGCCGTATCGCTGGGGTGGCACCACGAAAGGCGGTATCGATTGTTCAGCCTTTACGCAAGCCGTATATTTTTCCGTTTATGGTATTTTGTTGCCCCGGGTTTCCCGTGATCAACATCGGAGTACTCGCCGCATTACGCTGACGGACCTTCAGGAAGGCGATCTGGTCTTTTTCAATACCCGGGGAAGAGGGGTTTCGCACGTAGGCATCTACCTCGGCAACAACAAATTCGCACATGCCTCCTCCGAGGGTGGTGTGATGGTCAGCGACCTCTACGATAGATTCTATGTAAAGCGCTTCCTCGGTGCGGGACGTTGGCAGACGGCGTCCGGTGATGGTTCTACGACTTTACGCCCCTGATCTTTTTTTGAAGGGTATGCCACACCGGCTTCACGTCGGGGGATATGTTCGTGTAATACACGCAGACGAGGTATATCGTCAGAAATAACAGCGATTGAGTGAACAGGGCCGTCCACCCGGACAACGGTTCCGTGAGCCAGTGGGTAGCACCGTAACTCAGTCCCCCGATCCCGATCGCCCAAAGGGATTGCTGCGAAAAGGGGAATAGCTGAAAGTTTTTCCAAAGAAATACGATTCGGATCAGGTTGTAAACTGAGATGGAGATCAGTTGGGCTGCCGCTGCACCCACGATGCCGTATGATTTTGTAAGCCAATAACTGCTCGGAAGCATTACGATCAGCAGCGCTACACCGCTGATCAATTCAAATCGCCATCTCGTGGAGGTTTGAATGATCTGGGTATTGAGACCGGTGCCCATGTCAACCAGACGAGCCAATCCCAAGAGGATCACCACGGGGAAGGCCGCCTGATAGGATGATTGGAGTCCCACGATCTCGATCCCCTCTTGAAAATCCAGCGCGAACAGTGCCAGCAATCCGATCGCAAAGATCAGTTGGTTGATGGAGGATCGCTGATAGATGCGTTGGATCTCGGGCAGATTCTTTTCTTTCCAGGCCAGTGACAGTGGCGGGATCGAGGCGCTGATGAGTCCGCGTTGCGGTGCTTGGATCACGGCCGCCATATTCTGAGCCAAGGAGTAAATGGCCAGTTGTGCCATCGCACCTTGCAGCACCGATGCGATCACCAGAGAATCAAATACCATGGCGAGTTGCAGGATGGTCATTCCGAAAAAGATGAACAGACAAAGCCGAATGATGATCTTACGAAGTCGTTTGGTAAGCCGGCTGAACTCAACATGAAAACGAAGTTTCTGCGTAGAGTAGAGATAGAAAAATAAGATCCCGGCCAGGAGTAGATAGCTCAAGGAGAAACCGTGTACAAAATCGGTGAAGTCGATCCAGCCCAAGGCATATCCCAGGATCAAGGCCGTTACGTACAGGCGCCAGACCAGTTCCTTTAGGAAATTGGTCAGCACCGAGTGCTGAAAGTTCCAAGCCCAGGCCTCCAGCAGGGCGTAGAGGGTCATGCCCAGTCCCAGTGGAAACAACCAACCGTAATGCGTGATCAGGTCGGGGGCATTGGTACCATATTTCTGAATAACGAGGCCTTTGCCCAGGTATCCCAGCATGGCCACCAACCCAAATCCGATCAAACTGACCAGCAAGGCGAGCGAGAATTGTTCGTTTTTATCGCCGCGATGGGCACGGTAGTACGGAAAGAATTTGATCAGGTACACCGGCATGGCCAACCCGGAGAAGGCCGACATCATCAGGGCAACGGCGATGAAGGCATTGTAGAGTCCGAATTGTTCTTTTTCAAAGAGGCCTTGTTTGGTGAACAGGTAAATGTTGAACAAGCCAACCGCAAAGCCAAGGTAGATGACGGCGGAGGAGATCAGGCTTTGTCGGCGGATGCCAGGCATGCAGGCGTTATTGAATGTAAAGGTTGGGGGATAGTTGATCGCGCGTCCAGTCGGCGCTTACGGTGGTCCACTCGGTAGAGACCCAGGTTCCGGATTCGGTCGAGTTTGCTCGTACCGGCATTCGAAAGGTAGGGAGACAGTTGATCCACCGGCATTGCGTAACCCCGTTGGCCATTCGGCATTCCAGTTTGGGGATCTGGGTGGTGCGCAGGTACTGGTCGAATATCGGTTGCACGTTTAGCCCCATCCGTTTGTTCCAATAGGCTTCGACGGCTGTGCTGGTGGTCGGTTCCAAGGCAAAATCCCGGTTCATTCCCCTTAATATATCCCGGAACAGGGAATCATTGTTGATGATCGCGCGTAAGGTGTGAATGAGGTTGGCTCCTTTATTATACATGTCGCCGCTGCCCTCGGCGTTGACGTCGTAAGGGGCGATGAGCGGACGATCATTTTGAATGGAAGCGCGCAGTCCTTTGACATAGGCATCCGCCGCCGCTCGTCCGTAGTGATAATCGATGAACAGCACCTCTGAATACATCGTAAATCCCTCGTGCACCCACATGTCGGCGATGTCTCGGGTGGTGATGTTGTTGGCGAACCATTCGTGACCCGACTCGTGGATGATGATATAATCCCACCCCAGGCCCCAGCCCGAGCCGGAGAGGTCGCGCCCCAGGTATCCGTTTTTGAATTGATTGCCGTAAGCAATGGCCGATTGATGTTCCATGCCGAGGTGGGGCGATTGGACCAGCTTAAATCCATCCTCATAAAAAGGGTAGGGACCGAACCAATGTTCAAAGGCCCGGAGCATGCGCTTGACATCGCGCTTGAAATGTGGTTTCGCTTTTTCGAGATCTTCTGCCAGCACCCAATAGTCCAGGTCCAGATTTTGTTTTCTTTCGCCCATCAGGGTATCACTCCAATGGGTATAGCGCCCGATGTAGGGGATCAGGTTGTAGTTGTTGATGGGCGAGGTGACGCTCCAACTCCATTGCTCTTTACCGGGACCGGCTAGTTTTTTACCGATCAGTCTGCCATTGGCGACGGCCACGAGTGTATCGGGGACGACAATATTCATCCGAGCCCCTCGATCGGGCTCATCGCTTTGATGATCCTTGCAGGGATACCAAACGCTGGCACCCAATCCTTGACAAGCAACCGACATCCAGGGATTGCCAGTTTTATCTTTTTTAAAGATCCAGCCGCCGTCCCAAGGCGGATTCACGGCCACACGCGGTTTGCCACTGAAATGGATCTCGAGGGTGGCGGCGATCTTTTTTGACTTGGGCAACAGCGATCGGTGGGCGCTGAGATCGATCCAGAACACATTTCCTTCTCGTTGGAAGGGGAGGGATTGTTGTCCCAATAAAACTTTTTCGATCAGCATCGGCTCTTGCAGGTCGATCTGAATTCGGTCGGTCACCGGGGCACCGGTGAGGTTGAACTCGATCCGGTTTTTTCCTTTTAGTTGACGGGTGGTGTAATCGGGTTCGATGGTGAGCTCATAGTGCAGAACATTCCACCAGGCTCGTTCGGGGCCGATCGAACCCCGCAGGGTGTCTTGCCGGGTAAACCCCTTGGGTTGTGCGCAAACCAAGGTAGCGGATCCTAAAAAAAATAGGAGGGTAAGGGCGATTGTTTTATTCCCGATCATGCAGGCCATGGGTTGATTTGCTAATTTAGCCCGAAGGGTTCAACCGATGCGTTTCCGAATTCACAATTTTGTGATTGCTTTGCTGTTTCTGGGCTGTGGTCGGTCGCCGCAGGCGGAGAAAGGCTATTTTTTTTACAACGAATCGGCCGGAATCTCCTCCTTGGATCCGGCCTTTGCCAAAAGTCAAGCGACCATCTGGGCCACGCATCAGCTCTACAACACGCTGGTGGAAGTTGATTCATCCGGCTCGATCGTGCCCGCAGCCGCCCGGCGTTGGGAGATCAGTGCCGATCGGTTGTCATACACTTTCTATCTGCGCCGTGATATTTTCTTTCACGACGATCCGGTTTTTCCGGGCAGGGTAGGTCGTTCGCTGGTGGCGGGGGACTGGGTCTATTCCTTGGCCCGTTTATTGGATCCGGCCGTGGCGAGTCCGGGTGCCTGGATCTTTCGCGGTAAAGTCGATTCGATCCGTCCCTTCGAGGCACTCAACGATTCCACGTTTCGGCTGAATTTGATACGTCCGTATCATCCCATCCTCGGCATTTTGTCCATGCAATATTGTTCGGCGGTGGCCCCCGAGGCCGTGGCCCGCTACGGGGCCGATTTTCGTCGTCACCCGGTAGGCACGGGTCCGTTTCGTGTGGCGGCCTGGGCAGAGGGACAAACCCTGATCCTCCGGAAAAATGAACGCTATTGGGAAAAAGATGAACGCGGAGACACGCTTCCGTATTTGGAAGGGATCCGCGTGAGTTTTTATGACAGCAAGGCAACGGAGTTCTTGTTGTTTCAGCAGGGAAAACTGGATTTCATAAATGATCTGGATGCTTCGTTCAAGGATGAGGTATTGTTGAAATCGGGTCGACTGAAACCGAAATGGGAAGGAAAGCTTCGCTTGCAAACGCATCCCTATCTCAACACCGAGTACTTGGGTATCGTCGTGGATTCTTCCTTGGCGAGTGAGGCCTTGCGGTCTAAAAAGATCCGTCAAGCCATCAATTACGGGTTCGATCGGCGCAAGATGATCTTGTACCTCCGCAATTCCCTTAGCACGCCGGCCGAGTCGGGTTTTGTGCCTCAGGGACTTCCATCCTACGATTCTTCCCGGGTCAAAGGGTATCATTACGATCCCGCCCGGTCGATCCGGTTGCTGGCCGAGGCGGGTTATCCGGGCGGAAAGGAGCTGCCTCCGATTCGGCTACAAACGATACCGATCTATGCGGAGATGGCAAATTTCATTGCTCGTCAGCTCGGGGAAGTGGGCATTGGAGTTCAAGTAGTGGTGGTCCAGAAATCGTTGTTGTTGGAGCTGACGGCTAAAGGGGAATCACCTTTTTTTCGGGCCTGTTGGATCGCAGACTATCCCGAGGCCGAAAACTATTTGTCCGTTTTTTATTCAAAAAATCCCGCCCCGCCGAATTATACTCGTTTTCGAAACGCGCGGTTCGATGCCTTGTTCGAACAAGCGATTCAGGAGGTCAACGACTCGATTCGGTATCGTTTGTATCAGGAAGCCGACCGCATCATCGTGGAGGAGGCGCCCGTGGTGCCGCTTTGGTACGACCGGGTGATCCGGTTGGTGGGACCCACCGTGCAAGACTTTTATCCCACCGCGCAAAATGGGTTGGAGCTGCGTCGGGTCAAAAAGGACTGATCAGTCTTTCTTGAGTTTATCCTTGAATACTTTCCGAAATTTTTCCAGTTTGGGTCGGATCACCAGTTGACAATAGGGATTGTTGTCACCGTTGAGCTCGTAGTATTGCTGGTGATAATTTTCGGCTGGGTAGAAGATCTCAAAGGGTGTGATCTCGGTAACGATCGGTCGGTCGAATGCGCCACTTTTATTCAACGACTCTTTGTATTGCAAGGCTTTTTCCCGTTGTTCCTCGCTGTGGTAGAAGATGCCGCTTCGATATTGGGTGCCCACGTCATTGCCCTGACGGTTGAGGGTGGTGGGGTCATGTGTTTCCCAGAATACTTCCAGCAGCTCAACGAAGCTGATCTTGACCGGATCGTATACGATCTGCAAGCATTCGGCATGTCCGGTTTCCCCGCCGCAGACTTCTTTGTAGGTCGGATTTTTGGTTTTTCCGCCGGTGTAGCCGGAGGTTACTTGTACGACGCCCTCCAGGGAGATGAAGACGGCCTCGGTGCACCAGAAGCAACCGTTGGCCAGGGTGGCGATCTCGGTGGCGGGTAAAGTGGGGTTATTCTTCACGGTCGAGTCTTCCATGGGGGGGATTTTTTTCGTGGTTTGTTCAGTTTGGGCACAAGCCGTGAGGGTGCAAAGCAGCCAACAGCAGAGGGAGAGGATTCTGTTCATGACGGCTACAAAATTCCGAGTTTTGTGCCGGTTTTAAATCGTCTGTTTAATCGATCCCATGAAATTATTCCCCGCCTCGGCCCTTTCTCAACTCGAATTCGATCGGGTAGTAGAGCGATTGGTCGCGCATTGCCGGGGGGAATGGGCCAGAGAGCGGGCCCGCACCATCCGTATCCACAATCAGATCGATCACATTCGCTTGGCACTGGGACAAACACAGGAATTCAAGTGGATCCTGGATCAGGGACTGGCGTTTCCAACCGAAGAGCCTTTATCCATCACCCGAGAGTTGCATTTATTGGGGGTGCCGGGGGCGGTGTTGACGGGTGAACAGTGGATGCAGGTTCGTCGGTTGCTGAACGACACTGAATCGGTTTATCGCTGGTTCAACGACGAACGTCGGTTGGCCTATCCTTCCATGGCTACGGTGCTGGGGAATACGGCCTATGAAAAGGGGATCGCCAAGCGTATTGATGAAGTATTGGAGTCCAACGGACAAGTGCGGGACAATGCCTCGAAGTATTTGATGGAGGTGCGGCTGCGGTTGCACCGGAAGCGACAGGAATTGCGGGCGATGTTCGAGCGCATCGTGCAAAAATTACAAAAGCAAGGATGGTTGGCCGAGATCGAGGAAAGTTTTTTAAATGGTCGCCGTGTCGTAGCGGTATTGGCCGAGCAGAAGCGCGTGGTGCGCGGTATTTTACACGGGGAAAGCGAAAGTCGGCGCACCGCTTTTTTGGAGCCGGAGGAAACCATTGAGCTCAACAACGAGGTGTTCGAGTGGGAGAATGAGGAACGGGCCGAGGTATTGCGGATTCTTCGGGCGTTGACGGCGGAGCTATCCGTTTATCAGCCTTTATTGCAATCTTACTATGCCGTGTTGGGGCAATTTGATTTTATCCGGGCCAGGGCTCGGCTGGCGGTGGAGATGGACGGGCGGATGCCGGAGATGGAGGCAACGGCCGGGGTGCAGTTGGTGCAGGCGCGTCATCCATTGTTGTTGATATATCATTTATCCAATGGTAAACCGACCATCCCTTTAGATCTGACGCTCCGTGAGGAGCAGCGGATCTTAGTGATCAGTGGTCCCAATGCCGGCGGTAAAACGGTGGCGATGAAAACCATCGGATTGATCCAATTGATGGCACAGAGCGGGTTATTGGTGCCGGTGGGGGCGGGAACCCGATTGGGCGTATTCAAGCAGTTGATGATCCAGATGGGGGATGCACAGAGTTTGGAATTTGAGTTGAGTACGTACAGCAGTCATTTGTTGCACATGAAGGAATTTTTGGAAGCGGCCAATGGACGAACGTTATTTTTTGTGGATGAGATGGGCAGTGGCAGTGATCCGGATCTGGGGGGTGCTTTTGCGGAGGTGATGTTGCAGGAGTTTTTACGCCGGCATGCGATGGGGGTCGTTACCACGCATTATTTGAATTTAAAGGTGATGGCCGGGCGCACGCCGGGGTTGGTAAATGGGGCGATGGCCTTTGATGAGAAGAGTTTGATGCCGTTGTATCGATTGCAGGTGGGTAAACCGGGGAGTTCGTACACGTTTGCGATCGCGCAGCGGATTGGGTTGGACAAAAAACTGATCGATCGGGCCAGGAGTTTGGTGAAGGAGGATCATGTGAAGCTGGATAAATTATTGCATCGGACCGAAGCGGAGTTAGCGGAGATCACGCGGAAGCAGGCGGAATTAAAAAAGTTGATGACCGATACACAGCGGTTGAAGGCGGAGATGGAAAAGGTGCTGGACAAAGAGAAGCATCAGCAGGAAATGGATTTGCTTCGGGAGCAGAACCGGATCGGTGCGGCGCGCTGGCAGGAGTTGAAGGATCTGGAGCGAAAGCTCAAGTTGATCGTGCAGGATTGGCGAAAGAATGCCAACAAGGAAAAGGCCATGAAGGAAATGGGGCAGGTGTTGTTTCCGAAGCGTGCGGCGGCGAAGACCAGGTCAGGGGGCGAGTTAGGTCCCCCGCACGAGGAACTGCCCGGAGAATTGTCCGTGGGCGACACGGTATTGGTAAAACGCACGGGGCGGCAGGGCCAGGTATTGGATTTTAAAGGGAAGCAGGTGGTGGTACGGATCGGGAAGCTGCCCATGCAGGTGTCCCGCACCGATCTGAAGAGGATCCGGCTGATTGAAACAGCAGATACAAAAAAGTAAAGTGATCATTGGCTTTGGTAAATTCCCCCAGGAACGTTTGTGGTGGAAGTAAT
>SXXL01000004.1 GCA_005789565.1 Bacteroidota bacterium | reverse complement strand
AGACAAGATCCTCCACGCCACCCAGGTTTTTCGGGAAAATCAGGAGACCGGCGAGTTGATCATGGATAGCAACGACCTCGAAAGAGAGCGGGGCATTACTATTTTCTCCAAAAATGCCGCGGTGGTTTACGAAGGCTATAAGATCAATGTGATCGATACCCCTGGTCACGCTGATTTCGGCGGAGAGGTAGAGCGCGTGTTGAAAATGGCCGATGGTGTCATTTTGCTGGTGGATGCTTTTGAAGGTCCGATGCCACAGACCCGGTTCGTGTTGCAGAAAGCCCTGCAATTGAATCTGCTCCCGATCGTGGTCATCAATAAAGTGGATAAGCCGAATTGTCGTCCCGATGAAGTCCACGATGCCGTCTTCGAATTATTCTTCAACCTCGATGCCACCGAAGAGCAATTGAACTTCCCGACCTATTATGGAAGCGGAAAGAATGGTTGGTTCAACGACTCGTTGGAGCCAATCGATAACATCTTTCCTTTGCTCGATGGCATCATCAAGCATGTACCGCCTCCGAAAGTGGCGGATGGTCCTTTGCAAATGCAGATCACCTCGCTCGACTATTCCTCTTTCCTGGGGCGAATTGCCGTGGGAAAAGTAGGCCGCGGAGTCATCAAGGAAAATCAACCTATTGTATTGATGCAGGCGGATGGCGTGAACAAACGTGGTCGCGTAAAAGAACTATATGTATTCGAAGGGATGGGTAAGAAAAAAGTATCCGAGGTGAAGGCCGGTGATCTATGTGCGGTGGTTGGCATTGAGGACTTCAACATCGGCGATACGATCGCGGATGCCGAAAATCCGGAAGCCCTGCCCCGCATCGCCGTCGATGAGCCCACCATGAACATGCTGTTTTCCATCAACAATTCTCCGTTCTTCGGAAAAGACGGCAAGTTCGTGACCTCCCGTCACCTGCGCGATCGTCTGATGAAGGAGATCGAAAAGAATTTAGCCCTTCGAGTAGTAGATACCCAGGAGGGTGATAGTTTTCTGGTCTATGGCCGCGGTATCCTCCATCTTGGTATCCTCATCGAAACCATGCGCCGCGAAGGCTATGAGCTCACGGTGGGTCAACCCCAGGTCATCGTCAAAGAGATCGATGGCACCAAATGCGAACCCTATGAGACCCTGGTGGTGGATGTGCCTGAAGAGTTTGCCTCCAAGGTGATCGATCTGGTCAGCCGTCGCAAAGGCGAAATGCTGGTGATGGAGACCAAAGGAAATATGCAGCACCTGGAGTTTGATATTCCGTCACGCGGACTGATCGGGCTGCGTACCCAAATGCTCACGGCCACTACCGGTGAAGCCGTTATGGCGCACCGCTTCCGTGAATACAAGGGCTGGAAAGGTCCCATCCCCGGACGCAACAACGGGGTGCTGATCTCCAAATTCCAAGAGCGTTCAACCGGCTATTCGATCGATAAACTGCAGGATCGTGGTACCTTCTTCGTCGATCCGGGGGAGGAGGTTTACGCCGGACAGATCGTGGCCGAGAACATCAAGCCCGGCGACCTGGTCGTGAACGTTACGGAAGCCAAGAAACTCACCAACCACCGCGCCAGCGGCAGCGACGATGCCACCCGCATCGCACCCAAGACCCTGATGACACTGGAAGAGTGTATGGAATACATTCAACAGGACGAGTGCATTGAGGTGACACCGAATTATATTCGTATGCGGAAAGTGATCCTGAATGAGGATGAGCGGAAGAAGGAGCAGAAGCGAATGGAGTTAGTTTGAGAAGTTTGAATAGTTTAAATAGTTTGAAGAGAGTTTTTACGATAGTGGTGTTTAGTTTGGTTGGGCTGCAGGCGCAGGCGCAGTGTTCGGTGTGTACCAAAACCACGCAGCAGTTAGGGGAGAAGCCGGCGGAGGGAATGAATTCCGGGATCCTTTATTTGGCTTTTATGCCGCTGGGCATCATCGGATTTATCGGGTATCGGTGGTGGAAAGCGAATCAGGAGTTGGATCAGTCCGCGTAACGACTCACCCAGGCATATAAATTAAAATTCTCCGATTGCATGGCCTCGCGCAGCGAGGCCTTCATTTTTCCGGCATCCAATTTTCGGAGCCAATGCTCCCGTAGCAAGTGCTTCGCTTTTTCCATCATCAGTAAGTCTTCCCTTTCCTGTTGCCCCGGTGACCGCAGCAGCTCCTTCAGCGTCGTTACTACTTCTTCGATCCCTTTCTTTTCGGTAGCCACGGTTGAAATAATGGGAATCGTTATTCCATCGGTACGGTCCTCTCGTACCATCCGCTCCAAATGACTTTGGAATCTGGCTGCGTCGGGTCGGTCCGATTTGTTCACTACGAACAGGTCCGCGATCTCCAGCAAACCGGCTTTCATGGTTTGGATTTCGTCCCCGGCTTCGGGAACCAGCACTACGACGGTCCGGTCCGCCAATCCCGCTACTTCCACTTCACTTTGTCCCACACCAACGGTTTCCACCAGTATGCAGTCGGCCGGAAAACATTTCACCAGATCCGTGATCTCGAGGATGCGAGGGTGCAATCCCCCCAACGCCCCGCGGGTGGCCAGCGAACGGATGTATACATTCGGATGCGTATACCACTCACTCATGCGGATCCGGTCGCCCAATACGGCTCCCTGATGAAAGGGGGAGGAGGGGTCAACGCACAGTACCGCCACCGATTTTCCTTCGGCGATCAATGCACCGATCAGTGCATCGGTGAGGGTGCTTTTGCCGGCGCCCGGCGGACCCGTAATGCCGATCACGGGTTTGGCAGGAATGGCAACCTGGGCCAGCGTCTCGAGGAGTCCGGTCGAATCATTCTCCGCCAACGAGATCGCACGGGCCAATGCCCGAACATCTCCCTGCTGAATTTGGCTGATCCATTTATCCCACATCCCGAACTATGTTGTATGTTTAATCGAACCCGATGCCAAGGTAATGAAATCATCGTTCTCTTCTCGCCTCGTCAACTACTGGCCACGCTTGGCAGAGGGACTCCTGTGGACGATGGTGCTGGGCTTATTCCTATCCCGGGCATTGCTTTCCCTATCGATCGGACTATTTTTTTTGCTGGCCTTTTTTCGGCTTGGCTGGCGGAGGTGGTGGATGGAAGCCACCCAAGATCGGTTGGTGTGGATTTTGGGATCCCTTTGGCTGCTGCCGTTCCTCTCGGGCGGGTGGAGCGCGGATCTATCGGCCTGGGGCGACGTCATTCGAATCAAATTGCCCTTACTATTGCTACCCTTGGGATGGATGGGATTGTCATTGGAAAAACAAGCCTGGGAACGACTGGGTTGGGGACTGGTGGTGTGTGCATTCGGGGGCGTCGTGTATTCGCTGCTTCCCTGGCTACAGGATGCGGTTACCGTACAAGCGGATTATTTACGTGGCAAATCACTGCCCACACCGTTGGGAAATGACCGGGTTCGATTCAGTTGGCTGATCGTGGGTATTCTATGGTGGCTGCATCAGCAATGGGGAATGGCTTCCCGGCAAAAGCAAAGGTGGATTCTGGCATTGGGGTTATTCTTCGTGCTGTATTTACATGTACTGGCTGTGCGGATCGGACTGGTTTGTTTTTATTTGCTGGCGGGATTTTTGTTGCTGCGGCAGGGGATGCAGCCCAGGCATCGTCGCACGGCACTTACGCTAATGGCCTTGTTATTGATATTACCCTTTATCCTGTACCGGACGTTGCCCACGTTTCGGGCACGAATCGATTACATTCGGTACGATTGGAGTTATACATTACAAGGGAAATATTTACCCGGCGGAAACGATGCGATCCGGATGCAGTCGCTGCAGGCAGCGGGTACTTGTATACGCAACGGGCCTATCTACGGGGCAGGTTTTGGAGATATTCGCTCGGCCATGGATTCGGTTTATGCGCGGCTGCAACGGGAACTGACGGCCGACGAACGTATCTATCCCGCCAATGAGTGGGGTGTTTACGGGGTCGGCATGGGTTGGGTTGGAATGATCGGTTTTTCGATCCTTATGATCGGATTATTTTTTCTTCGGTCGACTGACCCCTTCCGTTGGCGGTGCTGGGTATTGGTGACGGTATTGTCGTTTGTGACCGATATCGGACTCGAAGTACAGTATGGCGTATTTCTGGTGCCCTTTCTCTTTTTATTTTTTCGGTCGGCCGATCGGTTGAAAAATCAGGAAATTCGTGGTTGAATGCAGACGCCATTTTCCATTGTGATCATATGTCGGAACGAAGCCAAAAAGATCGGTCGAACCCTGGCGGGATTGAGCGGACTGACGGATGACGTCGTCGTGTACGACACCGGCAGTACGGATGGTACGCCGGAGATCGTTCGTTCATATCCCGTACGGTTTATTTCCGGGGAGTGGAAGGGGTTTGGGGAGACCAAAAACGCGGCCAATATCGCGGCGCAATACGATTGGATATTCAGCCTGGATGCCGATGAGGTTCCGGATGAACGGATGCGAAAGGCCTTATTGAGTTTTGAGCCTGCATCCACGGAAGTAGTGTATGCTTGTTCGTTTTTGAATTTCATTGGGGATACGCCGCTGCGTTTTGGGGAATGGGGTTGGGACCGGCACGTACGGTTATTCAATCGCTTGCAGGTAAAGTGGAATGCCGCACCGGTTCATGAGCAGTTGGTTTACGCTGCACAAACCCGTGTGTTGGAGCTGCCGGGAAAGATTCAGCATCGAACGGTCTCGAGTTGGTCCGAGCACCGGGCAAAAATGGATCGGTATGCCAGTTTGAATGCACAGAAATATTTCGAGATGGGGAAGTCCTCGCCCATTTGGAAGCGATTGTTTTCTCCGGTATTCACCTTCTTTCACTATTATGTAATTCGGCTGGGATTTCTGGACGGTGGCCCCGGGCTTCAATGTGCTTGGATGACGGCCCTGTATACGCATTGGAAATATGCTCGGTTAAGTCAACTTTATCGTTCGTAAGGTGTTGAGTGGTTATGACTCAATTTCTGCCGATTTTCCCACTGGGCATTGTAGTTTTTCCGAATGAGGGATTGAATCTTCACATTTTTGAACCTCGCTACATTCAGCTCATCAATGATTGTGTACGGATGCAGAAGCCCTTTGGCATTCCGACCATGATGAATGGGGAGGTGCAAGAGCGGGGTGCCTTGATGCAGATCACCGACCTGAGTCAGGGTTTTGATGCGGATCGTCAGATGGGTGAGCCTGGCGGAGATATCCGGACAGAGTCGCTCGGAACCTTTCGAATTTTGGAAGTGATCAAGTCGGTACCCGAAAAACTCTATCAGGGAGCGATCGTGCATATTGACGAGCGCGAATCGACCGATCATCCCACCCTTCCCACCTTATTGATGACGGCGATCCGTCAATTGCACGGATTGTTGAACATCGAGAAAAAATTTCCCTTTCCGGATGCGGAGTTGCGTTCGTTTGACGTGGCGCATCATTTAGGCCTATCGTTGGAGGAGGAATATCAGTTGCGGGAATTGATGGATGAGCGGCAGCGACAGGAATTCATTCGTCGTCATTTGGGGCGGGTTGTTCCCACTTTGCAAGCCATGGAGCAATTGAAGGAGCGGGCCCGGTTGAACGGACATTTTCGTCCCCTCCCCGGACATTCGATCGAATAAGTTAATTTGCCCTGAATGGAACGTACGCTTTGTCTTGACTTTGGGAATTCCCGCCAAAAAGCGGCTTTATTCGAGACGGCCGAATTGAAAGAGGTTCGCATACTGGCGGATACCCGTACCGACACGGTTGAGCGCTTGCTGCACGACTGGAAACCGGATCGTTGCATCCTTTCGTCGGTGATCGATCACGAGGCAGCCCTTCCGGTCTTACTGGATCAGCGAACTCGATTTCATTTGCTGAATCACCGTACCCGGCTGAATTTCACCACGCCCGTCGGGAAGCCCGAAAGTATTGGGGCCGATCGCTTGGCCCTTTGTTCCGCTGCGGTCCATTTTTATCCCAATCAAAATAACCTCATCATTGCCCTTGGCACTTGCGTCACGTATAATTTCATTAATCGCGATCATGCTTTTTTAGGCGGCGGTATCTCGGCCGGACTCTCCATGCGGTTAAAGGCCATGCATCATCAAACGGCCTTGCTTCCGTTGATCGAGCCAAAGACCGATGTGCCGTTGGTGGGTTATGATACGGAGACCAACATGCTCTCCGGATCGGTTCTCGGAATGGCGCACGAGATCGATGGTTTTATCGAATCCTACCGGGAACGATATGCGAACTTTAACGCGGTCTTAACCGGGGGCGATATACCCTATTTGGTGTCCCACTTGAAAAGCGAGATATTTGCCGACCCCGACTTTTTGTTCAAGGGATTATATGCCATTGCTGCGCACAACCTTAACTGACTTGTATCAACGTAAATTACTGCTAATCAGTCTATTAGCTCTTTGCTGGGGAGCCAATGGGCAGGACAATTCCCCTTATTCCCGTTATGGGATCGGGGATCTGGTTCCGCAGACCAACATTTTTACGCGTGGGATGGGCGGTTTGTCGGCTGGCTACATCGATAATTTTTCCGTCAATTTCAGTAACCCCGCTTCTTTTTCTTCTTTCCAAACTTTTCGGGAAAAGAAGAACAAGCGCATGGCTTCCGGGCGGGCCGTAGCCGATTTTGGGGTGAATGTTGATCGCCGCAACCTTTTTCAGCCGGGCACCAATAATGAGTTTCAGACCAGCAATGCCTTGTTCTCGTATGTGCAGGTCGGATTACCCCTTCGTCAAGGTTGGGGGATGGGATTTGGCATTCGTCCCGTATCCCGCGTAAGCTATAACATGTATCGTGCTGAGCGCTTGTACGATCCCGTGTCGGGAAACAACATTGATAGTTCGATCACGTTGTTTCAGGGAGACGGAGGAGCCTATCTGGCCAATTGGGGAACCGGATTCAGTATTTATCAGCGCGAACGAAAAGGATTGGAAGAGAAATTAAGTGTGGGTTTTCAGGTGGGATACTTTTTTGGTCGCAAGGATTTCACCAGCCGTCGTTCCCTGATCAATGATTCTGTCTTGTATGCTCAAGCCAATTACCAGACACTGACGAATTTCAGCAATCTGGTTTATACGGCCGGCTTCCAGTATCGTCTCCCGCTCTCCTCTAAAATGGCCTTGACCTTGGGTGGGTACGGCAGACCTGGCGCGACGTTGAACGCGCGACAGGACCGGGTTCGGGAAACGTATCGGTTCAACGAGAGTGCGGGTAATTTGCGGATCGACAGCGTACTCGATCAGCGGGATATAAAAGGTAAAGTCAAGTTACCTTCTACTTTTACCGTAGGGTTCATGCTGCAGAAATTCGCAACCCCGAACAAAGAGGGTGGTTGGATGCTGGGGGCAGATTATTCAGTGACGAATTGGGATGATTATCGATTCTATGGACAGCCCGATTCCGTCCGGTCTAACTGGTCGCTTCAACTCGGCGGGCAATGGAGTCCTGTTCCCAAGCGAAGCTATTTCAGCAACATTGCCTATCGGTTTGGGTTGATATTGGGTCCGGACTACATCAAAGTTCGCAATGATCTTTCTCAGCTCGGATTGACGTTGGGTCTGGGACTTCCCATACCCATTAGCCGTCAGGCGCCCAACCAGGTTACCTTCCTAAATATTGCCTTTGAGATGAACCGCCGAGGCAACGACACCAATTTGTTACGGGAGAATCTGTTTCGTTTATCTGTGGGCTTTTCGCTCAGTGATATCTGGTTTGCGAAGCGTCGTTACGATTAATAATTCATGCGCCGAATCATCTGGATCTGGGTCCTGGGGTTACTGGCCTGTGAGAACAGCGACCAGGTGCTGACCGATTGGACACGCAACATTCAATTGCGGGAGGAGGCCTCTCGGGTTGAGAGTTATCTAAGTCAGGGTGGTGTTTTACGCGCCAAGTTGATGGCTCCCAAAATGGTTCGTATGTCGGCAGATACCGTTTTTGCCGAGTTTCCCCATACCCTACACTGTGATTTTTATAACAATGCTCGTCAGCTCGAGTCTAAATTGGACAGCAAATACGGCATTTACTATGAGAGCATCAATAAGGTGTTTTTGCGGGACAGTGTGGTGGTCATCACGACCAAGGGAGATACCTTGCTGACACAGCAGCTTTGGTGGGATCAGAATACACAGTTGTTTACAACAGATATGCCGGTGACATTCAAGGGTTCCGATAAGCGCATCTATGCTGCCAAGGGGTTGGAGGCCACGCAGGACCTGTCCCGGATCACCTTCAAGGAAACCGTCGGTCGGTTGCGGGTGAACGACGATGGTATGCCCTTCTGATCCCGTCCGCAATTCCGGTATCTTTACCATTCATTTTTATCGCTATGGAATATCGTTACATGGGTCGTACCGGCCTTCAATTGAGTCTGCTCTCCTTCGGTAGTTGGGTCAGTTTTCACAAGCAGATCGATGATTCCGTTGCCGATGCCCTGATGGGGATCGCGTATGACAACGGCATCAATTTTTTTGACAATGCGGAAGTGTATGCGTTGGGGGAGAGTGAAAAGATGATGGGGCGGGTACTGAAGGCCAAGAATTGGGATCGCACCTCCTACACCGTTTCTTCCAAGGTATTTTGGGGCTGGCGTGGGAAGGAAAACAAACCCAATCAATCCGGGCTCAGTCGCAAACACATCGTGGAGGCCTGTCATGAAGCCTTGGGTCGTTTGCAGGTCGATTACCTTGATCTTTATTTCTGTCATCGTCCCGATAAGAAAGTACCCATTGAAGAAGTGGTATGGACCATGCATCAGTTGATCCAGCAGGGTAAGATCCTTTATTGGGGCACCAGTGAGTGGAGTGGGGTGGAGATCATGGAGGCGCATCGGGTGGCGCAGCAGCATCATCTGATTGGTCCGGCTATGGAGCAGCCCCAGTACAATCTATTTGAGCGTAACAAGATCGAGAACGAATACCAGATGGTGTATAAAACGGTTGGGCTGGGTACTACGATTTGGAGTCCGCTGGCCTCCGGTTTGCTCAGTGGTAAATACAATGATGGGATTCCTGGCGACAGTCGACTCGCCATGCCCGGATTCGAATGGCTGCGCGATCGTTGTCTGAAAGACAATGCCGTTGAGAAGGTAAAGCAGCTTTCCGATCTCGCGAAGGAGTTGGGTACGAGCACCGCCATCCTCAGCATCGCCTGGTGCATCCGGAATCCGAATGTGACCACAGCCATCTTGGGGGCCACTCAGGCCGGGCAGTTGACTGAAAACCTCAAAGCGATCGAGGCGATGTCGTTGCTGACACCCGAGGTGTTGGAAAAGATCGAGACGATCATGAACAACAAGCCCGTATTACCGGAATATTAAATCGGATCCATTATGTCGTTTACCGGAAAAACCTATGTCATCACCGGCGCCACCCGAGGCATCGGTAAAGCCATTGCGCTACGACTCGCCCGCTCAGGTGCCAACATCGTGGTGGCAGCCAAGAGTACCGAGGAGAATCCTAAATTGGGTGGCACGATCTTTTCGGCTGCGGCAGAGATCGAACAGGCCGGTGGCAAGGCACTGGCCGTGGCTTGTGACATTCGCTTTGAGGAACAGGTCGTGAATGTGGTGGAGCAGACCCTTGCTCGTTTTGGAGGGATCGACGGGTTGGTGAACAATGCCTCTGCCATTTCCCTGACGCCTACGGAGCAGACCGAGGCCAAGCGGTTCGACCTGATGTATGATGTGAATGTACGGGGCACTTTTTTTATGACGAAAGCCTGCATCCCTGCTTTGCGAAAATCTTCCAACCCGCATATACTGACTTTGTCGCCGCCGATCAACCTCGATCCCAAGTGGTTCGAGAAGCATGTGGCTTATACGATGAGCAAGTACAATATGAGTATGATGACGATCGGCTGGGCCAACGAACTGGCGAAGGATCGCATCGCTGCCAATTCGCTTTGGCCGCGGACCACGATCGATACGGCGGCGGTTCGGAATTTGTTGGGTGGGCAAATGCTGGTGAATATGAGTCGAACCCCCGAGATCCTGGCCGATGCGGCTTATTATATTTTACGTCGCCCCTCTACTACGTGTACGGGAAATTTATTTGTAGACGAGCAAGTCCTCACCGAAGAAGGTATCACCGATTGGGAACATTATTCTGTCATTCCCGGCGCGAAATTGTACACGGACTTATTCTTGGATTAGCGCGCGAAGCGTTTAGAGAACAGCGTTTAGAGTTTAGCAACTTAATGGTGATGGTGTGTTCACCCTTCAACTTTCACCCTTCATCCTTCCGGTCTTAACTGTGGAAACAGCAGCACATCCTGTATGGAGGCATGGTTGGTGAGTAGCATACAGAGTCGGTCGATGCCGATGCCGATGCCGGAGGTGGGAGGCATGCCGTATTCGAGTGCGCGCAGAAAATCGTGGTCGATGAACATGGCTTCGTCGTCGCCGCGTTCCATGAGTTTGACTTGTTCTTCGAAGCGTTCGCGTTGATCGATCGGATCGTTCAGTTCGGAGTAAGCGTTGGCGAGTTCTTTTCCGTTCACCATGAGTTCGAAGCGTTCTACCAGTCCGTCTTTGTCGCGGTGTTTTTTGGTCAGGGGACTCATCTCAACCGGATAGTCAATGATAAAGGTGGGTTGAATGTAGTGCTTCTCGCATTTTGAGCCGAAGATCTCGTCGATCAGTTTTGCTTTTCCCATGGAATCTTCTACGGGGATGTGCAATTGTTTGCAGACGGAGCGAAGTTGTTCCTCGCCCATTCGACTGACGTCGATGCCGGTATGCTGTTGGATCGCGTCGAAAATGCTGACACGGGTGAAGGGTGCTTTGAAGGAAATGGTCTTCTCGCCCAGGGTTACATCCGTCGTGCCACAGACGGCCAAGGCTGTTTTCTCGAGCAATTGCTCGGTGGTTTCCATCATCCAGAAATAATCCTTGTACGCGGTATAGAATTCGAGAATGGTGAATTCGGGGTTGTGGGTGCGGTCCATGCCCTCGTTTCGGAAGTTGCGGCTGAATTCATAGACCCAGTCGAATCCGCCTACGATCAGTCGTTTCAGGTACAGTTCGTTGGCGATGCGCAGGTAGAGGGGAATATCCAGTGCGTTGTGATGGGTAATGAAGGGACGGGCTGCGGCGCCACCGGGGATGGATTGCAACACGGGCGTATCGACCTCCAGGGCCCCGCGTTCATTGAGGAATTCCCGGATCGCATTGATCATTTTGGTCCGCTTGGTGAAGGTTTCCTTCACGGCAGGGTCGATGATCAGGTCGGCATAGCGTTGGCGGTATTTGAACTCCGGATCGGTGACGGCATCGAAGGTTTGTCCTTCGGCCTCTTTCACAATGGGTAGGGGTCGAAGGGATTTACAGAGCAGGGTCAGTTCCCGGACGTGCACGGAGGTTTCGCCGGTCTTGGTGGTGAACACATATCCTTTCACGCCGACGATGTCGCCGATGTCGATGAGTTTTTTCCAGACGATGTCGTAGAGCGTCTTGTCCTCACCCGGGCAGATGTCATCCCGTTTGATGTACAGTTGGATCCGTCCCTGTGCGTCTTGGATCACGGCGAAATTGGCCTTACCCATGTCTCGAACGCTCATGATACGTCCGGCGAGACAAACCTCTTGGAAGGATTCTTTGGTCTCCTCCGAAAATTGATTCTTGATCTCGGCGGAGTGACGATTAACGGGATACAGGGGTGCCGGGTAGGGATCGATACCCAGCATGATCAGTTCAGCGAGTTTCTCGCGGCGAAGTTGTTCTTGTTCGGATAGAGGAGGATGGTTCATGGTTTTAAAAGCAGTCGCAAAGTTAGTACGCGGATGATTGAAAGTAGAAAAGCCTCCCGAAGGAGGCTTTTCTGTCGGAAGACATTTTTTGCTTCGATCGGGTCGGCAGAATTATTTGTTTTTGACGAGATAGCTCAGGTTCAGTCCCATCACGTGGTTGTTGATGTAGTCATCTCCGGTGGCCATCGGTTTGGTGTTACGCAGACCGGCACTGTAGTTGAAGGAAAGTCCCCATCCACATTTCAAGCGGTAGCCCATGATCACATTCATTCCATAATCGCCGAAACGGTAGTGTGAATTGGCTTCGTTGCCAATGTTTACGTTGGACTCGGTGCGGAGCCAGTAATCCGACTTCGTCGGATCGCGAACGATGGCCTTCGATACAAAGGCAGAGGGCAGGTTAGCGCCGAAGAACGGGCCACCGCCGATGAAGAAATTATTCCCTTTGGGTCCGTTCGTGTTGTACACAAAGTTCGCATGCAGCTCGGCGTAGCGAAGGGCCGTCCACTGATCGAGGTTGTTATTCTTCACTTGGGTATTGCCCTTTTGCACATAATTGATACTGGGCAGAAAGCTGATGGAGGTCTTCTTGATGGGCACATTGATGAACATGCCGAAGGCATATCCCATACGTCTATTGCCGGCCACTTTATTACCACCAACTTCCCCGTACATATCGGAGGAGGTTACGCCGGTAGAAACACCGACTTGGGCGGATTGGGCATCAACGAAAACAGGCAGGCTGAACAACAGGGCTGCCAACGCGAGCATTCTTTTCATAACAGTCATTTTGGTTCACCTACTCGTAACGCTTTTCGGTTCGGGCGCCGTCCCATCCACATCGGGTCGGAATTTTCGCTAAGATATAGTTTTTTGTGTGTTTCTATCCCCCGAAACACCTGATTTCTTGGGGGTTGCATGGGTTCGGGCGGGGGGGTGGCCTCCATTCCCAAAATTTTCATAACACTATGATTTCCATGGACATTATCGCGGAACAGGTTGTAATTTGTGGGTCTAACTGCACGTCCATGATCAAAAATCGTTTTCTACTCGCATTGTTCCTGATGGGCGGTATCAGCGTTTCGGGGCAGGGCGTACTGGGTGGACTCACCCAGGGCGATGCTGCCTCGGGTATTCGGGAGGCCCTGTCGAAGGGACTCACCACCGCCGTTGGCAACTTGAATAAGACCAACGGTTTTTTTGGCAGTTCGCTCTACAAAGTGCTGCTGCCGCCGGATGCCCAAAAGATCGAAACGACTTTACGTAAGATCGGGATGGGAGCGCAGGTCGACCAGGCCATCCTGTCGATCAATCGAGGTGCAGAGCAGGCGGTTGGTTTTGCCGCGCCCATTTTTGGGAAAGCGATTCGGGACATCACGCTGACCGATGCGCTGGGGTTGATCAAAGGAGGAAACAATTCGATCACTCAATTCTTTCGGGACAAAACGCAACAATCCCTCATCGAGGCATTCACACCTTCCGTCAAGCGTTCGCTCGACAGTACCCAGGCCACCAAGCATTATGCTGACCTGGTAACTGCATACAACAAACTGCCCACCACATTCAAAAAGATGAATCCGGACCTTACTTCCTATGTAGTGGGCAAATCGGTGGATGCGTTGTTCGATCAGATCTCCAAAGAGGAAACCAACATTCGGTCCAACCCCGCTGCTCGCGGAACGGATGTGCTCAAAAAAGTTTTCGGCGGAAACTGATCAAGCACCGGCCAGCAGTACTTGCCAGGCATGCTCTACCCGATCCTCGTTCAGCAAGGAGGCGGCGTGTTTGTGTAATTCGCGTTCCATCTCTTCCGGGTTGATCGAATAATATTGAATGATCTGTCGGACATGGGCATCATCAAATACCGGATCGATGTCGGGTATCTTGGTGCAATTGGCCAGCCGGGCGAGCTGATTGCCGGTGAGCACGGGACTTTTTCGAATCGATGCGGGCAGGGCTTCAAATCCCATTCCCAATTGACTATTGGGTTTTTCCACTTCGAACAGACTTTGGGCATTTACTTCGGTATACCAGTGTCCGCCCATCCGGGCTACGGGCAGGATCTTTCGCTGGTCCGGCTTTCCCCGCTCATCCAGCAGTGTATCATCGACGTGGATACACAGCACTTCGCAGATGACCAGGTTGCCGGCGCCGCCTTCCGTCCCCAAGGGTTTTATTTCTATTACCTGACATTCCATTTTCACCAGGGCTTCCCGGATCATGGGCGGACGGACCCGGGTCGCCTTCTCTTCCGTGAAACCGGCTTTGATGAATTCATTGACTCCTTTTTCGTATTCACAGCTGGCCAATGATTGTTGCTGAACGATCTCCTTGGTAACGAGGTGGATCACCACTTCCGGAACGGCCGCTACGTTTTCCAAGGTGTGCTTGGTCGTGTTGTCGCGCACCCGTCGAGCCGGCGAGAAGATCACGATTGGCGGATTGGAGGAGAACAGGTTGAAGAAGCTAAAGGGACTGAGGTTCACATTTCCCTCGGCATCGATGGTGGAGGCCAGGGCTATGGGACGGGGCGCTACGATGTGCTGAAGCCAGTTCTGTGTCTCGGCAGCCGACAGGGAAGCGAGCTCGAGGATCATGCGTTTCCGGTTTTTTTTCTTTTGAGGATGCTCCAATCGGTTTCTTCAGCGAGCACGGTGTTGTGCAGCAGGCCCAACTGATCGATCTCCATCTCCACTACATCGTTGGGTTGAATCCATTGTTCGGTGTATTGGGGATCGTTGAGCTTTCCGGTTCCATTGAGCTCCAAAAAACAACCGGTACCTACGGTGCCACTGCCGATCACATCACCCGGATAAAGATCAACTCCATAAGAGGCCCGCTCGATGATCTCGGCGAAGGTCCAGTCCATATCCCCCAGATTTCCTTCACTTACCTCTTTGCCATTCACCCGACATTTCATGGTGAGGTTCCAGGATTTGCCAACATGTCCCTGTTTCGCGGGTATCTCGAATCTTTCCAGTTCGTCGAGCGTGACGAGCCATGGGCCGAGGGTGGTGCTAAAGTCTTTGCCTTTAGCGGGGCCCAGGTTCAGCAACATTTCTTCCATCTGGAGTCGACGAGCACTCCAATCGTTCATGATCATGAGTCCGCCGATATACTCATCTGCCTCCTCCGCCCGGATGTTGCGTCCGTGGCGGCTGATCACGATAGCCGCTTCCAGCTCAAAATCCAGTTTTTCGAAATGGTCGGGCATGAAGGCGAGCGAACCCGGTCCCGTAATACTGTGGTGGTTCGTAAAATAGAAAATGGGGTATTGATCGAATTCCGGGATCATCTCCACTTTCCGGTTGCGACGGGCGGCGGCCACGTGTTGTCGGAAAGCATATCCGTCCCGGCAGCTGGAAGGGAACGGCACAGGTGCCATCAGCTCGGTTGACTCAACCGGCTTCCCCATGCCGGTGAGGCGGTTACCACTCCGAATGGCCCTCTCGGCCACCTGGGCGATGGGCAGGTAATCGTCCCAATAGTTCAAGAACAGGTTCATGCTGTTGGGTAAGTCGGGGTGAAGCTGGTCCATGGCAAAGACCTGCCCGTCGATCAGTACCCCCAATTGCTCCTGCGATTCGTTTCGAAAAGTGATCAGTTTCATATGTCCGTTTAAAGGTAACCGGAATCAGGCTGTATCCGTTCGCAAAAATCGTGTTTTTGATATCTTTGCGTCATGCAATTCGAAAAAATCCACAATAAAGGGCAGGCGCGATTATTCCAGAACGATTTTTTGGAAATGCTGACCAAATCACATCCGCTGGTCATCTGGGGAATATACATCCCCATCATGGGTTATCTTCTATACTTGGCCGGGGCGGATCACGGTTACTCCGCGCTTCGCATCTTGGCAACTTTCTTCGGCGGCATGCTGTTCTGGAGTTTTTTTGAGTACATCGCCCATCGGTTTCTTTTTCATTGGATCCCGAAAACACCTCGCTCGACCCAATTTGTTTACACGTTGCACGGGAATCACCATCATTATCCGCGCGACCGGCAGCGTCTCTTCATGCCCCCCATCCCGAGCTTACTCATCTCCTCCACGCTGTTCGGATTGATGTACTTGCCGCTGGGTACGCAGGTATTCATGTTCTTTCCCGGATTCATTTTCGGCTATCTCATGTATGGTACGATGCATTATGCCATTCACGCCTGGAATCCGCCCTTCAAGTGGATGAAGCCCCTGTGGCGAAATCACCACTTGCATCACTACAAAAACGAACATCAGGGATTTGGGGTGAGTTCAACGCTGTGGGACCATGTCTTTGGTACCATGTTCGATCTCAGAGAGAAAGAGGATCCGAATAAGGCCAAAGAACTCATGTTCGATAAGCGATCCTGATCACCATTTTTCCTCGTTATCGTCCTCCGCTTTCGGCTGTTTAAACGTTGTCTTCGTTTGTTGTCGCTGCGCGACTCTTTCCAGCATCAGTCCCGCGATCAGTTCGGCCGCATCCGCCTCGGGTTGGTTCTGCAAAAGTCCCCGCAACTTTCCTTCCGATACATCCATTCGGTACAAAATGGAGATGAGTTTATGAAAATCATGCTCGAGCAGGTATCGGATCTCTTCGAGGAGCCGGATCTTCCAATTCGTCTCGGGCAGATCCAACCCAACGGACGTGATCAGTTCTTGTCGGATCGGATCGTTCATATCAGAATTTTTCATTGACACCCAGACTGAATAACGCGAAATCATACTTAACCGGATCGGTGAGGTCTAATCGTTTGAGTGACTCGGTCAGCTCCACAGCAGTTTGCCAGTCGGTCTGCTTCCTTTCGATCAATCCCAATTTACGGGACACGCGCGATACGTGTACGTCGAGGGGACAGATCAGTTCCGCCGGCTTGATCTTTTTCCAAAGGCCAAAGTCCACGCCGTTATCATCCCGGCGCACCATCCACCGCAAAAACATATTCAGCCGCTTACAAGTAGAGCCGCGCTGCGGACTGGCCACGTGTTTACGCGTTCGTACGGGTGCATCGGGCAGTGAGAAGAAATACTCGTGAAAAGCGTTCAGTCGGTCTTCCATCGTTCCCTTGGATCGACAGAAAGCAACTTCCAGTGTAGAATGATGCGAATAGAGATGCCGTAGAAATCGGATGAAATAGAGCAGGTCGGTGGACTGAAACGTGCGGTGCTTAAAGGCCAATAATTTTTTTAGGTCTTTTTCCTGATGTTGGGTGATGAATTTGTAAGGCTCGTGATGGAACAGTTCCAGCAGTTCCAATGATTTGTTCAGGATGGTGGTGCGATTGCCCCAGGCGAATGTGGCCGCAAAAAATCCGGCGATCTCGATGTCGGCCCGTTGGCTGAACCGGTGCGGAATCGCGATGGGGTCACGGGCAATGAACGTGGTTCGGTTGTATTGCCGGACTTTCTTATCCAGCAATCGATGGATCGTTTTTTCATCCATGCTTATCCGATCGCTTGGGCCAGGTCTTCTATCAGGTCTTGCGCATCCTCGATGCCCACGCTGAGGCGGATCAGGGAATCACGAAGGCCGTTCTTGATTCGTTCCTCACGAGGGATCGAAGCATGAGTCATACTGGCCGGGTGGTTGACCAGCGACTCCACCCCACCCAGACTTTCTGCCAATGAGAATAGTTTGGTTTTGGAAAGGACACGTTTGACTTCCTCTACGCTATCGTTCTTCAATTCAAAGGCGATCATGCCGCCGAAATCACGCATTTGTTTTTTGGCGACGGCGTGACCTGGTTGATCCTCAAATCCGGGCCAGTATACTTTCGCCACTTTGGGATGATTCCGCAACCAGTGTGCGATGATGGCGCCGTTCTCACAATGGGCTTTCATGCGAATACCCAGGGTTTTGATGCCACGGAGAACGAGGAAGCAGTCCATCGGTCCGGGTACCGCCCCGCAGCTTTTCTGGATGAAGTATAATTTCTCCCGCAGTTCGGGGCTGTTCATCACCAGCGATCCCTGGATCACGTCGCTGTGTCCGCCCAGGTATTTAGTAGCCGAGTGCATCACGATATCGGCGCCAAGGGTCAGCGGATTTTGCAAGGCTGGCGAGGCAAATGTATTGTCGACTGCGAGCAAGAGATTGTGTTTTTTGGTGATGGCAGCCACCGCTTCGATGTCGGTGATATTCATCATCGGGTTGGTGGGGGTTTCCAGCCAGACCAATTTTGTTTTGGGGGTGATGGCGGCTGCGATATTCTCGGGATGGGTGGTATCGACGGCATGGAACACGATGCCGAAACGTTCAAAAATTTTGGTGAAGAGTCGGTACGTTCCACCATACATATCGTTGCCACAGATCACTTCATCGCCCACATTCAATAGTTTGATCACGGCATCGGTGGCAGCCACGCCGCTGCTGAAGGCCAGTCCGAATTTGCCTTGTTCGATGATGGCCAGGGCTTCTTCGAGTGCGGTGCGTGTGGGGTTTTGACTTCTGGCGTATTCATATCCTTTGTGTGTGGCCGGGGCTTCCTGCACATAAGTGGAGGTTTGGAAGATGGGTGTCATGATCGCTCCGGTGGTTGGATCGGGATGTGCGCCGGCATGGATGTATTGGGTGGCAGGTTTCATTTGGAAGTATTATGGGAACAAAGATGAGCATTAATCGGTCAACAGGTGGGCCAGTGAGAAATATCTCCAATCCCTTGGGTTCGGGGCATGGGCGGCTTGGGGTTGGATGGGACGATCGGCCACTGCGGGAGCCAGGATCTTTTCACGAATCAGTTTTTTTCGGGATTCGTATATGGCTTCCTGAAAATCGGGCTGTTGCATCCAGTGCGCCTGTGGTGTTTCGTATCCGATCTTGTTTGGATTCCAGCAAATGGAGTGGGGCAGATGTTTATCCATGGATTGGCGCAGGATCCATTTGCGCCAGCCTTGTCGGATCTTGAAATGGGGGGGCAGGGAAAAAATAAATTCGACCAGTTCGTGTGAGAGGAAAGGCAGTCGGGTTTCGACTCCGAATCGCATCGCGTTTCGGTCGGCATAGCGGAGTAATTCTTCCAGGCCATGGGTACAGGTATTGAAATAGAGGGCTCCGTTCAGCCCGGGATGTTCGGGCATGGCGTGATGAAACTGTTGGAGTTGTTCCCGGCGAAAGGATTCATTCAGTTCGGTATTTCGTTTGGCTTGTTGTTGGTATTCGCGCTGGCGTTGACGGGCGGCGGCCTGTGGGAAGAAGGCGGCCAGTTTGTTTTTCCAGTGGAAGGGAACGTCTACGTTCAATTCTTGGGTGGCTGTTTTTTCTCTGGAGGAATGCCATTGGCGTTTTCGGTAGAGTTCTTGCCAATACCAGGGGTAGTATCGCTCGTATCCGGCCAGGGTTTCATCGGCGCCTTGTCCTTCAATTACTCCTTTTATCCCTTCTTGGGCAATAGCGCGATACACGGCGTATTGGGCAAATACGCTGGAGGAACCGACGGGTTCATCTTGTTGTTGCAGGCATTCCAGGCCGGTGGTGAGCCAATCGGTTTCTGTTAGGTTGATGAAATGGGCCTTGGCTTGGATGTGTTGTGCCAGGGTACGCGCGGATGCTTCTTCGTTTCGATCGAATTGGGGGAAGATGGCGGTGAAGGTGTGGAGCGGGATGTTGGTTTGTTTGTGGATCTGGTGTGCGAGAGCGCTGCTGTCGAGTCCGCCGCTCAGGCTACACCCGATGGGCACATCGCTACGCAGGCGTCGGTGTACGGATGTATGAAGTAATTCCTGAAAGTGCTGCAGGGTTTCTGTTTCGGTGAGGTTGGACGGATCTCGTGTCAGGTCTATATCCCAATATCGTTGGATGGTAGCGGTTCGGTAGATGGCAGAATATTTCAGGTAATGGGCGGCGGGCAGTTTGAGTATTTCTTGAAAGAAGGTTCGGTCGGGTTGCAGCGGATCATCTACATATCCGAGTGTGAGGTAATGGAAAGCTAGTTGGGGGTTCGTTTGTTTGGGAAGTCCAAGGGCCCAGAATGCTTTAATCTCGGAGGCGAAGAGCAGGGTATGGTTTTGGAGGGCGTAGTAGAATGGTTTTTCGCCGAAGCGGTCTCGGGCGGCGAAGAGGGTTCGTTCTTTGCTATCCCACAACGCGAAGGCGAACATGCCATCGAAATGGGAGAGGCAGTCGGTGCCCCAGTGGTCGTAGGCGGCGGCGATCACTTCGGTATCGCCGGTGGTTTGAAAGGGGTAGCCTTTTTGGGAGAGGGATTCTTTTAGCTCGAGGTAGTTGTAGATCTCTCCGTTGTGAATGAGGGTGTAGCGATTTAAATAGGACAGAGGTTGTTTGGCATGGTCGGAGAGGTCCAGCATTTTCAATCTTCGGTGTCCGAGGAGAACGGTTCCGTCGTCGGATCGCCAATGATGTTCGCCGTCGGGTCCCCGGTGGGCGAGGGCGTGGGTCATGCGTTGCAGGTCGGCCAGCGAGTATTGCTGTGGATCGGGCTGAAGGATTCCGGCGAGGCCGCACATGCGGTAAATATCCGCAATAAAAATGCTTCAGCGAATGAAACGGCGGAGGATTTGCACGAGTTCGGTCACTACATACTGATTCGGATCGGTGTAGGTGGCGAGGTTGGCGGCCCGGGATCCGGTGGGGACGGATTTCAGTACATGATTCATCGGCGCGATGAGTTGTAGGGGTTCACCGGGATTGGCCTGGTGGAGTCGCGTAGCATCTTGGACCGATACTTGTAGGTCTTGTTCTCCTTGTACGATCAGCACCGGACAGTGGGTGGTGCGGATCAGGTTGGCGGGATCGAGTTTCATCCAGCTGATCAGGTATTCTTGGATGGAGGGGCGGAACAGGGAGAGCAGGGCGAGGGGTGGGTTGTGGACGCGTTTGCCGTTCGAGAGGCTATCCAGGCAGCGGTATGCATTTTCTTGGAGTGGTTCGGGGAGGGTGGACAATTGTTCGCGAAGCACTTCCTGGATAGGTCGGCCGGCGCCGGCGAGGCTGATGAGTCCGCTCAACGGAAACGTTTGGGCTACTTGGAGGGCGACGAGTGAACCCTCGCTGTGTCCGGCTACATAGATCTTCCGATAGCCATTTTCGTATAGGTAGAGAAGCCAGCTGCGGGCATCGGCTGTGTTTTGCTCAAAGACCAGGTTTTCTTCTTTAGTAAGCGCACGAACGCTTTCGCCGATGCCTCTTTTGTCGTATCGAAGCGAGGCGATGCCATAGTGGGCGAGGCTATCGGCCAGTTGCAGGAGAGAATTATTTTTTCCGGGGAGCATGGTGGAGTTTCCGTTTCGGTCGGTGGGACCGGATCCTGCGATGATCAGCACTACCGGTCGATCTTTCGAGGGATCGGGTTGCAGGAGGGTACCATACAATTTTCCACCATAAACGGTTACGGAGACGGTCGTGGAGGAAGGGGTGTTGATCTGCGTGTGGCCGAGGATACACAGCAGCATGACCGATACTGATAGCAAGAATTTATACATAGAAAGCTGTAAAGGTACTTGAATTGTGGGTGGGACTGTATTTTTGCGGGGTCCGCAAAGTCTCCCGGCCATTCGGGATCGGAAGGCGGTTAAAACCGATCAACATGACACGTGGACCTATCTCCCAATTCATTGAACATCATTATCGTCATTTCAATGCTGCGGCGTTGGTGGATGCAGCCAAAGGCTATGAAAAACATTTGGCCGAGGGTGGCAAGATGATGATCACCTTGGCCGGTGCCATGAGTACGGCCGAGTTGGGTATTTCGTTGGCGGAGATGATCCGTCAGGATAAAGTGCAGATCATCAGTTGTACGGGAGCCAACCTGGAAGAGGACGTCATGAACTTGGTGGCCCATTCGAAGTACAAGCGCATTCCGAATTACCGGGATCTCACGCCGCAGGAGGAGTGGGATCTGTTGGAGAATCATTACAACCGGGTGACGGATACCTGTATTCCGGAGGAGGAGGCGTTTCGTCGCCTGCAGAAGCATTTGGTGAAACAGTGGAAGGAGGCGGAGGCGAAGGGGGAGCGGTATTTTCCGCATGAATTTTTATACAAGACGGTCCTCAGTGGCGAGTTGGAGCAGTATTACGAGATCGATCCGAAGGATAGTTGGATCGTGGCGGCCGCGCAGAAGAACATTCCCATTGTGGTGCCGGGTTGGGAGGATAGCACCACCGGAAACATTTTTGCCAGTTACGTGATCAAAAATGAATTGAAAGCCAGCACGGTGAAGAGTGGAATTGAGTACATGACCTGGTTAGCCGATTGGTATCGGGAGAATTCTGCCGGGAAAGGTGTTGGTTTTTTCCAGATCGGGGGTGGTATTGCCGGTGATTTTCCGATCTGTGTGGTGCCAATGATGTACCAGGATCTGGAGTGGCACGATGTTCCATTCTGGAGTTATTTCTGTCAGATCTCGGACTCTACGACTTCGTATGGTTCGTATTCAGGTGCCGTGCCCAATGAGAAGATCACCTGGGGAAAGTTGGATATCAACACTCCGAAATACATTGTGGAGAGTGATGCCACGATCGTGGCGCCGTTGATATTTGGATGGATCCTGCGCTGGTAAAATGCTCAAACTTTTTAAACTATCGAAAATTAGCAGCCGCTGATTTTCGATACACGATTTTGGTGGCGGCCGCCTTCGAAGGGGGAGGTTTGAAAAGTTTTCACCATTGCTATGGCTGTTTCCAGGGAAACAAATCGGGCGGGAATGCAAAGGATGTTTGCGTCGTTATGAGCTCTTGCCAATGAGGCTAGTTCTTCATTCCAACAGATGGCGGCACGTATGCCTGCGTGTTTGTTGGCGGTCATAGCCACCCCGTTGGCACTTCCGCAGATCAAAATCCCGTAAGCGGCTTCTCCGCACTCTACTTGGTTGGCTACCGGATGGGCGAAATCAGGATAGTCGACGGAGTCTTTACTGTGTGTGCCATTGTCGTGTACAACAAATCCCTCCGACCGCAGAAAATCAGCAATGAATTGCTTGTACTCATACCCGGCATGATCACTTCCGATCGAAATAGGCTTACTTAACTCAAACTGCATAAAACTTATTTAACTATTCAAACTTCTCAAACTATTCAAACTAACTCTGAACGCTGAACGCTGAACTCCGAACTAACTCCACTCCTCCTCTTCCCGCTTCACCCTTCCGGCCAGAATGATACTTGCTTCGAACAGCAGGTACAGCGGGATGGTCACGATGGTGAGGCTGAACGGGTCGGTGGAGGGTGTGATGATGGCGGCCGCGATCAGGATGATCACGAACGCGTGTCGGCGGTAGTGGCGGAGAAAGGCGGCGGAGACGATGCCGATGCGGGCCAGTAGCATGACCAGCAGGGGCATTTGAAACAGCACACCGACTCCGGCCGTGGTATAGATCAGGTTTTCCAGATAGTCGGAGAAGGAGGGCATGATCACGATCTGACTGCTCAATTTGTAATTGAAGTAGAAATTGACCATGAAGGGCGTGAGGATGAAATATCCGAAGAGCACCCCGGTGAAGAATAGCAGTGAAACCCAGAAGATCACGCCGCGCGTTTTTTTCTTTTCTTGTTCGGAGAGAGCGGGTCGAATGAAGCGCCAGAATTCCCAGAAGATGTAGGGGAACGAGAGGATGAATCCGCCGATGAGGGCCAGGGTGAAGGAGGCGATGAATTGTCCGGTCATGGTCGTTTCGAGGAACTGGGTCTTGACCGGTTCGAAGCAGAGTACTTGTCCGATACCGATCTGTTGTCCGATCCGACACAGCCATTGTGCGGAGATGAAGTCCGGGCGGGTGGGGGCGAACAGCACGTCGTCGACCACATAATCGGAATAGGCGAAAACGAAGATGGCGCAGATCAGCATTGCAACCACCGACCGGATGATATGCCAGCGAAGTTCCTCCAGGTGGTCCAGGAAGCTCATCTCCGTTTGCGGATCGGGCGTGCGGCGGTTGAAAAAATCCAGTAGGGCCATGGCGGGCAAAGATACAGTGCTAGGAGAGCCGTTTCATGCGGACCAATTCGATCCGAGTGTCGGTCACCTGCAGCACTTCAAATTCATATTCATCGATGATGATCCGTTCTTTTTGTCGGGGGATCGTATCGTGGTGGTTGATGATGTAACCCGAGAGGGTTTCGGCCTCTTCGTGATCGAAGGTGAAGTCGTATTTATCGGAGAGGTAGTCGAGTTCCAGCCGTCCCGAAAAAATAAACTCCCGTTCGCCCAGTTGTTTTTCGACCAGGTCCTCGGTATCGAACTCATCGCGGATCTCCCCGAAGAGTTCTTCCAGTACATCTTCCATGGTAACGATCCCGGCGGTGCCGCCAAACTCATCCACGACCCAGGCGATGCTTTTCCGTTCGCGGGTGAATTGACTGATGAGACGCGTGGCACTCATGCTCTCGGGAATGGCCGGGATGGGCAGGATGATCGCATCCAGCTGTTGCGGGTTTTGGAACAGGTCTAACTGATGCACATACCCGACGATGTGATCGATGTCCTTCTCATATACGATCAGTTTGCTGAGCTGTGTTTCGATGAAACGTTTGCGGACCTGCTCGACGCTGGTGTGGCGGGGTACGCCGATGATCTCTTTGCGGGGGATCAAACATTCCCGGACTTTGATCTTGGGTAATTCCTGGGCGTTCTCGATGAGTTGGGCCTGCAGCTCATCCGACTCTTCCGGAAGGGGCGTTTGGAAAAGGTGTTTGAGGTCGCTTCGTTTCAGGGGCTCTTTTTTCTCCCGGATCCGTACATCGAATACCTGTCGCAGCAACCATTCGGCTGCATCGATGGTGGCGGCCGCGATGGGGAAGAGCAGTTGATGGGCCCGGTGGAGGAATCCCGAGAACCGGATCAAGGCATTTTCTCCGCGCGAGCGGAAATAGGCCCGGGGGATGAACTCGGCCAGGAGGAGTACCAATAGTGTGGTGAGCAGAATCTCGATCAATAATTTCAGCATGTTCGATTCAACCCGGGCGTACGACCACAATGGTTGCATGACATCGTTGATCTGCAAGGCTAATAGAACCAGCAGCAGTTGGGTGCCCACCAGGGTGGTGCCCAGCAGCCGTGCGGGCGATTGCAAGAATGGCTCCAATCTTTTCACTGCCTGCGGAAAGGAGCGTCTCTTGATTTCCAAGGCCATTCGGTTGGCGCTGTAGAATGCCATTTCCAGTCCGGCGAGCAAGGCCAAACCCGAAAGGGTTATCAGAAAAAGTAGCCAGGTGTTCATGGGGCAGGTGCTTGTAGAAAGGTACGAACCCATTTTTCCGTTTCGCGGCAGGCCGTCGGCAGATCTTCATTGAGGACCACCTGGTCGAACTCGTTTTTGAAACTCATCTCGTAGCCGGCTTTTTCAATTCGGGCGGTTAATGACTCCGGGTTTTCGGTGCCCCTGGCCTGCAGGCGGCGGGAGAGTTCTTCCAGCGAGGGGGGCTCAATGAAAATGGCCAGGCTGGATGCCGGATATCGTCTGCGAATGTTGAGTCCCCCTTTAACATCAATATCCAGCAATGGGGTCTTCCCCATCTGCCAGATGCGCTCCAGTTCGCTCACCGGGGTGCCGTAATATTTTCCGGGGTAAACCATCTCCCATTCGGCCAGGGATCCTTCTGAGATCTTTTTTTCAAATTCCGTTACGGGGATGAAGTAGTATTCTTTCCCGTCTGTTTCGCCAGGGCGGGGTGCACGGGTGGTGCAGGACACGGAGAAGGCCAATTGGTCCGGCATTTTTTCGAGCAGGTATCGGACGATCGAGGTTTTGCCGGCTCCGGAGGGAGCGGCTATGATGATGATCTTATTTCGGGGAAGGTCCATGTTCGATAAAAGATCGATGGGGGGGCAGGGATCAGTAGCGTTTCTTTTTGAATCCGCCACGCATGTCGCGACGGCCACCGCCTCCGCCACGCTGCTGAAATTTTCCTCTCTTGCCGTATCCACCGCCGCCTCGTCCCTCCGGTTGCATCCGGTAGGCCTTGACGTACGGGGTGTTGGTGAAGGTGAGTTGTCCGTCCGTCAGCACATTCATTTCACTTTGGATCACGTCGTCGGCCACCAGCTCCTTGTGCCACGTGTTATAGGCCAGTTTCATATAATAGGCGATCGCATTGGCAAAGCCCTGCTTCTTGTCGGTGTCCTCGGCCTCCAGGGCTTTTTGGATCACCAGTTCCAGGTTCTTACCCAGGTGGGTATAGCGTGGATGACGCTTGGGATAGGGCAGGGGTTTGGGCCGGGCCTGAGCCTCTTCCCGGGTGGGTATGGGGTAAGGGGATTTGACCTCCAGCGTGAAATCGGAGATCTCGAACAGGTGATCCCAGAACTTCTGTTTATAGTCCTCTACGTTCTTAAGCTGCGGATTGAGTATTCCCATGGTCTCTACGATGACCTGGGCATTTTTTTGCCGCTTCTCCGTCTCCTCGATGGTCAGGATATGCTCCACCATTCGTTGGATGTGACGACCGTACTCCCGCATCATCAGGTGATTGCGACTGGTATTATATTCCATAAAAGCTTGTGAAAGGACAAATATACGGATTCTCCGGGGTCGTTTGGGCAGGCGGGGGACTACCTTTGCCCCGCATGCGTATCGTTGTGAATGCCCGTTTTTGGATGCCCGACCGGCTGGAAGGCTATGGGTATTTCACCGAGCAGGTCTTTCTCCACCTCTTAAAGGCACATCCCGAGCATGAATTCTGGCTCCTATTCGATCGACAACCCGTGGGTTTGCCAGCCTTACCGGATGGCGTAAAAGTGAAGGTTATAGGTCCCCCCGCGCGGCATCCTTGGCTCTGGACCTGGTGGTACGATTGGCGTCTGCCCATCCTGCTCCAACAATTAAAGGCCGATCTGTTTGTATCGCCCGATGGCATCGCCTCCCTTCGAACCAATACCCCGCAGTGTCTGGTCGTTCACGACCTCGCTTTTTTACAACAGCGGAATTGGTTTCCCGCCGCCATCCGTCGGTTTTATGTTAACCGTACCCCGAAATTCCTGCAGAAAGTCCAGCGGGTAGCGACCGTTTCCGAAACCTCCAAAAAAGAACTGATCGATCGCTATGGTGTTTCGCCCGATTCGATCGATGTCATTTATAATGCTGCCAAACCGGATTTTCAGCCGTCCTCCGACAGCGAAAAAGCCGCGATCAAAAACCGTTACACCGAGGGAAAGGAATATTTTCTGTATACCGGTGCCATTCATCCGAGAAAGAATCTGATCGGCTTGCTGAAGGCATTCTCGTTGTTCAAAAAAAGACAGCAGAACGGGTATAAGTTGGTGTTGGCGGGGCGGATGGCCTGGCATTCGGGCGATTTTCAGAAGTTGTTGATGACCTACAAATACCGCTCCGACGTGGTGTTAACGGGCTATCTGCCGTTGGCGGAGTTAACCGGACTCACCGCCTCGGCCTATGCGATGGTTTATCCTTCTTTCTATGAGGGATTTGGCGTGCCCGTGTTGGAGGCGATGCAATCGGCGGTGCCCGTCATTACCAGTGCCGGTACCTCGATGCAGGAGATCGCCGGCGACGCGGCCTTGTATGCCGATCCGCAGGACCCCGCCTCCCTGGCCGAGCAGATGAATCGGCTGTATGTGGACGAATCCTTGCGACGCCGGCTGATTGCTTCGGGCCGGGAGCGGGCTGGCCAATTCAGCTGGAAGAGATCGGCGACCCTTCTTTGGTCGACCTTGCTGGCGGCCGCGCAGCGGGATTGAGTTAGCTTTGCCATTCAATTTTGTATATGCAACAATCAACGATCACCATTCAGGTGGGACTGGACGAAAAGCGAGTACCAACCGACATTCAATGGGCCGCCAGTGATGCGGGCGAGGGGCAGTTCCAAAAAGCGAAAGCCATGATGATCTCTTTTTGGGATGGATCCGACAAGGCGGCGCTGCGTATCGACCTGTGGACACAGCAGATGATGGTGGATGAAATGGCGGATTTTTATTATCAGACCTTGATGACCATGGCCGATACCTACGGACGAGCGACGCAGTATGCCGATCAGGTGGAGCAGTTGAAGACTTTTGCCAAAACATTCTATGAAACGTTTCGCGCCAAACAATTAGCCAATAATAAAGCTTAGTATATGTCGTTGGAAAAAGACGTCATGGTTGCTCTGAAGACAGCCATGCTGAACAAAGATGAGGCCGCTCTGCGCAGCCTTCGTGCCATCAAAGCCGCGATCTTGTTGGCTAAAACAGCTGAGGGTGCGACCGAGGAGTTGGAGGAAGCGGCGGAGATCAAACTCTTGCAAAAATTGGTGAAACAGCGAAAGGATTCGTTGGAGATCTTTCAACAGCAGAATCGTCCCGAGTTGGCGGTCAAAGAAGCGGAGGAGATCGCCGTGATCGAACGGTTCTTGCCCAAGCCGATGTCGGAAGATGAATTGCGATCTGGCTTGAAACAGATCCTTTTGGAGGTGGGGGCACAATCTCCCGCCGACATGGGCAAGGTAATGGGTGCCGCGAACAAGGCCTTTGCCGGAAAAGTGGATGGAAGAACCTTGTCGGCCTTGGTCAAGCAAATGTTATCCGAACAATAATCCTTCTCTTTTTCTATGGGTATTGACCTGTTGATCGTTTTGTTGGTGTTAGCGGCCATTTACCTCGGGTATCAGCGGGGATTGATCCTGGCCGTCTTCTCCTTTTTATCACTTTGGGTCGGTATTTTCTTTGCTTTCAAATTTTCCGCTATCGTGGCGGCTTGGTTGGGACAACGGATATCGGTCTCCGATCGGTGGTTGCCGATCCTGTCGTTTTTACTGATCCTATTAGGTGTAATCCTGTTGATCAGGCTTGGAGCAAAGGCCTTGGAAAGCATGCTGGAGCTGGCTCAAATGGGCACCTTCAACCGCATGGCCGGGGCCGTTTTGTATAGTTTGTTGTTGCTGAGCGTAACGGCCGCGGTCATTCAGGGTCTGCAATGGGCTGGCGTGGTTACGGCGGCGGAGGGTCAGGAATCCATCTACATTCAGCGCATCCAACCCATCTTTAAAGAAGGATTTGAGCGGTTGAACCAATGGATCCCCGGTGGCCGCGAGGTATTCGATACACTCGACCAGTATTTTTCGGCACATCCCACGATCACCTCTTTGCGGTAGAATTCATTTTATCCTATTATATGTTTCCGTCTCGTTTGGGGTAAAAAGTCTATTTTAGCGATAAGGGTTTACCCTTCAGTTAGTATGTCTTACCAGATTCAGGAGATCAAGAAGTATCACTTCATCGATGAAGGTGCCGGCCAGCCTTTGGTGCTGCTGCACGGATTATTCGGGAACCTCGCCAATTTTTCCGGCGTCATTGAACATTTTAAACGAACCCATCGGGTGATCGTGCCGCAGATGCCTTTGTTGGACTTGGATCTGCTGCATACTTCCGTCGGGGGATTGGCCAAGTATCTGCATAAATTTCTCGAGACCCTTGAGTTGAGGGAGGTGCACCTGATGGGCAATTCGCTGGGCGGGCACGTAGCCTTGGTGCATGTACTCAAACATACCGACCGCGTCCGCTCGTTGATCCTGACCGGGAGCTCGGGTTTATTCGAAAATGGTATGGGCGACAGTTATCCCAAGCGAGGAGATTACGAATACATCAAAAAAAAGACGGAGCAGACGTTCTATGACCCGGCGACGGCTACCAAGGAGTTGGTGGACGAAGTATTCAGCATCACCAACAACCGCCTCAAGGTCATCAAGATCATTGCCCTGGCCAAAAGTGCCATCCGCAACAACCTGGGGGAGGATCTGTCCAAGATCCAATTACCCACTTTACTGATCTGGGGCAACAACGATACCATTACGCCGCCCTTCGTGGGAAAGGAGTTCAATCGCCTCATCCCCAACAGCGAGCTTTACTTTATCGATAAATGCGGACATGCCCCCATGATGGAGGTCCCTGCCGAATTCAATGTCATCCTGGAGCGCTTCTTGCAAAAATTTCCGGACCCGGCTGTTTCACAGTAACGCGTAGCTTGACCGCTCTCCCGTAATTTTGGGTCAGTCATTTCCACCATGCTTTGTCGTCAATTGCTATCCCAGACCCTTCCGTTCCTGCGGCCAACCGATACCGTGTTTCAGGCCCTCAACGTAATGGCCGATCATCAGGTACTCCATCTTCCCATCGTGGAAGGGGTGGACTATGTGGGATTGATCAGTGAATCGTCTTTGCAGTGTGTGGAGGACGATCAAACCCTCTTGCAGGATTGGACCGGTCTCTGGCAGCCACTTTCCGTGAAAGCGGAAGATCATTTGCTGATGGGGGTTCAGCTGGCAGCCGAGCAACACCTCACGGTTATTCCGGTGGTCACCAACGAACGGGAGCTGATCGGAACACTGTTGCCCTCGGACCTCATTCGGGCCTTGGCCAGTTTTCTGCGACTCGAGGAGCCGGGAGGATTACTGGTGTTGGAGATGGAGCCCAAGCAATATGCCTTCAGCGAGATGAGTCGGCTCGTTGAAACCCACGATGCACAGATCACCCAATTGAATACCCGGATCTTACCCGACACTGGTCAGCTGGCCGTTACCATCCGGATCAATAAACCGGAGATCTCCGATATCGTGGCTACGTTTCAGCGATACGAATACAACGTGGTTTGTTTCTTCGGGGAGGAATTATACACCAACCAGTTGCGCAGCAACTACGACAACCTCATGACCTACCTGAATGTGTAGCGTCTTTTGTCCATTTCATATAGGCGTCAGATACCGAATCTGGCTGTTGCTAATCCTATGTTTTTCGGCCGCTCGGCTCACGGCTCAACCGGCAGCTCCCGTGTATGTCGACACGATCTGCATCGAAGGCAACAGGCATACGCGTTCGAACATCATTTTACGCGAATTGCCTTTTAAAAAGGGCGATAGCTGTCAAGTTTCTGAATTGAATGGCTGGTTCGAGGAATCGAAACGTGCCCTGATGAATACCATGTTGTTTCAGGAGGTGGTTGTTACCGCCGCGCGTGTGTTTTTGCCGATCCAGGAGGGAGTGCCGGGTGTGAATCCGGTCGACCGCATACAAGTAAAGGTTCGGGTACGGGAGCGGATAAATATCTATCCAGTATTTTTTGTGGAGCCGATCGACCGAAACCTCAACCAGTGGTTGTTTGAACAGCGGGCCAGTCTGGACCGGGTCAATTTCGGGGCTCAGCTTTTGCTCAACAATACCACCGGCCGGGCCGATCGAACGATCGCCACCCTGTATCAGGGGTATACGGAGCAACTTGCTTTATCGTATGAGTTGCCTTATTTGGGCAAGCAGCTGAAATGGGGCCTGCGGGTAGGATTTTCGGTGGGACGAAACAAGGAGGTGAATGTGGCAACGGTCAACGATAAGCAGGTATTCCTTCGGGATTCGGATCGGTTCATTCGTCATTTTGAGCAAGTGTTTGGTGAGTTGCAGTACCGACCTCGGATCAATACGCGTCATAGTTTTGGGGTTCAGTGGATGCAGGACCGGGTCGCTGATACGGTTCGACTCCGCAATCCGGATTATTACCCCAAGGGGGTATCTCGTCTACGCTATCCCCGGCTTCAGTATACGCTCAATTATCAGCGGGTCGATTACCTTCCTTATCCAACGAAGGGGCCACTCGCCCAGCTGCAGGTTGCCCGATCGGGAATCGGTTCCGCCATTTCGATGTGGGAGGTGCATGCCAAAGCGATGATGCTTTGGCCGATCGCTCCGAAGTGGTCTTGGGCTTGGGGTGTTTATGCCGGTTGGAAATCTCCCTCGGATCAACCGTTTATGAACCGGCGTTTCTTGGGATACGGCACGCAATTTCTTTCCGGCTACGAGTACAATGTGGTGGATGGGCTTTCCGGGGGACTGACTCGGGTCATGCTCACCCGACAGTGGGTGCATCATACGATCCGGATCCATTATCACCGGAAAAAGGAGCCGATGCGGATACCGGTCCGTTTCATGTCTCGGGCGTTTATGCAAGCCGGATATGTGTACGATCCGGAGGTGCCGGTGGGTGGGAAACTGGCCAATCAGTGGCAATATTCTGGTGGACTCGGCCTTGATCTCCTCTTGTTTTATGATGTTTTGTTCCGGCTGGAGTATTCGGTCAACCGGTTCGGTGAAAACGGTCTATTTTTACACCGGAAGTATCCCTATTGATGATGCAAGCGGCCGTTTACAGCCGGGTCTATGATCCGGCACAGCAAGCCGAATGGCAAATGCTGTTCGATGAGATGGAGCATCAGGGCATTCGCCCCGTGATATTCCGGGATTTTTATGACCAGTTATCCGGCGCCTTGCGCTTGCCGGAATCGTCGGGTCAGTTTACGGGCGCCCGGGATCTGGGGGAGGATATTGAATTTCTCATCAGTTTTGGCGGGGATGGAACCCTGCTCGACACCTTGTCGTTGATCCGGGAGAAAAAGATCATCATCGTGGGTGTCAATGCCGGTCGGCTTGGGTTTTTGGCCAGCATTGGCCGGGAGGATATTCCCAGTGCGATCCGGGCCATGGTGCAGCGGTCCTATGTCGAGGACCGACGGACCTTGATCCACCTCGACGCCAGTCAATCGCTTTTCGGTGAGGTGCCATATGCCTTGAATGAGTTTACCATTCACAAGAAGGATCAAGGGTCCATGATCAAGATCCACACGTATCTCAATGGAGAATTCCTCAATACCTATTGGGCCGATGGGTTGATCGTGGCCACACCCACGGGTTCGACCGGCTATTCCTTGAGTTGTCAGGGACCGATCGTGTTTCCGGATTCCCGCAGCTTTGTGATCACGCCCATTGCACCGCATAACCTGAACGTCCGCCCCATTGTGGTGCCCGATACCAATGTCATTTCCTTTGAGATCGAAAGCCGATTTGAGGAGGTGATCTGTTCGCTCGATGCCCGCCGGGAAATCATCTCCAAAAATGTTCAACTGGCCGTGCGGAAGGAGAGTTTTGATATTGGGTTGCTGCGGCTTAGCGAGGACAATTTCCTGCAGACCTTACGGAACAAATTGACCTGGGGACTGGACAAGCGGAACTAATCCCAGTCTGGGGGCTATCTTCCTTCTGGGCACAAGAAATTGTCTATTTTCGTCGTTCTATACCCATTGGAACGTAAATCGATCCCATGAAATCTCTGATTCGCACCGTTTTTCAGTCCGTCGTAGCCATTCTCTTGGGATTCACCTCTTTGTCGGCACAAGATGCCGTGGTGCAGGAAGGTGAATTTGGTTTTGGGGTGGGTGCCGGACATTATTTCGGCGACCTGAACACCCGGGCCAACCTGAATCGGCCCAAAGTGGCGGCCACTGCTTTCTTTCGTAAGAATTTTGGAAACTACATCGCCGGTCGGGTGGGCGTTTCTTTTGCCCAGCTGGGGTACTCCGACATTTACAACGATCACAACAAATACATGAGCAGCCGGAACCTGAGCTTCAACAGCCGGGTGTGGGAATTGACTCTGCAAGGGGATTTCAATTTCTTCCGTTTCATGCCCGGCAAACCGGAGTACAGCTTTACCCCGTATATCACATTCGGGGCCGGTATCTTCAGCTACGATCCGTATGCGTATTTGCAGGGCGAGAAGATCTTTCTGCGCCCGCTGGGTACGGAGGGGCAGGGCAGTTCGCTCTATCCCGATCGGAAAACCTATGGCACGACGGCCCTTTGCATCCCGTTCGGGGGTGGCATCAAATACTCCCTCAACGATCGGGTCAATATCGGATTGGAGATCTTACATCGGTTCACCAACACCGATTACCTGGACGATGTCAGCAAGACCTATGTAGATCCGGCAGTTTTTCCGCTGAATCCTGATGGAAGTCAGTCAATTGCCTATTTGATGAGCGATCGGTCCTACGAGCTCGGTCCCCGGGTAGGAATCCCGGGTCGTCAACGAGGCAACAGCCGTCAGAAGGATCAATTTGTGACCGCGATGCTGCACGTTAGTTTCAACCTGCAATCGTATCGTTGCCCTCCCACACATTAGTTTTCGCTGAAATAAGAAAACCCTTGGTACTTTTGTGGCCTGAGGGGATTTGAATGGAGACATTACTCGAACAAATAGACCGGGCACATCTGCCCCAGCACGTAGCCATCATTATGGACGGGAACGGCCGTTGGGCCAAAGAGCGAGGAGAGGATCGACTCTTCGGTCATTTTCACGGTGTTCAAAGTGTGCGCGACATCGTGGAGGCCAGTGCCGAGATCGGCATACGGTATTTGACCCTCTATGCTTTTTCGACGGAAAATTGGGATCGCCCCCAGGCGGAAGTAGCCGGATTGATGGAACTGCTGGTGAACACCGTTCGCCGCGAGGTCGATCAACTGAAAAAAAATGGTATTCGCTTGCACGTGATCGGCGATTTCTCCATGTTGCCCCCTTCGGCGCGCCAAGAACTTTCCGAAGCCCTGGACCTGACCGCCGAGAACGATCAGCTCCACCTGATCCTGGCACTCAGTTATAGCGGTCGCTGGGACCTCACCCAGGCCTTTCAACAACTGGCCCAAAAAGTACAGACCGGAGCGGTTCGAGCCGACTCCATCGATGCCGATACCATCTCCGACCACCTCTCCACCCGCGATTTTCCGGATCCGGAACTGATGATCCGTACCAGCGGCGAGCACCGGATCAGCAATTTCCTCCTCTACCAGCTGGCCTATGCCGAACTCTATTTCACTGAAACCCTTTGGCCCGACTTTCGCCGGCAGCACCTCTTTGAGGCGCTGCTCGACTACCAGCAACGCGAACGGCGGTTCGGAAAAACCTCCGAACAGCTCACGACTTAGCCGTTTTAACAAAGACTTTCAGGAATATCCGTTAATTTGCCCACCTTCTATCAAGAAGAACTATCTAACTAACTGACTGATAACCATTTGCAATTTTTCCCCTGCTTTTCATGCCGAATCGGATGATGCGTATATCGACCTTGGCCCTTTGGGTCGGAATCTGGAGTGTGTTTCAGCTGAATGCACAAGAGATCCGGGATACCACCGCGCCCACCTCTGTCGACCCTAAATTGATCGAGTGGTCCAACGCCAAGATCGTGAAAGAATACACCATCGGCGGCATCGAGATCACCGGCATCCAGTATTCGGATACCTCGATCGTCTATTCGATCGCCAACTTGCAGCCGGGCGATAAATTCATACACCCGGGGTCCGAGATCTTCGGTAAAGCCATCAGTAATCTCTGGCGTCAACGTTTGTTCTCCAACATCCGGGTGTATGCCACTCGGATCGAAGGCGATAAGGTCTGGTTTGAGATCTATATCCAGGAGCGTCCCCGATTGGGCAGTTTCAAATTTGTGGGCATTCGCAAAACGGAGGAGGAAGACATTCTCACCAAGGTCGTGCTCACCAAGCAAACCGTCATCTCGGAAAATACCCGGCGCGAGGTAACGGAGAAGATCACCAAGCATTTCATGGAGAAAGGATACCGCAATGTGACCGTGCGGCTGGAGGAGCATCCCGACCCCACTTTCGTCAACTCCAATACGCTAACCATCTACGTCGACAAGGGCAACAAAGTCCGCATCAATCAGGTTCGCCTCTTTGGAAATGAACGCGTGGACGTATTCAAATTGAAGCGTCGACTCAAGGGTACCAAGGAAATGTCGAAGATGACCCTTCGACCCGACACAACCGGGAGTCCGTATGGCGTAACCACCGTGCTGCCTTTCAACACATACCTGAAGGAATGGGGTTTTCTCTCTCCTTCCCGCACCAAGCAATTGCTCGACCCGTATTTCCGATTTAAACTTTTCAGCGGCGCCAAGTTCGATGATAAGAAATACGAAGAGGATAAAGAACGCTTGCTGAACTATTACAACGAAATGGGTTTTCGCGATGCGCAGATCCTGGCCGACACACAATACCTCAGCGAAAAAGGCAACCTCAATGTCGACATCAAGGTTGGCGAGGGTCGTCGCTACTATTTCGGGAATATCATTTGGAAGGGGAACTCCAAATTCAGCGACTCTCTGCTGAATGTATTGCTGGGCATTAACAAGGGCGATGTGTACAATGCCGCCACGTTGAACAAACGCCTGGGTAAGGAAGCCTCGCAGGAAGGCGGTGACATCAGCAGTTATTATATGGATGATGGTTACCTGTTCTTCCGGGCCGAACCGGTAGAGATGGCCGTGTACAACGATACCATCGATTATGAGATCCGCATCATGGAAGGTCCCCAAGCCCGCATCAAGAACGTAACCATCGCGGGCAATGAGAAGACAAAGGATTATGTGGTTCGTCGCGAACTCCGCACCATTCCCGGAGAACTTTTCAGTCGAGCCGACCTGATCCGCTCCCAGCGGGAGTTGGGCAACCTGCAATATTTCAATCAGGAAACCATTAACCCGGGTGTGGTGCCCAATCCGGAGGATGGTACCGTGGACATCAACTGGAAATTAGAAGAAAAAAGCTCCGATCAATTGGAACTCTCCGCTGGTTGGGGTGGGGGAATCGGACTCACCGGAACCCTCGGGGTTACGTTCAATAACTTCTCCATCCGAAACATTTGGAAAAAATCTGCCTGGGATCCATTGCCCACGGGCGACGGACAAAAACTGAGTGTGCGGTTGCAGTCAAACGGTCGCGCGTATCGTTCCTACAACGCCTCCTTCACGGAGCCTTGGCTGGGAGGAAAAAAACGCAATTCCTTCACCATCTCGTTCAACAACAGTAAATTCTCCAATGCCTTCGATCCCTTTACCGGCATGATCGACCGCGCGCGTTCTGATACCAATTTCCTGAGGACCACCGGCTTCTCGGTCTCGCTGGGTAAGCAATTGAAATGGCCCGATGACTATTTCAGTCTCGTCTATACGTTCAACTATACCCAGTACGTACTGCGGAACTATCCCATCTTCGACCAGAACTTCACCAACGGTACATCGAACAATGTGAGCTTCAAATTCACCTTGCAACGTTCCTCGGTGTTCAATCCGATCTTCCCCACCAGCGGATCCAACATTACGACGAGCGTACAGCTGACCCCGCCCTACTCGCTGTTCAATAAGTCCATTGCCACAAACAACAACAAGTACCGAAATCCCGAATACCACAAGTGGCGTTTCGGGGCGGAGTGGTTCGTACCCATCGGAAAGCCCCTGGGTGCGGAGAAGAATCGTCAGTTCGTTTTGAAGCTGGCGGCCAAGTACGGCTTTATGGGACGGTACAACCGCTCACTGGATTACTCGCCCTTCGAACGTTTCCAGGTGGGTGACGCGGGACTGACCAACAACTTTGGTCTGCTTGGTTTCGACATCGTTGCCCACCGTGGCTATCCGGTGTATCAAAACTCCGATCCCACGATCAATCCCGACCAACAGAGTGCCAGTCAGTTCTTCACCATCTTCAATAAATACCAACTGGAAATGCGTTTTCCGTTGGTCACCAACCCCAGCAGTACCATCTATGCCATGACCTTCTTCGAGGCCGCGAACGGATGGTTCAACTACCGCGATTACAACCCCTTCCGCCTTCGTCGAAGCGTGGGGGCCGGGATGCGCTTCTTCCTGCCGATGTTTGGTTTGCTTGGATTTGATTATGGAATCGGATTGGATCGGATCCAACCCGGACAAACCGGACTCAAAGCCGCCTCCCGCTTTACCTTTATGCTGGGCTTCGAACCCGAATAAAATATCCTTCGCATGAAAAAATCCCTTTTACTCCTTTTGACTCTTTGCTGGGGCAGCTGGCTGATGGCACAGAAATACGCCATCATCGATACGCGTTACATCCTGGATAAAATGCCCTCTTACAAAGAGGCTCAGCAACAACTGGATGGCATCGCGGCCGAATGGCAAAAAGAGATCGATGGCAAACAGGATAAACTCGATAAGATGTACCGCGATTATGAAGCCGAACAGGTGATGTTGACGGAGGAACTCCGGAAGAAGCGGGAAGACCAATTGTTTGCCCTGGAGAAAGAAGTGCGGGACCTCCAGCGGAAACGTTTTGGTTTTGAGGGGGATCTGTTCAAGAAACGCCAGGAACTGATCAAGCCTATACAGGACAAGGTTTTCAATGCGGTTCAGAAGATCTCGGTCGCCCGGGGCTATGAGCTGGTCTTCGATAAAAGTGAGGGAATTACCATTATATTTGCCGACCCCAAACTCGACAAGAGCGAGGACGTACTGAAAGAATTAGGTGTACGCTAAATAAAACAAACATGAAAAAAACCCTTTTAATCCTGTCGTTGGTTCTGTTTGGAGCCGGTGTACAGCAAGCCACCGCACAACAGATCAAGATCGGATATGTGCGCGTAAACGATGTATTAGGTCTGATGCCCGAACTGGCAGCAGATAAAGTGAACCTGGATACGGTTGGGCAGCAATTCGTGAAAGACTCGATCATGCCCCGCCTGAACTACATCCAGAGCGAGTATCAGAAAAAACTGCAGGACTACGCCGATACTACCAAGCCGAAAAGCGTACGCGACATTATCGGGAAGGAGTTGCAGTCCTATCAGGAAGAACTGGGCCAAGCCGAGTCCTTCATCCAACAGGTACTTCAAGCCAAGCAACAAGAATTCTTGGACCCGTTCGTCACCAAAGCCCGCAAAGCCATCGACGCCGTAGCCAAGAAAAAAGGTTATACCTATGTTGTAACGCCCGACTCTCTCTTGGTTGCCCCCGAGCAGGACAATCTGCTGGTATCCGTATTGACAGAACTCGGCATCAAGATCCCGGCTCAGTTGCAACAACCTGCACCCAAGCCCGGCGGTAAAAACTAAAAATTGAAAAGCTTTTTGAAGCCTCCCAGACGGGGGGCTTTTTTATTGCGTTATTTTTGAAACATGCCGACAACAGGACCCATCGGTGTTTTTGATTCCGGTTACGGCGGTCTCACCGTGCTGCGCGCACTGGTAGATCGGTTGCCTGCATACGATTATTTGTATCTGGGCGACAATGCCCGGGCGCCCTATGGCAACCGCTCTTTCTCCACCATTCACCAATACACCCTTCAAGCGGTGAAATGGTTCTTCGAACAAGGTTGTCCGCTGGTGATCCTGGCCTGTAACACCGCTTCGGCCAAAGCCCTTCGCACCATACAACAACAGGATCTTCCCTCGTTGGCTCCCGAAAACCGTGTGCTGGGTGTGATTCGTCCCACCGCCGAAGTGATGGGCCACCATACCCAAACCGGCCACGTCGGAGTCCTTGCTACCCCCGGTACCGTGCAGTCCGACTCCTATGTGCTGGAGATGGCGAAATTTTTTCCGGCGGTGACGGTTCATCAGCAGGCCTGCCCACTTTGGGTTCCTCTCATCGAGCAGGGGGAACACGTGGGTCCCGGTGCCGATTATTTTATCCAAAAAGACCTACAAGCCTTGCTGGCACAGTCGCCCCAAACCGACTTGGTTCTGCTGGCATGCACCCATTACCCGCTGCTGGAAGAGAAGCTCCGGCACTATTTACCCGCCGGTATGAAAGTGCTCACCCAGGGAACGATCGTGGTCGATAGCCTGGCCGATTATTTGAACCGCCACCCGGAAATGGAATCTCGTCTGGGCCGGGGTGGCTCCGTCCATTTCTTCACCACCGACGAGCCGGCCGATTTCGATCAAAAGGGTGCTGCCTTTTATGAGCGATCGGTTCGGTCCACGCACCTGCCCCCTGACGAGTTAATTCATTGATAAACAGAGATTCGGCTGATTTTTCCCGTTTACTGCCTAAAGTTTTCCGCACAACCCTTACCTTTGCCCTCCTTTCACAAACCTGCAGGTGTGGTGACCGGCAGGCTAACCAATCGGAGCCGTTCTCCCGGCCCCATGCCGGTCCGCGAATATCCGCCGGATCGAACGTGAAAACTGAACAGGAAAAAAATGAAACGTACATTCCAACCGCACCGCAAACGCCGCAAGAGCGTACATGGTTTCCGCAAACGGATGCAGACCGCCAATGGCCGTAAGGTATTGGCCAGCCGTCGTGCCAAAGGCCGTAAAAAGCTGACCGTTTCCGACGAGCGCAAACTCAAGTGATCGGGCGGTACCGATTCAATAATTTTACAGCTCCGGTCCACCCGGAGCTTTTTTATTTACCATGCAACCCGCTCTTCGCTTTCCCCGACAAGACCGATTGAAAAGTCGAAAATCGATCGAAGCCCTTTTCCAATCCGGGAAGCGCATCGCTGTAGATGCGTGGAGGGCCAACTATCATTTTCGACCAACACCTGGACTACAGCTCGGCGCCGGAGCTCCTTCCCGAATTTTCAAGAAGGCGGTCGACCGAAACCGGATCAAGCGATTGATCCGAGAGGCCTACCGACTCGATCAACACCGGTGGAAGCAAGCATTAGCGGAAAAACAATCAGGCCTCGACCTGTTCATTTTATACAACGGAAAATCAGTGCCGGATTTTGCCGCAACGCAAGCGGGACTGAACAAACTATTCGATAAGATCTTCGGCGGATGAAACACCTGCGCATCTTTTTGTTTTATTTGATCGGCTGGCCCCTGATCGGGCTGATCCGGATCTACCAATGGGTGATCTCACCCAACCTCGGACCCAAATGCCGATACCAACCTACTTGTTCGCACTATGCCGTGGAGGCGCTGAAGAAACATGGCCCTTTCCAGGGATTTTGGTTGGTGATCCGTCGGATCTCACGTTGTCACCCCTGGGGCGGAAGCGGATGGGATCCAGTACCCTAAAAAAAATCCCGACAACTCGTGTCGGGATCGGATTCAATTGTTGCGCCGGGATCAGAGACGTCCGGCTACTTTATTCCAATCTACCACGTTCCAAAATGCATTCAGATACTCTGCCCGGCGATTCTGATACTTCAGATAGTATGCGTGTTCCCATACATCCACACCCAGAACGGGTTTGCCTTTTACCTCAGCAATATCCATCAGTGGATTATCCTGATTCGGCGTAGAACAGATCTCCAATTTTCCATCCTTTACGATCAGCCAGGCCCAGCCACTACCAAAACGCGTCATGCCCGCGTTGGCGAATTTTTCCCGGAAGGCATCAAAAGATCCAAAGGCTGTATTGATCGCATCGGCCAAGGCACCAGTGGGTGCACCTCCGGCGTTCGGCGCTAAGCTTTCCCAGAAAAATGTGTGATTCCAATGTCCGCCGCCATTATTGCGCACGGCCACCGATATTGAACCGGCCTGGGCCACCAACGCTTCGATGGATTTTCCTTCGTGCGGGGTTCCTGCAATGGCTTTGTTCAGGTTATCGACATAGGCTTGATGATGTTTGCCATGATGAATTTGCATGGTGAGCGTATCGAAATGTGGCTCTAACGCATCGTGGCTATACGGGAGGGGAGGAAGGGTGAAGGACATCGTGTGTGATTTAGAGTGCAAAGGTATGTGTAAACGGTTTAGGGTTTAGCGTTCAAAGTTCAGAGTTCAAAATTCAGAGAAGTTGATAGTTAGTTTCGTTTGGTTTTGAAGAAGTCTTTCATGAGTTGGGCGCAATCATCGGCCAAAATGCCGCCGATCAGTTCGGTACGCGGGTGGAAGGGTGAGCGGCCGGGCTGGTTTCGCCGGTAGCTACTCTTATCATCGCTGGCACCGAAGACGACCCGACCGATCTGTCCCCAATACAAGGCTCCGGCACACATGGCACAGGGTTCGACGGTCACGTACAACGTGGCCTCGGGCAAGTATTTACTGCCCAGGGCGTTGAAGGCAGCCGTCAGGGCGATCATCTCCGCATGGGCGGTGGGGTCGCAGAGTTTTTCGGTCATGTTATGCCCGCGGGCGATCACCCTGTCATGTAGGACCACTACCGCACCTATCGGTACCTCCTCGGCGGCAAAGGCCTGCTCGGCTTCCCGGAGGGCCAGCTGCATGAAGTGCTCGTGATTCATCGGTGGGGATTTGGTTAACTTGGCCTAAAATTAGTCGAATGGCGGATATCCATCAGTTGCAAAAGATGCGCGAGCGGGTGCTTCGGGGCGAAACACAGTCCTACGAGTTTCGGCGCGAACGACTGCTGCGCCTCCGAAAAGCCTTACTCGATCACGAAACGGCTATATATGAAGCGTTGTACAAGGATCTTCGGAAAAGTAAAGAGGAGGTCTGGGCTTCGGAGATCGGATTCGTACTGGCCGAGCTCAATGAAACACTCGGATCCCTGAAAAAATGGATGCGCCCCCGAAAGGTGACCACCAACCTGCTCAATTGGCCATCCAAAAGCTATATCCAACCCGAGCCTCTGGGCTTGGTGTTGATCATCGCCCCCTGGAATTATCCGCTCCAACTACTGTTCAATCCCCTCGTGGCCGCTTTGGCCGCTGGCAACTTAGCCGTGCTCAAACCCAGTGAATTCACGCCCGCCACCGAAGAGGTGATGCGATCGATCGTGGCGCAGGCCTTTACGGAAGAGGAGGTGTTATATGCCTCGGGTGAGGGAGCCACGCTGGTTCCTCAATTGATGCAATCGTTCACGTTCGATCATATTTTTTATACGGGCAGCACAACGATCGGACGTATCATTTACAAAATGGCAGCCGACAAACTGGTGCCCGTTACGTTGGAGTTGGGAGGGAAGAGTCCCACCGTCATCGAATCCGATGCCAACCTTCGCGTGGCAGCCCGACGCATCTGTGCCATGAAATTTCTGAACTGTGGTCAGACCTGCGTGGCTCCCGACTATATCCTCGTACAGGAGCGCGTACGAGATCGTTTCGTGGAGGAGATGCGATCGGCCATGCAATCTTTCTATGGTTCCGATCCGCAGCAGAGCCAGAGCTTCGGCCGAATCGTCAATGCCCGTCAATTTGATCGGCTGGTGGGGTATTTGAATGGTGGAAAAATTTTACTCGGGGGTCGGCACGACCGCGACGATCTTTTTCTGGAGCCCACGCTGATGGAAGAGGTCTCTCCGGATGCGGCGATCATGCAAGAGGAGATCTTCGGACCGATCCTGCCCATCCTCTCCTTCCGAACCTTTGAGGATGCCCGTCAGATCATCGAACGTCATCCGAATCCCTTGGCGTTTTATGTGTTTACAGAGGACAACTCCCTTGCCCAACGCTGGTTGCAAGCGGTTCCGGCCGGTGGGGCCTGTGTCAACAATGCCAGCTGGCATTTATCCAACATGGAATTGCCATTTGGTGGTCGGGGTGCGAGCGGCCTCGGTGCCTATCACGGCAAACACGGCTTTGAGGTGTTCAGTCATCGTAAGTCCGTCATGCAGACGCCCACCTGGTTCGATCCCTCGATCAAGTATCCGCCGCTCACCGGAAAATTAGGGTTGCTCAAAAAAATGGTTCGATGAACAAAGCCCGAAATATCTTGTTGGTCCTTTTCGGTCTGCTGGCCGGATTTTTAACCTATGTCGGTATCAGTCAACGCAACAGTCAAATGAGTTTTCGTCAAAAGGTCCTTCGTACGCTCTATCCCGCCTTGATGTGGATCACCCGGCTTTCGGGAAAGAATACCACTGTGCTGATGCGCAGCGGCATCGAACCGCTTTCGTCCCTCTACGATCTCACCGTTCCGTCGATCTCGGGCGATACGATCCGATTGGCCGATCACCGGGGACGATATCTGTTGTTGGTGAATACGGCGAGCGATTGTGGTTATACCGGACAATACGAAGAGCTGCAACAGTTACAGGATCGCTTCCCCGATCGCTTGCAGATCATTGCCTTTCCTAGCAATGATTTCAAGGAGCAGGAGAAAGGCACCAATGTCGAGATCGCCGGTTTCTGTCAGCGTAATTATGGCATTCGTTTTCCCGTAGCGGAGAAAGGCGGGGTGCTGCGGCAAACCGGACAGCAGCCGGTATTCGATTGGCTGACGGATCCCAAGCAAAACGGCTGGAACAGTTTGAACCCGCAGTGGAATTTTGCCAAGTTCCTGATCGATCGGGAGGGAAGATTGATCCGGTATTTTGGTCCCACTGTCTCCCCCCTGAGCGACGATGTGACGATGGTCTTGGGGCAATGATCAGTTCACGGGACAATTCTCGTGGTAATTCACCAACCGGATCGGACTCTTTTCAAACGTATAGCCGGCGTACACGCGACCGATCTCATCAAGGACCTCGTTGATCTCTTCCTCTGTCTTCATCGTCACGAGTTTAAGCCGGTAGTCCTTGATATTGGGCAATCCCTTTAAATAATTGCTGTAGTGACGGCGCATTTCGTTGATGCCCACGATGGGATTTTTCCATTCAATGGAGCGACGCAGGTGTTTGCGGCAAACGGCGATGCGATCCTCCAGACCGGGCGGATCCAGGTGTTCGCCGGTTTGCATGAAATGTTTGATCTCATTGAAAATCCAGGGGTAACCGATGGCGGCGCGTCCGATCATGATGCCATCCACCCCGTAGCGATTTTTGTACTCCAATGCTTTTTCGGGTGAGTCGATGTCGCCGTTCCCGAAAATGGGGATACGGATGCGGGGATTGTTCTTCACCTTTCCGATGAGGGTCCAATCGGCTTCGCCTTTGTACATCTGTGTTCGGGTACGTCCGTGAATGGCCAGTGCCTGGATGCCGACATCTTGCAGGCGTTCGGCTACTTCTTCAATGTTCTTGGTCTGATCGTCCCAACCCAGGCGCGTTTTGACGGTGACGGGCAAATTGGTGGAGCGTACGACCGAATCGGTGAGTCGAACCATCAGGTCGAGGTCGCGCAGCACCCCGGCACCGGCGCCTTTGAGCGCTACTTTTTTGACGGGACATCCGAAATTGATGTCGAGCAGATCGGGTCCGGTTACTTCTACGATCTTGGCGGCCAGTCCCAGCGATTCTTCATCACCCCCGAAGATCTGAATGCCGACGGGGCGTTCCTCTTCGAAGATGTCGAGTTTCTTCCGGCTTTTGATGGCGTCGCGGATCAGTCCCTCCGAAGAGATGAACTCGGTATACATCAGGTCTGCCCCGCCATCTTTGCAAACTGCTCGGAAGGGCGGATCACTGACATCCTCCATGGGTGCCAGCAAGAGTGGGAAATCAGGTAGTTGTAAGGGGCCGATCCGTACCATTCCGTGGTGATTTGCCTATTTTTGGTTGATCCGCTGCAAATCTACCACGGATTACCCATTTTCATGAAAGGATTACTGGCCCATCGTCCGCCGCTGAATCAACTTCTTGTTTTTGTTGGGATCTCCTTGTTCTCCTTTTTTGTCATGGCCCTGCTGGGCACGATGATCTTGCAGGGGATCACCGGCATTTCCGTCGATTCACTCAGCGACCTGAATGCCAAACAACTTTCCCAGCCCGGGATGTTGACTTTTTTACGCGGGATGCAGTTGGTTCAGTTCATCGGACTATTTCTTATTCCGGCTTGGATCGGTGCGCGCTTGTTTAGTTATGAGCCCAATCGTTTCCTCGGACTCCAAGCCCCCAACCTGATGCCTTTTTGGTTTTGGTCCATTTTGATCATGATCATTTTGCTTCCCTTCATTCAGTTCGTCGGGGAGTTGAATCAGCGGGTGGTTTTCCCGGGGGGACTAAAAGAGTGGATGCAGGCGCAGGAGCAATCGGCACAGGAAACGGTCAATGCCCTTTTATCGGCACATTCCTTACAAGATCTCTTTCTGAATATCATATTCGTGGCCTTACTCGCCGGGGTGGGAGAGGAGTTGTTGTTTCGGGGGGTGATCCAACGCTTATTGTCCCGCAAATACGGTCGTTGGGCAGGCATTCTGATCGCTGCCTTTCTTTTCTCAGCCATCCATCTTCAATTCTATGGCTTTGTCCCCCGTTTTCTCTTGGGGATCGTGCTGGGTGTTCTTTTTGCTTACAGCGGAAGTTTATGGGTGGCGATGCTGGCCCATTTCTTTTACGATGCCATGCTGATCACGGCGGCTTATATCAACCCCGATCTGCTCAAAGAGGAATCGATCATACCCCTGTTGCAGATGGTTCTCCCGGCACTGATCAGTTTGCTGTTGAGTGTGTGGGTGATCCGCCAGATGATCGAGCGCTCAGCGGATAACCCTCCGCAGGAACCTTCCTGGGCACCAGAAGATCCGAACAATCCTTTCTCTTCCTGATATGGCTTTGTCCGTTTCCACCTTCAAGACCCGCACGTTGACGGCCCTTTTCTTTGTGGCAGCCATGGGCCTAGGCTTGTTTCTTTCTCCGGTTTCCTATCTGTTACTTTTTCTATTCTTGTTGGTCGTTTCCTGGATGGAGTTTGCCAAACTCATCGATCGGATCGGTCAATCCACTACGCATCCGTACTTGCTGCTGGGATGGATTTTGAACGGACTGGCCATTTGTCTCTTGCTGACCAATGCCTCTTTTTCTGTTGGTGGCTACGCACTGCGCGACAATCTGCTCTTGCCATTGCACCTGGCCGGCTTTATCCTCTTGATCGGGGGCACCTTTGCCCATAAGCCACTCGTCGTAAAACATTGGTGGTGGTTGGCGGCCGGAAATCTTTATCTCACCTTGCCTTGGGCCCTGGCCCTGCATCTGTATGGTTATGGTCCGCTGCCGGCCGGTGAGATGTTTTTCTCTTCGTCGGCCTGGTGGATGGTGGTGGCGATCGCCACGATGTGGACCAACGACACACTGGCTTATTTATTGGGTTCGATGATCGGACGAACGCCTTTTTCGAAGATCTCACCCAAGAAAACCTGGGAGGGAACGCTTTCCGGTATTGTAAGTGCCACGTTGCTGGTGGGGTGGGGATTGGATCGTTTCATGGAGGATGCTGACCTGACACCGGGGGCCGGATATGTAATGGTTTTTGTGTTGGCGGTAGCAGGAACGTTGGGTGATCTGTTTGAGTCGAAGTTGAAACGCCTGGCAGGGGTGAAGGACAGTGGTCGGCTGATGCCCGGCCATGGCGGGGTACTCGACCGATTTGATTCTTTGTTATTCGCCCTGCCGGTAGTCTTTCTTTTTTTACGGGCCCTCTCGCTGAAGTATTGATCACATATTATCAGGAAGCGATCGGCCGGATGCCCCTATTTTTGCCGAAATCGATCGTATGCGCATTCACCGGGAAGGATATGTTACTATTTTCATCGTTACCCTTTTTGTCGTTGCGGTCGACTGGATGCTTCGCTGCTGGGTCAGTGATGGTTACGCCTTTCTGATTGATCCGATTCGGGTAATACTGGCCGGTTTCTGGCTATTTATCCTTTCCTTTTTCCGCGTGCCGAACCGAAAGCACACCATTCAGGAGAATGCGATCGTGGCACCGGCCGATGGCAAGGTGGTGGTGATCGAGGAGGTGCAGGCCGATGAGTATTTCACAGACAAGCGAATCCAGGTTTCTATTTTTATGAGTCCCCTCAACGTACACGTCAACCGAAACCCCATCAGCGGGGAGGTGGTCTACAGCCAATACCACCCGGGTAAATATCTGGTAGCCTGGCATCCGAAATCCTCCACCGAAAATGAGCGGCACAGTGTGGTGTATCGGAAAGACGGTAAAGAGATTTTGGTCAAGCAGATCGCCGGGGCCTTGGCCAAGCGCATTTGTAATTATTTACGACCGGGTCAGGTTGTTCGGCAGACCGAGGAGATGGGGTTTATCAAATTTGGGTCCCGGGTGGATCTGTTATTGCCATTGGATGCTAAAATTCATTGTAAGATCGGGGATCGTCCGCAGGGCGGTGTAACGGTGATCGCCACCTGGTAGATCAAAAGATCGCTTTCAATTCTTCCAATCCAAATACCGTGTGCGTAGGGTAGATATTTCCTTCGATGGGAAGTTTGTTCCCGTCGAGGTGATTGACATGTATCTGGTCCATTCCTGCGTCAAAGGCTCCTTTTATATCTACCTCCAGAGAATCGCCGATCATGATGCTTTCAGCCAGTTCCGCTCCGCTGGCGCTGAGGGCGTATTCAAAGATGGCCCGGTGGGGTTTGAGTGCATTGGCTTTTTCGGAGGTGATCACTTGTTGGAAGAAAGCAGTGAGGTTGGCGGCCTGCAGTTTGTGGTGTTGTACTTCTTCGAAGCCGTTGGTGATCAGGTGTAGCTGATATTGTTTGTCTCGGAGATATTCCAGGATCTCTCGGGTATGCGGAAAGAGTTGGTTGCGGGTGGGGAGCAGGTCCAGGAATGCAACGCTGAGGGTCTTGGCCAGATTTTCATCAGCAATCTTGAAATCGAGCAGGCTCAGCCACATGCGTTTTACACGCAGTTCTTCTTGTTTGATGAATCCTTTTCGGTAGCGTTCCCAGAGTCGTTCGTTGTGACCCAGGTATTGTTGGTGAAAGCGGTCGAAATCATCCACGCCGCGGGTATGGAGTTCAAGCGTTTCGTACAGGTGTTGCAGGGTATGGCGGGAATTGGCGTCAAAATCCCACAGGGTATGATCGAGGTCGAAGAAGAGATGCCGGTACGCCATCCTGCAAAGTAAGGGGGTCGGATAGTATTCGGGCCGTGAAAATGTTCGACCTTTGACCAAATTTGATTTATGCGCGTGATCATTACGGGAGCTTCGAGGGGAATGGGTAAGGGGATGGCGGAAAAATTTGCGGCGGCCGGACACGAGGTCTTGATCTCGGCCCGCAACCAATCGAAGTTGGATGCCCTATGTCAGACGCTGACCTCCGCTTTTCCCGGGTGCACCTGTAAAGGAAAGGCGGCCGATGTGACCCTGCCCGATCAGGTGCAGGCCTTTGGTAAATGGTGTCTGGAGCAGGGTGAGCCGGATATTCTCATCAACAATGCCGGGATCTTTGAGCCAGGCAAGCTGCTGGATCAGCCGGAGGGGTTGTTGGAAGGGCAACTGGCCGTCAATTTATACAGCGCCTATCACCTGACACGGGTCATAGCGCCCGCCATGGTGAAACGTGGTCAAGGGCACATCATCAATATCTGCTCCATTGCCGGACAACGTCCCTACGCCCACGGCGGGGCGTACAGCATCAGTAAGTATGCGTTGAATGGATTCAGTCAGAACCTGCGGGAGGAGTTAAAGCCGACTGGGGTGAAGGTGACCACGGTGTATCCGGGTGCGGTGTTGACGGATTCTTGGGGAGATTTTGACAACTCCCAGCACCGGATCATGGAAGTCTCCGATATCGCACAGTTGGTGTATCAGGCCACACAACTATCGGTGGGGGCTTGTGTGGAGGAGATCGTGGTAAGACCCCGGCTGGGCGATCTCTGATCGTTATTTTTTACGTTCAACCCGAATGCCGACTTGCAGTACAGCCGGCAAAGGGTCTTCCCGCATGATCTGCGTCAACCGAAACGTATAAGGGCCGGTCGTTCGAAAAGACACGCCGGCTTTTTCCAGTTCGTTGTTCAGGGGGATTCGGTGTTCGTACACATCGTTGAGTCCGGTGCCCAACCAACCTTGTTCATTATTGCCCAACCGTTGTTCGGTTCGAAAGCTGATCAGTGTGTCGGGGGTTTCCACCACAACATTCAGCCAGATGTTATTGAAGGGATACGCATCGGTGTGTCGAAGGATGAGGGAAGTTTCGTAGAGCGAGGTGGAATCGGATAGTTGGAACGTACAACTCGGTACGAAATCGCTTTTCCATTGGTGTTGGGGGATGTCGATGGTCCGCTCATACAGATCGATCGGGGTACACTGGGTCAGCAGGAACAAAAGCAGAAGGAAAGCTGTTAGGCGCATGGGACAAAATTACGATACCTCAGAGCAGGTTGAGGATCTGTTCCTTGGCCTTTTCCAGTTCGTCTTTCATTTCCACCACACAGCGTTGGATCTCGGCATCGTAGGCCTTGGCCCCCGTGGTATTAATCTCGCGACCAATTTCCTGCAGTACAAACGAGAGCTTTTTACCCTTGGAGGGATCCGTTTCCGTGAACAAGGAGCGGAAATACTGACAATGGTTAGCCAATCGGGTCTGTTCCTCGCTGATATCAATCTTCTCGATGTAATAGATCAGTTCCTGTTCCATTCGGTTGGCATCGTATTTCTCTTTGCCGACCTCTTCGTCCAGTAACTTGATCAACCCTTCTCGGATCTTTTGTTTGCGCTTAGGCTCCAGGGTACGGATGTCTTGTTGCAAGGTTTCGATGCGCTCGATGCGTTGCAGCAGGTCGGCTTGAAGCATCGCGCCTTCGTTCTCCCGGTGTGCATTCAGGGATTGAATGGCCTCCGACAGCAATTCTTGGAAGGCATTCCAGTCCGCCCCCCCCAACGTATCGCTGCTGGGCACGATCACTTCCGGCATTTTGACCAATATACCCAGGAGGTCATCGGTCGGCAATTGCAGGGAACTGGCCAATTCGGCCAAGGGTTGATGATAGGCTTTGGCCAGCTCGGTGTTGATGGTGAAGGGCTTGGCCTCCCCGGTCTCTTTGAGGCTGATCATACATTCCACGGATCCGCGAACCAATCCCTCGCTCAGCATCCGACGGATCTCAAACTCCTGTGGTTTCAGCAAGGCCGGCAGGCGTACCTGCAGGTCGAATTGTTTTCCATTCAGCGATTTGATATCGATTAAAAAGGTCTTTCTCCCAATGGAGCCTTCTGCTCTTCCGAAACCCGTCATCGATCGTACCATCGTCATCCGTTTTATGTTTAAATATATTTTTTATTCGCGAGAAGCCATATTGCCGAAACAAAAATCCCTCCGCAGAAGCGGAGGGAAATATATGGATGGGTTAGTAAGTACAGGGAAACTGTGTTTCCCCACCACAATATTATACCAAATAAATAAACCAAAAAAATTTTAAGCTGCTTTTATTCACATTTTTTAGTGGTTTGTGGATAAACGCAGTATTGCGTTTCATGATCGTATTGGGCATTTGCAATCGTATTCATTCGATCGAATGCACTCGCGTTTGCTTTGATACCTTTGACAAAACAGCATCGTATGCGATTCAAAAATCCTATTTCGCTCGCGGAGATCGCTTCGCTCATTGATGCCGAACTGATCGGCGATGCTCAGGCGTTTGCGACGGGCATCAATGAGATCCATCGGGTAGAGTCGGGTGATCTGGTCTTTGTCGATCATCCGAAATATTATGATAAATGTCTCCGTTCGGCGGCCACGTACATCATTATCAATGCGAAGGTGGATGTTCCCGAGGGGAAATCACTGTTGGTGGTCAGCGATCCCTTCATTGCTTATCAGCGCATCGTTAGCACCTATCAGCCGTTTGCGCCGATATCGAAACCGATCGCCGATTCAGCGGTGGTGGGTGCGGGTACGGTGTTAATGTCAGGTGTTTGTGTGGGCCCTCGGGTCATCATCGGCAATGATTGTGTCATTCATCCCAATGTGGTGATCGGTGCTGGTACGCAGATCGGCGATCGGGTAGTGATCCAGGCGGGTACCGTCATTGGCAGCGATGCCTTCTATTACAACAAGCGCCCCAACCGATCGCTTCCCTACGAGCGTATGCTCAGTTGCGGGCGGGTGATCATTGAGGACGAGGTGGAGATCGGGGCCAATTGCACGATTGATCGGGGCGTTACGCATGATACGCGGATCGGGGCGGGCACCAAGATCGACAACCTGGTGCATTTGGGTCATGATACGTTGATCGGAAAGAATTGCTTGATCGCGGCGCAAGTGGGGATTGCCGGGGCAACGATCATTGAGGATGGTGTTACCTTATGGGGTCAGGTGGGTGTCAGCAAAACACTCACCATCGGGGCCGGGGCGGTGGTGTTGGCGCAAAGCGGGGTTCCCTCGTCGTTGGCCGGTGGAAAGGTTTATTTCGGCTATCCGGCAGAAGAGGCTTCCCAGAAAAAACGGGAGCTGGTGTGGATCAAGCGTATTCCGCAGATCTGGGAGAAACTCAAAGGTCAGTCTGGTTCGTAATCGGTTGGTAGCTGATCGCCAACGTTTTTCCATACCCAATAACCTTGTTGGACCCAATCGGATTGGTTGTAGAAATAGCCATTGGGACGGATCACGATCGAATATTTCAGGTCGATATAGCTTATTTCGTAGGGTGTCCCTTTGGGTAGTTTCATGGAACGCAGGTACTCGGGCTCGGGGACTTTTTTCTTGTAGGTGACGCTGATCTTTCGGGGAAAATCGATCTCGATCTCTTCGGTGCTGTCTACCACCACGTAGTAGGTCGTGTCGTACGGATCGATCTTGGAGAATTTCGAATCACTGTTTTCGTTCAGCAGGTCAATCACCCAACCATTCTCCTCCAAGGTGGAATCATAATAATTATGCATGAACTGTAAGCGCGAGCCGGCATAGGCGGAGCTTCGGTTGCGTTTCCAGACCGACCGCAGGGAATCATCACCTGCCAATTCGGTATAGAATGAATATCCTCGGTAGAGGAAGTATTGGGTGTTGTAGTAATAGACGAATGAGTCCAATTGGTATCGGATCTCATAGCCCAGGGCGGGATGAACCAGTTGCAGGGGTTCATCGGCCACTACTTTGAGTCGGTTGCTTTTCTTATAAAATAAAAATCGGAGGGCGGTGGGATTTCGGAGGGTACAGGTTTTGGCCAGGTTGGATTCGCCGATGAAATGTTTTTGAAAAAAGTCGCCGTACTTCTCCCATCCGTCAGCCACCTCGTTGCTGCTTTTGATCACGACTTCGGTGAGGGCATTCTCCTTTTTTATGAGGGCAACCGGGCGATTAATGGATTCCTGTACCCGCAATACCTGGGGCAGATAGCCGGCGTAGCTGATCGTGAGGTCGTATCCTCCGTTGCGCAGCGACAATTGAAAATAGCCGTCTGCGTCGGTGGTGGTACCCAGCGTTGTGCCTTGGCAAAAGATGGAGGCCCGGGCGAGAGGTTCCTGTGTGGCCGAATCGACGACTCTTCCCGTGATCGTGTATTGTGCCTGGGCGGTCAATCCCCACACCATCATTGCCCCATAGAGTACTGTTCTGATCATAGCGTAACTATAACGTTCGGAGCGGGTGCTTATTGTTTATAGCGTAGACAGGCTTCCGCGAGGGTTTCCCGCAGGGGGCGGTACTGGAAGGAGGGGAATGCCGTTAAAAATTTTTGGTTATCGAAACGAGTTCGACTGATGCCCACTCGGGCACTTTCTTTGCTGAGCAATTCAGGTTTTCCGGTGACCCATCCTTTGATCATGGCCATGCGCCAGGCGAGTCCGAGTAAGAGCGGGGTGGCTTGGCGGGTGGGACCAGCTACTTCGAATGCATCTGCCATCGCTTGTTGCAGGTCTCGAAACGGCCAGTTCTCAGCGCAGAGCACGTAGCGTTGTTCGGTCAGCTTTGATTCCAGGGCAAGCCGCGTTGCCCGGGCCACGTCGCGTACATCCACAAATCCGTTCACACCATCGGTATACCAGGGAAATCCCCGGTAGGTCTGTCGGAACAATCCGCAGCTGCCACTGTTCCAGTCGCCATAGCCCAGGATCGTACTCGGGTTCAGGATCAATCCCTCCAATCCCTCGGCCATTCCCCGCCAGGCGTGTAATTCCGCTTTGAATTTGCTGCGGGCATAATGTGTTTGGATGGGATTGTCCTCCCATTTGCTTTCTTCACTGACGGTGGATTCATGCTGCGTCCGACCCAAGGCCGCGACGGAACTGATTTGAATGAAGCGGCGTACGCCGGCCTCCAGGGCCATGTTGACGACGTTGGCGGTTCCCTCCACGTTCACCTGGTACATTCGTTTTCGTTCGGCCGGATGAAACGATACCACAGCGGCTGAATGGATGACCGCATCGACGCCGGACAGTGCTTCCTCCAGCGACACAACATCCAGTACATCTCCTTCTTTCCAGTCTACCTGCTGAAGAATCGATTCCGGTATCCAGGAAAGGGCTTTTGGTGTTCGGCGCAAGGCCCGCACGGCATATCCCTGTTCGATCAGCTCTTGTAAAATATAAGAGCCCAGAAATCCGGTGGCACCGGTGAGGAGTATGAGGGGTTTTGACACGATTGATCAATAACGATAAAATCCTTCGCCGGTTTTTCGTCCCAGTTTACCGTCGCGGACCAGTTGTTCCTGCAGGGGGGAGGGTTTCAATCTTTCGGGGCGTCCGAGTTGTTCATAGACCGATCGGCTGACGGCCAGGTTGATGTCCTGTCCGATAAGGTCGGTCAATTTGAACGGACCCAGTTTGAATCCGGCCGATTCTAAAATGCGATCCACTTGCTCGGGCGAAATGTCTCCGGCTTCCACCAGTCGCATCGCTTCCAGGTAATAAGGACGGGCCACTCGGTTGACGATGAATCCGGGTGTATCCTGGCAACGAACCGGTGTCTTTCCGATCGACGCGATCAACGTCCAGGCAACATCGAATACGGTTGGATCAGTTCGATCGGTCGTGATCACCTCCACGAGTTTCATCAGGTGAGCCGGGTTGAAGAAATGCAACCCGATCACCCGCGCCGGGTTTTGTACCTGTTCGGCCAGTTGGCTGACGGACAGCGAAGAAGTATTGGTGGCGAAAATGGATTCACTGTGATTCAATTCGGCGAGTTGATTGAAGAGCGCCACCTTGTCTTCCATTCGCTCCACGATGGCTTCGATGAACAGATCGGCCAAACAAGCTTGCAGGTCGTCGGTGAATTCGATTCGTTGCAGGATCTTTTCAGCCGTATCGGAATGGAGTTTGCCTTTGGAGACCGCTGTTTGCAATTGCTGACGGATCTGTTGCGATGCGCGTTCGAGTCCGGCCGGGTGTACATCATACACCAGGGTCGAGTATCCGGCCGTGGCCAGCGTTTGGGCGATCCCGGCGCCCATAGTGCCGGCGCCACAGACACAGACGCGATGGATATCCTGGCTCATCAGCTAAGGGCTGGGAATTGTCGGAGAAAGCGGACGTCGTTTTCGCTGAACAACCGAAGGTCGTTCACTCCGTATTTCAACATGGCCGGGCGTTCAACGCCCATCCCGAAGGCAAAGCCGGTATATTTTTCCGGGTCGATCTGGCAGTTGCGCAAAACGTTGGGGTGCACCATGCCGCAACCCAGGATCTCGACCCAGCCGCTTTTCTTACAGACGGGACAGCCTTCGCCCCCACAGATGAAGCAAGTGATGTCCATCTCTGCACTGGGTTCGGTGAAGGGGAAATAGGAGGGGCGGAAACGGATCTTGACATCCTTTCCGTACATCTCCTGTACGAAGAAATAGAGTGTTTGTTTGAGGTCGGCGAAAGAGACCTGTTCGTCGATGTACAACCCTTCTACCTGGTGAAAGAAACAGTGACTCCGGGCGCTGATGGTCTCGTTGCGAAATACCCGTCCGGGCATCAGCATTCGGATCGGCAGGTTGCCTTTTTCCATTTCTCGGATCTGAACGCTGCTGGTATGGGTACGCAGGACCCAATCCGGATTTTGTTGTACGTAGAAGGTGTCCTGCATGTCACGGGCCGGATGATGGGCCGGCAGGTTCAGGGCTCCGAAATTGTGCCAGTCGTCCTCGATCTCTGGTCCTTCCGCCACGGCAAATCCCAGCTTTTGAAAAATACCGATGATCTCGTTTTTCATTCGGGTGACGGGATGGCGAGAGCCAATGGCTTGCGGCGAACCCGGGCGGCTGCGGTCGATGCCGCTGTTGGTCTCGGTGGTCTTGGCCGCGGTGCGGTCGACGTGTTGCTGATAAACCGATTCGGCGTAGGACTTGATCTCGTTGAGCAGTTGTCCCGCTTCCTTGCGTTGCTCGGGCAGTACGTTTTTCATTTCGCCCATGATGGACTTCAGCGACCCCTTGCTGCCCAGAAAACGGATGCGGAAAGCCTCGGCATCGGCGGGTTGCAGCACCGGGAACGAATCGATCTCCTGGCGAAGTTGTGCCAGTTGTTGACGGAGGGCTTCCATGCACACAAAGATAACGTTATCTTCGTCGGCATGGGAGATCGTTTGCGCATTGCCGATTTTTTATCGCCAATATCCAAGGCGTTTTTGAGTGGAGACCAGGGGTACATGGATGGGCAGATCGGATATGTCATCGAAACGTATGAGACGGAATTTCCGGAGTTGGATGCGGCATCCCTGGTGTTGGTGGGGTGCGGGGAGATGCGCGGAACGGACCTGTCGCGCACCGCTACCGATGCGCCCGATGCCATTCGTCGCCATTTCTACCGTCTTTTCTATTGGCATACGGATATCCAGTTGGCCGATGTGGGCAATGTCCGGATCGGACACTCGCTCTCCGATACCTATGCGGCACTGTCAACCGTGGTCAAGGAGCTCATTTTGGCCGGAAAGACCGTGATCATTTTGGGGGGCTCACAAGACCTGACCCTAGGTCAATACCGGGCCTATGGAAATGCCGGCAAGATCATCGAAGCCAGTGGTATCGATGCCCGGATCGATCTGTACACCGACGCGATCCACCCGGCCGAGCATTTTCTGATGGAGATGCTGACCGCTACGCCCAATTTCATCCGACACTACAATCACATCGGTTTTCAGAGCTATTATGTTCATCCCGGCATTTTGGAAACGCTCGACAAGTTGCGATTCGATTGTTATCGGGTGGGCAGCGTAAAAGAGAGTATCGATGAGATGGAGCCCGTACTCCGCAACAGTCACTTGCTCACTTTCGATATCCAATCGCTGGCCCAGGCGTATTCTCCGGCCAGTACCTTAAGTCCGAACGGGTTCAGCGGGGAAGAGGCCTGTGTGCTGATGCGGTATGCCGGACTCAGTCCCAATATCAGCTCCATCGGACTCTACGGCTACGAAGTGGAAGCCGATCGCAACGGGGTCAGTGCCGAGCAATTGGCCCACATGATCTGGTATGTGCTGGATGGCCGCAGCCGGGGAAGACGCGAAGCCGATCTCGATGAACGGGATTCCTTCAACGAGTACATCATGGCCTTTGCGGAAGTGGAAACCATGTTCTTGCAAAGCAAGAAGACCGGGCGCTGGTGGATGCAATTGCCCAACAAGCAGTTCATCGCCTGCAGTTACAAGGATTATTTGTTGGCCAGCAGCAACGAGATCCCCGAGCGTTGGCTTCGGGCACAGGAACGGAGTTGAAACGAATCCATCCACTTTCTATGATACGATCGATCCGAACGATTTTCATGATTGCGTCAACGCTCTTCGCACAGACTTTGTTGGCGCAGCCGGTCGAACAATCTGCCGAACAGTTTCTGTTACAGGCGCCGGGTATCCGGCAGTCGCATGTCGGCATCAGCCTATTTGACCCCGACAGCAATCGTTTCTTGTATCAATATCAGTCCGATCACTTCTTTACCCCCGCCAGCAATACCAAGATTCCTACCTGTTATTTGGCGATGAAGTATTTGGGGGATAGCCTCTTGAGTTTTCGCGTCCGGGAGTCAGGCGATAGCCTGTTTTTGGTTCCGGCCGGCGATCCTACTTTTTTGAATCCGCTGTTTCCCGACCAGCACTTCTTTCAATACCTGCAATCCTCTTCCAAAAAGATCTGGATCCAATATCAAACGGAAGATGCGTTTACGCCGTATGGGAGTGGGTGGACTTGGGACGGATTTCAGGATTCGTACTCGACCGAACGGGCCGCCATGCCGGTTTTTGGCAACCTGGTCCATTTCAAACGGTCGGAGAATCGATTGGAGGTACACCCCAAAATGGCAGGCCGTCCTCCTTACTTCACAGAACCAATGATCCAATTGTTGGGGAAGGGAGACCATGTCGAGATCGATCGACAATTTGATAAAAACCAATTTTATTTCAAGAAACGCAACGCACCCTTCTCTGCGCAGCAGGTTCCGTTCAAGACGGACAACGGGCTTACCAATTTTCTTTTTCTGCGCGACACCTTGAATCGGAGTGGCGATAATTTTTTTATGGGAGCCGAGCGAAACTTCAGCGGCTACCGGTCGGTGTACTCCCAACCCACCGATTCGATGTTGCGGGTGATGATGTGGGAGAGCGACAACCATCTTGCCGATCAGAGTTTGCTCATGGTCAGCCAGCAGCGCTTGGGAAAGATGAACGACGGTGCGTTGATCGAGCAGGTCATGAAGACGGATTTTGCCGGTATGCCGCATGATCCGAGGTGGACCGACGGCTCCGGGCTCAGTCGGTATAATTTATTCAGTCCCGATGACTTCGTATTCATCCTGGACCGCATGAAAAAAGAATTCGGGATGGGTCGTATTGCCGGCATCTTCCCGACCGGGGGCGTGGGTACGCTGAAGAGTTATTACAACAGCATTCCCGGCCAACTCTTTGCCAAGACCGGTACGCTATCGGGCGTGGTTGCGTTGAGTGGATTTTTACAGGCGCGATCCGGTAAGTGGTTGATCTTTTCTGTTTTGGTCAACAACCACCGAACGACGGCCAAAACGGTTCGGGAGGGAGTCGAGAAATTTCTGTTGCGCGTGCGGGACCTTTACTGAAATCCAAAAAGCTTGTTGAGCTGTCCTGACCGGAATTCGAGATAGGTGGGGTGTCCGTCTGGACTCACATTTCCCTGTTTGCATTGAAGGAGTTCCTGCACGAGTTCGCGCATTTCGCGTTCGGTCAGCATTTGTCCGCTTCGGATGGCCTGTTGACGTGCCAGGGTTCGAAGGAGAGACTCTTTCTTGGGTAGTTTCAATTCTATTGCCAGGTACTTGTATTGCTCCAATAACCAGTGGATGGTTTGCTGTTCTTCCCCGCTGTCCAGGTCGGCCGGGGTGCCTTGTACCACGTAGGTATGCTTTCCGAAGGGCTCGATTAGATAGCCCAGCTCTTGGAGCTCCGGCAACAATTCGTCCAGCAGAGTTGCCTCGGAGGCATTTAGCTCAATGGTCACGGGGAACATGCTTCGTTGCGAGGCGATCGGTTTTTGGGCATCTGCCGCCAATAGTTTTTCATAGCGGATCCGTTCGTGGGCCCGTTGCTGGTGTAGGAGCCGGTAACCGTCTGGTAGCGGCAGGATGATGTATGTCTGTAACAATTGTGTCAGTACGGTGTGCTCGAGATCGATCGATGTTGGGAGGAGCGAGGGTTGTTGGGCTTCCGGGGAGGGGACTTCCCGGATCGGAAGACCTGCCCAGGGTTTATCGGCCGAACGTTCGATCCGATGCGCTTGATGTGCCTGTGTGAATCCGCTGAACAGTCGGCTTCCGGCCGTAGCTTGTTTTTTCTCTTCGGTAAAGGGTTGTTGGATGGAGGACAGGGATTGGATCCCGGCATCCAGCTCAAAATCCAGCGTGGGCGTGATGCTGAATTGTGCGAGGGCATGACGAATGGCGGCCTGCACGAATGCATAAACGATCTTCTCATCCTCGAATTTGATCTCCTGTTTGGTCGGATGCACATTGACATCCACCTGTGCCGGATCCAGATCGATGAACAGCACATACGAGGGAAACTGATCGCTGGCGATCAATGCCTGATAGGCGCTCATGACCGCATGGTGCAGGTAAGCGCTTTTGATGTATCTGTTGTTGACAAAGAAATATTGATCGCCCCGGGTTTTCTTCGCGGTTTCGGGTTTGCCGACGAATCCCCGGATGTTCAGGTAGTCGGTTTGTTCTTGTACGGCTACCAGTTTGGATTGATAGGGATTTCCCAGCAGTTGCACGATCCGTTGTTTCAAGGATCCCGGTTCCAGTTGATAGAGTTGCTGATGGTTGGCCGTGAGTTGAAACCGAATGTCGGGAAAGGCCAGGGCCACGCGGGTGAACTCTTCCAGGATATGTCGCATCTCGGCGGCATTGCTCTTCAAAAAATTGCGGCGGGCCGGTACATTGAAGAAAAGATTCTTCATGGCGAGGCTGGTGCCCACGGGGGTGGCTACGGGTGCTTCGGTTTCAATGCGGCTGTTTGCCACCTCGAGTTGGGTTCCTACTTCGGTGTCGGCCGGGCGGGTCTTGAGTTCTACTTGCGCAACGGCCGCAATGGACGCCAATGCTTCCCCGCGAAATCCCATGGTCCGGATCTGAAACAGGTCGTCGATCTGGTTGATCTTGGACGTGGCATGTCGTTCGAAACAGAGACGGGCATCGGCGGCACTCATTCCTTTTCCGTTGTCGATCACTTGCACCAAGGCCTTCCCGGCATCGTTGAGAATGAGATGGATCTCGGTGGCCTCCGCATCCACGGCATTTTCCAACAGCTCCTTGACGGCGCTGGCCGGACGTTGGATCACTTCGCCGGCTGCGATCTGGTTGGCGATGTGATCGGGAAGAACGTGAATGGTGTTCGACACGGCGGGGATTTAGCGTTCAAAAATAACCTATTTATCGCTCGTTTTTAGAAGCGGTTTCTATGCAAATCCGGTAATTTTATTCCATGTCTATCCGCTTTTATCGCTGGCTGTTGACCGGATTATTGCCTTGTCTTTTATCTTTTTTTCAGCTCGCGGCACAAACCAACTATCAGAGTCGGCTGAATCGTGACCAGTGGGTCGACTCCGTTTTTTCCAGCCTTACCCCGGATCAGCGCATCGCTCAATTGATGGTGGTGCGGGCGCATTCCAATCTGGGTCCCGATCACGTGGCGCAAGTGGTGCAGCAGATCCGGCAGTACAACGTGGGGGCACTTTGTTTTTTTCAGGGGGGGCCGGTGCGACAAGCCCTGCTCACCAACCAATACCAGCAATTGGCCCAAACCCCGTTGATGGTAACCATCGATGGCGAGTGGGGATTGGGCATGCGGCTCGACAGCGTGAAGAAATTCCCGTATCAGTTAACGCTCGGGGCGATGAACGATGAGGGATTGGTGTATCGGATGGGGTTGGCGGTGGGACAACAATGCAAGCGGCTTGGAATACACGTGAACTATGCCCCGGTGGTTGATGTCAACAACAATCCCAATAATCCCGTGATCGGTTTCCGGTCGTTCGGCGAGGACAAAGAAAAAGTATCCCGTTTCGGCATTGCCTACATGAAGGGCATGCAGGATGCCGGCATCCTGGCTTGTGCTAAGCATTTCCCCGGGCATGGCGACGTGGATGTCGACTCCCATTACGATCTTCCCCGCATTCTCAAGACAAGAGCACAACTCGATTCGATGGAGCTGGTGCCCTTTCGGGCCGTGTTCAAAGCCGGTATCGGAAGCGTGATGGTGGCGCATTTATCCATTCCTGCTATCGACACCGGCAAAAACGTTGCCACCTCCATCTCCAAGAATAACGTCACTCAATTACTTCGGCAAGATCTCCAATATCAGGGACTAGTTTTTACGGATGCACTGGAGATGAAAGGGGTGGCCAAGTATTTTCCCGGCGGAACGATCTCGGTGGAAGCCATCCTGGCCGGAAACGACATGCTCTGTTTACCCGCCGATGTGAAAGAGTCGATCGAAATGATCCAGCAAGCCATTCAAGCGGGCCGCATTCAACAAACGGATCTGGATGGAAGGGTCCGAAAAGTGTTGGCAGCCAAATACGACTTGGGTTTGAACCGGCGTACGATCATCGACACGACTAATTTGGTCAATGACTTGAACCGTCAAACCGATGCCATCTGCCTCGAAGCGGCGGAACAATCTATAGTTTTACTGAACGATCGCGGTGGATGGTTTACGCCCCGGGGCATCCGGGTCATGCGCCGCACACTGCGAAAAGGAAAGGTGGCGTATGTGGGTGTTGGGGTAAGCGGACCCAATGAACTGACGCGTACCATCGGGATCGACTCGACCCATACCTATTATATTTCGGGGAAGGCGGATAGCCTGCGGGTAGATTCCCTGTTGCGTCGTTTCCGGGCTGCGGGCGAGTATGATCTCGTGTTGCTCGGCATCCACAACTACTCCAACAAGCCGATGGATCAATTTGGTCTGTCGCGTCCCGTGCTCGAACTGGCGAAGCAACTGAATGGGAAACGAACGATCACGCTCACGTTCGGAAATGTGTTGGCCAATGCATATTTCTGTGAAGCCGATCAATTGCTGGCCTGTCATCAGGATGATGCGGCTTTTCGCCGCGTGGCGATGAACCTGTTGCGGGGGTATGTTCGTCCCAAGGGCCAGTTGCCCGTGCGGGTATGTGCGCTGGAGGTGGGGGCTGGACTGCATCCGGCCCTAGATCCGAACGACTGGGAAGCCAAAGCCTTTCGCTTGCAAGAAATTGATACCATTGTTGCCGAGGGGATCCGCGAGGGAGCTTTTCCCGGTTGTGTGGTAATGGCCGTGCACCGTGGAGAAGTCATCTTTGACAAGGCCTATGGTTTTATGGATGCCCGCCAGACGCAGGCCACGACCACCGAGAGTATTTTCGATCTCGCTTCGGTGACTAAGATCTCGGCCACCACGCTGGCGATCATGAAGCTTTATGAAAAAGGGTTGGTCCGCCTCAACACCCCCTTATCCGATTATTTACCGCTGGTAAAAGGAACCGATAAGGCGGCCTTGACGATACGCGATATTCTCTTACATCAGGCCGGTTTGGTTCCCTTCATCGCTTTTTACAAAGAAACCATCGATCCGATCACCGGGGAACCGTTGCCGACGATTTATCGGCGAATGCCGGGCAGTGGATTTACGGTTCGGGTAGCCGAGGGTTTATATATGCGGGATGATTGGACCGATACCCTGATGCAACGGATCCTCAAGAGTCCGTTGGGTCCGCCGGGTAAATATGTCTACAGCGACAATGATTTTATTTTTTTAGGGAAGATCGTGGAGCAATTGTCCGGGCTGACCTTAGACGAATACGTGCAACGGAATTTTTATCGTCCCCTGGCCATGTACTCCACGGGATTTCGTCCGCGGGAGCGCTTTGCGGTGAATGCCCTGGTACCGACGGAGACGGAAAAACATTTTCGTCAGCAAACGCTGCGCGGTGATGTGCACGATGAGGGCGCTTCCATGTTTGGTGGGGTCGCCGGGCATGCCGGACTTTTTTCAAACGCATCCGACCTGGCGATCTTATATCAGATGCTCTTGCAAGGCGGACGTTTCCAAGGGAAGCGATACCTGAAGCCGGAAACCATCCGGCTCTTTACGAATTATCAGGTCAACGGCAGTCGGCGGGGCTTGGGATTTGATAAGCCTGAACGCGATAATAAGTCGCGTCGAGATCCGTATCCATCGTTATTGGGTTCATCCGCTACGTTCGGACATACAGGCTTCACCGGAACCTGTGTATGGGTAGACCCTGAAAAGGAGCTGGTGTATATTTTTCTGTCGAATCGCGTGCATCCCACCCGGGATAATGGGAAACTATCTTCCTTATCGATCCGAGGTAGAATACAGGATGTGATCTTGAAGTCAGTTGAACGATGAAGAGTACAGAGTTAGTTCATCCTTCAACTTTCATCCTTCATCCTTCACCCTTCATCCTTCACCGGCTCCTCGGCCTTCTGGGTTGATCCGGACGATTGTTGTTGTCGGATGAATTCTGTCGGGGTGTGTTAGGGCCTCTTTTTTGTTGCTGCTTTTGTTTGCGTTTGCGATCGGCTTTTTCGAGGGTGCGCAAACTGATCTGTCCCACCAGTTCCACAAATTCCGGTTCGGCTTCTTTGGGTTTGGTCGATACGACTTCTACCGGTTCGAGTTCTTCGGGCCGCACGCCTTGTTGGTTCAGGGTTTTGATCTTTTTTACGCGCTCAATGCTCAGTGGATATTGTTTGTTGCTGTCGGGCAGTGTATACCACATGAGGTTTTTGAAAATATCCTTTTTGGCTAAAAAGGCATTGCCTTTGGCTACTTGCAGCACATCGCAATGGTCGGGGAACTGCTGCAGGGCATCGAGGTAGGTATCGAGCTCATAGTTCAGGCAGCATTTGAGTCGGCCGCACTGTCCGCTTAATTTGGTCTGATTGATCGAGAGGTTCTGGTAGCGGGCGGCGTTGGTGTTGACCGATTTGAATTCGGTGAGCCAGGTGCTGCAACAGAGTTCCCGTCCGCAACTGCCGATGCCACCAACCTTGCCGGCTTCCTGCCGGGCCCCGATCTGGCGCATTTCCACTTTCACTTTGAATTCGCTGGCATAGATCTTGATCAATTCCCGAAAATCGACCCGGCTATCGGCGATGTAAAAGAAGGTTGCTTTTCGACCGTCGGCCTGCATTTCGACCTGACTGATCTTCATGTTCAGTTTCAGTTGTTTGGCGATGGCGCGGCTGCGGATGACGGTCTCTGGTTCGCGGGCTTTGTTTTGTCTCCAGAGGTCGAGGTCGCGTTCACTGGCCCGACGCAGGATCTTTTTCATATCGGCCTGATCTTCCTTGACCCCTCTTTTCTTTAGTTGTAGTCGCACGATCTCACCGGTGAGGGAGATCTCTCCCACATCAAATCCGTTTACGCCTTCGACGGCCACTTGGTCGCCTTTTTCGAAGGCTTGCAAGGCTGGATTGCGATAAAAGTCTTTTCGGGTACCTTGGCTGAAACTGATCTCCACGACGCGACAGGCATCATCGGCCAGCGGGAGGTTGTGCAACCAGTCGTAGGCATTCATGCGGTTGCAACCACCGGAACTACATCCGCCGTTGCTGCGGCACCCATTTGGTTTACCGCCTGTTTTTGTACTGCATCCGGAACAGCCCATGCTTACCTTTTTAAGGCAGGTAGCAGGCGAGGCAAAGCAACAGGCGTAGTCGAAAAAGAAAGGGCCGAGGGGGCCTATGAAGAGAATAATCGATGCTGTTGATTGTCAATCGCTTCTGTCCTGCACACTATCCGATCCCGTTCCTGCTTTGCTGACACACCTTACTCGTCGGTGTCGGATGGCATCAAAAGTACGACTTTGTCCTGAATGACATGATAGACCCTCAGGGTGAGGGCATGGAACAGCATTTTGGCGTGGGCGTTCCGTTCGATGTAGTAGGTGGCTTTGTTCATTTCTCGGGACAATGCCTCCAGCTGCTCGATTCCGATCAATCGGTTCAGTTTGATGGCCACGGCAGCCTCTTCCTCTCCTACGGCCGGCATTTGTCCCGTCGCCTGCATGCGAATGGCCGTCTCCAGTACATGAATGACGTATCGAAGGAATTGTTTTTGTTTCTCCCGTCCGAGTTTACTGATCTCTTCCACCCATTTTACCTGCGCCAGCGGACCCGTCCGTAAAATAGCGTTCAGCCAATCCCGCAATCGGATCTGCCAGCCCTCCTCGGTGTGCTGGAGTTGTTGCTGGGCCTCGCGAAAATTACCATCCGCCAGCTGTGCCAATTGTTTGGCCAATGCCGGAGACGCACCCTCTCTTTCCACCAGGTTGTTTTCGATCTCGCCGGCCGACAGCATCGGCAGTCGGATTACCTGACACCGGCTGTGGATCGTAGGCAAAACCAGTGATTCGTTTTCCGTTACGAGCATGAAAAGAGTATCGGCCGGAGGTTCTTCAATGATCTTGAGTAATTTGTTGCCCTCTTTTTCCAACATTTCCGGCATCCAGAGAATCAGGATCTTGAAGGGGCTCTCAAAACTTTTTCGACTGAGTTTTTTATTGATGTCTTCGCACTCATACGTGGTGATCTTCCCTTGACTGTTCTCTTTTTCCTTGATCCGCTCGATCCAATCAAACAAATTCCCATAAGGTTGCTCTTGCAAGAAGGTCCGCCACTCGACCATGAAATCGCTGCAGCGAGGTTTGTCGATCGACTTGCTGCTGACCGTGGGGAAGGAGTAGTGAATATCAGGATGGGCGAAGGCAGCGGCTTTTTTGCAGGGAGGGCAGACGCCGCAAGAGTCAGTTTGAGAAGTTTGAAGCGTTGGAGCAGTTGGGTCGAATAGGGAGGGTTCGGGGGATTGCCGACTAACCTTTTCGCAGACCAGGTATTGGGCAAAGGAGAGGGCTAAGGGTAGTCCGCCGGTGCCTTCTTTGGCCACCAGCATCAGGGCGTGACTGATACGATTTTGTGCCTGTAACCCCCGCAACTTTTCTTTCAGCGCAGCCTGGCCAATGACTTGGGCGAATTGCATACGCGAATATAGGGGGAAGGGTGAAGGATGAAGGGTGAAGGATGAACATTTCTATACAAACTCCTTCAACTTTCATCCCTAAACTTTCAACTCCCTTCACCCTTCATCCTTCATCCTTCATCTTTCAACCCACTTGGTGATTTCGGCGCTCATCGGATCCGTACGAGGCGAGAAGGTGGCGATCAGTTCGCCTTTTTCATCGAGCAGGAATTTGCCGAAGTTCCAGGTAACGGGGTTGTCCATTCCTTTTTTCTCGGCTTGGTCTTTCAAGTATTTGTACAGGGGATGGGTGTCATTCCCCTTCACGGAAATTTTCTCGGCCATCGGAAAGCTTACACCATAATTCTTTTGGCAGAAGGTCTTGATCTCGGCATTGCTGCCGGGTTCTTGCCCCATGAAATTATTGGCCGGAAATCCTACGATTACCAGCTTGTTCCCGTATTGTTTATAGAGTTTTTCCAATCCTTCGTACTGGGGCGTCAGGCCGCAACGAGAGGCAGTGTTTACGATCAGGATCTTCTTGCCTTTGAATTGTTTGAAGGCGATCGGATCTCCATCCAGTCCGGACACTTCAAAATCATAGATCGAGCCGCTGAGCAGCAGGGTGGATAGAAGGGTCATAACGAGGAGTTTCATGCGATTGATTTTGAATAGAACAACTCAGGTGGCCGATGGTTGACCGCTGCCCGGAGAATCCTGTTGGGCGGGGGTATTTTATGTCGACTCCGTGTAGCCGAGACTAAAAAAGCTGAGCCGGGTCTGGGGGATCTGCAACAGGGTTTGTCCGCAGGCCTCCAGCGTGGCGCCGGTGGTGATCACATCATCGACCAGTAGCAGGTGCTGACCGATCGCTTGTTCCGGATCGATCAGGCTGAACTTACCCGACATATTATCCCAGCGTTCGCCCCGGTCTTTTCGTGTTTGTGTTTCCGTGAATTGAGTACGGATGACCAAGTTTTCCCACACGGGTATCCCGGAGACGGCGGCGAGTCCGGCGCAGATCCTCTCGGCCTGGTTGTATCCTCTTTTTCTTTTTTTGGATGGATGCAAGGGCAGGGGGATCAGTGCGGAAATCCCCCGGAGCTGTTCCGTGCGCATCAGGCTCCTTCCGGCGATCTCTCCCAGGTAGTAACCGATGCGGGGGCGGTGTTGATATTTCAATTGGTGAAGTGTATGTTGTAAAACGGATTGGGGTTTCAGCGGATACAGGGCCCGGGCAGATTCCAGGTGGATGCGTCCCCAAAAGATCTTTTCCAACCGACCTTGATCGGAAGCGCTGTATTGGGTGGCGGTTAGCTCGGACAAACATTGGAAGCAAAGCGGTTTTTCGGGCGTAACCGAACGTTGCTGGCAACTGCTACAATAGCAGGGGAGCAGCCAGTCGAGCCAAGCTTTCCAGGGAATATCGAAGGACATCAGGGAAACAAGTAGCGATAGAGGTCTTCGACCCGACTCATCGCCACGATCTCAATGCCGAATTTGGATTTGGCCAGACTCTTTTGATTGTATTTGGAGACGACGATCTTTTCAAATCCGAGTTTCTCTGCTTCGGCGATGCGCTGTTCGATGCGGTTCACCGCGCGGATCTCACCGCTCAGCCCTACCTCTCCGGCAAAACAGATGGAGGTGGGGAGGGGTTGGTCCTCATGCGACGAGAGCAACGCACAAAGCACGGCCAAGTCGGTGGAAGGGTCTTCGATCTTCAATCCCCCGGCGATATTCAGAAATACATCTTTGTTGCCAAAGGGGAAGCCACCTCTTTTTTCCAGCACGGCCAACAGCAATTGCAGACGCCGCAGGTCGAATCCGGAAACCGTTCGTTGCGGCGTGCCGTATACGGATTGGGTGACGAGTGCCTGTACTTCAATCAGCAGCGGCCGTAATCCCTCTAACGTGGCGGCGATGGCGATACCACTGAGGTTTTCTTCTTTTTGGGTGATCAGGATCTCGCTGGGGTTGAGTACGCCGCGCATGCCTTGATCACTCATCTCATAGATGCCCAATTCGGCGGTGCTGCCGAAACGATTCTTCAAGGTGCGCAGGATACGGTAGGCATAATGCCGGTCGCCTTCAAATTGAAGGACGGTATCGACCATGTGCTCAAGTACTTTGGGACCGGCAATGCTGCCGTCTTTCGTGATGTGTCCGATCAGGAACACCGGCGTATTCGACTCTTTGGCAAAGCGCTGAAACTCGGCGGCGCATTCTCTGATCTGCGAAACACTGCCGGGAGAAGAATCGATGTGTGGGGTTTGCAGCGTTTGAATCGAATCGACGATCACCAATTGGGGACGAATGCGTTTGATCTCGAGAAAGATCTCATCGGTCGAGGTTTCGGTGAGCAGATAAAAATCTTCGTTGTGTGCCTTCAGCCGATCGGCGCGCATTTTGATCTGTTGTTCGGATTCTTCGCCGCTGATATAGAGCACCCGGATATTTTTGAGTTGCAGTCCCGCTTGCAGGAACAAGGTCGATTTCCCGATCCCGGGTTCTCCGGCCACCAGTACGAGACTACCCGTAACAATGCCGCCACCCAGTACGCGGTTGAGTTCGGTGTCGGGGGATTGAATGCGATGCTCGGGTTTGGATTCCACGTCGCTCAGCGAGATCGTTTTGGGTCCGATGCGTTTTTCATCGTCGCTCCATTTCTTTTTCTTCTTGTCATCTTTATGTACCGGTTCTTCCAGGAAACTGTTCCATTGTTGGCAACTGGGACATTGTCCCAGCCACTTCACGGATTCATATCCGCAGTGTTGACAGAAATAAGCGGTTTTCGATTTGCTCATGGAACGTGCGTTTCGATGCAGGGAATTGTAAATGTAGGATAGGATCGCAGCAATGGATGCACCCAATGTTGGTAGAAAAATCGGGAAGAAGCGGAGGAAAAAAAGAAGGGCCGGTCTTTCGACCAGCCCAACTTACTAACCCATTAAATTCTACTGCTAAGGTACAATTTAGGGGTGGTTCGGGCAATAATATTTTTCGGGGGACTGTAAATTTTTTGTTAGGAATGTGGCAGGTACCCACCCCGATAAGGGATCTATATTTTAATACTTAAAGCAATGATATTCAGTATTTTGTAATAAATTTTGCTATTTTCTGACGGCTTGATTTTCAGCTACTTGCCAATTTCGACAGCGTACCGGGTTATGACAAAACGGCTGGAATTTGGAAGCCGATGGGTTTGGTCTTTAATTTGTCGTTAAAGACCTAAAATCAGTCGTATATGTCCAATGATATCATGTTAGTATCCCTCCTTTTTTTAGGGATCAGTTTTTTGGTCTCTGCTATTTTGAAGTCCAAGTTCACGAAGTACAGCAAGCTGCCGTTATCGACCGGTTTAACCGGCAAAGAGGTGGCGGAGCGGATGCTTCGGGAGAACGGGATCTATGATGTGCAGGTGATCTCGGTGGATGGGTTTTTATCGGATCATTACAATCCGCTGAACAAGACGGTGAATTTGAGTCCCGAAGTATACCACGGCAACAGCATTTCGGCTGCCGCTGTTGCTGCTCATGAGTGCGGGCATGCGGTTCAGCATGCCACGGCGTATGGTCCGCTGGTTTTTCGCAGTAGGATGGTCCCCTTGGTTCAGGTCACTTCCCAGTGGGTGAACTGGATATTATTGGCCGGGGTGATCGCACTGGCGATGACCCAGAATCCCACGATCTTGCTGATCGGTATTTTGGCGATGGGGCTGACCGTACTCTTCACGTTGGTCACCCTTCCGGTCGAGTTCGATGCGAGTAACCGTGCATTGAGCTGGTTATCAACAACTAATATCACCAATAGCCAGGAGTACCCCAAGGCGAAGGATGCCTTGAAGTGGGCAGCGACCACCTACGTGGTTGCGGCTTTGGCGGCGGTGGTACAGTTGATCCAGTATGTCATGATCTATCTGAATAGCCGGGACCGGGGCTGATCCGGGTTCACAGCAACCACCTAAAAATCGCTTGATCGGGTGTCTCTTAACGGATGAGGCACCCGATTTTTATTTAATCGATTGATATACAGCGTGAAAAAACTTTTCATTTTTGGGAAAATGTTAAGATTTTATTATTTTTGCCCTTATACCAAATTAACCTTAGCAATGAAAAAATTATTTTTTCTGATCGGCCTGGTGTTGTCTGTGAGTTTGGCTTTTGCCCAGCAGACCATATCGGGACGTGTGACCGGTGAAGATGGGAACCCGTTGGTGGGCGCTACAGTTGCCGCCAAAGGGGCCAATGCTTCTACCACCACCAATGCCAATGGCCAGTTTACGCTGAGCGTACCGGCCGGTGTAAAGACATTAGCGATCTCCTATGTGGGCATGACCACTATGGAGGTGCCAGCATCCGGAAACAACTTATCCATCTCCCTGAAATCAGCGACCGCTGAGATCGGAGAGGTTGTGGTGACGGGTGTAGCACAAGCTACTTCCAAGAAGAAGCTGACGTTTGCGGCCACCACCGTGAAGGGCAGCGAGATCAACATCGTTCCCCAGCTAGATGCCTCTCAGTCCCTTCGGGGTCGTGTGGCCGGTATCCAGATCAGTCAAACGCAGGGTGACCGCGGAGCCGCTGTGTTTCTGCGTGGTGCCAAATCCGTGTTCGGAAACATCGCCCCGCTGATCGTGGTAGACGGATTCCAAACTTCTTTGAGCTTAAGCGATCTGAACCCGGAGGACATCGAGTCTATCGAAGTCGTTAAAGGTGGAGCCGGTGCGGCCCTGTATGGTACCCGTGCCGAGGGAGGTGTTATCCAAGTGATCACCAAGAAAGGTCGTGCCACCGGTGGTAAGCCTACCATCGTAGCTGATGCGGAGTTTGGTATCAATAACATCCAGCGTATTCCGGATTTGACCGATAAGCACATCTACAAGGTAAATCCTGACAATTCTTTCTTGATCACGAACCCAGCTTCTCCGTTTCAGCGTACGATCGATTACCAAGCAAACGGTTTCTCGATCAAGATGAATCGTTATCAGAAGTATTTCGACAACACGCGTGCGTTGTTGGACAATCGTCCCTTCAGCAACTATGTGGTTTCCATGTCGGATGCAAAAGGTCCGCTGAAGTACTACGTTTCTTTCCAGAACCAGCGTCGCGGGGGTGCCGTATCCATCGTCGATGCCGATGTCCGGAACACTATGAAAGTGAACGTCGGGTACAATCCTTCCAACAAGATCGAGACCAACGTTACATTCCAATACATCAACTTTACTCGTCCCTCTGACTTCATTTCCCGGAACACCCAGGGAACCCTCTTCGCGGCCACGCTGCAGTACGAGCCGTTCATGGATCTGACCGAGAAGAATCCCGATGGTACGTATAAAGCCAAGCCCACCGGCTTCGAGTTCCAGAATGCCAACCTCTACAATCCGCTTTATGAGTGGGATCAGCGTGAGGTGAGCAGTACGGCGACCAACACTCTGTTGGGCGGTGACATCCGCTGGCGCTTTGCCAAAGGCTTCGACATCTTTGCCAGCGGGTCGATGAACACAGAGACCGGCAATAACTGGAGCTACTATCCTATCGGTTACCAGACGATCACGCCGACCGCGTCTTTGAACAATGGTAACTACTCCATGGGTACGTCTACCAACAAATTCTTGAACGGAAACGTGCAGTTGAACTATTCCGGTTCGAAGGGTGATTTCGAATATGGTGGTTCGGTTAAGTACATCTATGAGGAATACAACGGAGAGTCGTTCTCGGCTTCCGGTTATAACCTGACCGTTCCCCTGAAGGAGCTGGCCGTAACCGATCCCGACACCCGTTCCATGAACTCGGATTGGAACAAGACCATCAACAAAGGATATTTCTTGAATGCCCGTTTGGGATGGAAGAATAAATTGTTCATCGATGCCTTGGGTCGTGTTGACCAGAGCAGCCGTTTCGGTTTGGAAGCAGAGTCTGCTTTCTTCCCCCGCGTGAGTGCGGCCTACCGCCTCACCGAAGATTTCAAGCTGGGCCCCTTCAACGAACTGAAATTCCGTGCCGCTTTTGGTCGCGCCGGTTCGGTTCCGCCCTACAACGCCAAGAACAGCCAGACTTCCGTATCGGGTACCAACATCAGCTTGATCCAGTTGGCCAACCCCGGATTGTCTCGTTCTTATACCGACGAGGTGGAGATCGGATTTGACGGACAGGTGTTCAACCGCCTGAACTTCAACCTGACCTATGCCTTCGCCAACAGCCAGAAGGATTTCATCCAAACGCCTCCCATCCAGCAGGTAAACGGTACCGCCCTGATCTGGCGTAACCTCGGTGCGGTTCAATCCCGCTCCATCGAAGCCGAGTTGAACTCGAACATCATGAACACCAAGAATGTTCGCTGGAATACCGGATTCACCTTTACCCTGGTGCGCAGCAAGATCACCGACCTCGGTGGTATTCCTGAGTTCACCTATGATGGTTTGTTCCGCAAAGCAGAAGGACTTTCCGCCTACGCTTTCTGGGGCTTCAAAGTATTGCGCAGCTTGGATGAGTTGCAGGTTAACAAGACAACCGGTTTCGTGACCAACGTGCCGGGTAACCTGACCACCGCCGACTTTGCCATCAACTCCAAAGGTTTTGTAGTAGAGAAAGCTAAGATGGGTACCGCCAACGAGCGTCCGGTATTCTTCGTGGATGCCGCCACCGGTAACACCGCCTTCCTGCAGCGTGGAGAGCCCGATTTCCAGATCGGTTTGCCACAGACATTCAGTTTCTTGGACAACAAGTTGAGCTTGTTCTTCCTGGTAGACTGGAAGCAGGGTGGTTACAAGTATAACTCTACCATTCAGTACCTCACCTTCGATAACCGTACGCAGTTGTTCGAGGACTATATCTCCAGCGGATTGCCCCTGCAGTTCATTCAGCAGATCTACAACGGAAACAACATCACCAACTTCTGGTTGGAGAAGAATTCCTTCGTAGCCATCCGTGAATTGTCGCTCGCCTACAACCTTGCCGGTAACAAACTCGGTGCGGTTGGTAAAGTGGTCAAAAACGCCCGCATCGCCCTGATCGGTCGTAACCTGTTCTACTTCACCAAGTACAGCGGTGTGAACCCCGAGGGTTACTTCGAGTATTACCCTTACCCGGTGTATCGTACCATCAGTGGAAAACTCACCATCAACCTTTAAAATTTAGAGCAATATGAATAAGATCATAACCTTCCTCGCGCTGAGCACCCTGATGCTCGCGTCGTGTAAGCGGGATCTTCAGTTCGAAGACCCCAATAAGCTCACTTACGAAGAGTACCTGAAACTTCCGGGTGCTGCCGTGAAAGTGGGTTCGGGTGCCGTTATTGGTGTGATGAACACCGTACTTAACGGAGCCACGGGTGTACACGTTCTGTGTATGGCCGATCAGATCACCGCTACCAACCGTTACCTCGAGTTCTGGGATTTTGCTCAAGAACCTCGCCTGGCTATAAAAAACGCCGATACTTACGGCGGATATGGTGCGATCGCAGACTATTGGGCCGGTTTCGCTCAAGCGAACCTCGATGCGAACGCCATTCTGCTGCAGATCCGCGCGGGTGAGCCCATCAAGGACGCCAACGGGGTCGACCGTACCTCCGATTCCAAGATCGCTGCCTATTTTGCCAAAGGTCTTGCCAATGGCTACCTGGGCGCACTGTACGATCGCGGGGTTGTCGTAAACGGAGCTTCTGCGGATGTTCCTACGTTCAGCGACTATCCGGATTCGTATAAGAAAATGGTTGAGAATGGTGTAGCCTACATGGACTCTGCCATTTCCGCTGCCAATGCCGCCGCAACGTTCAACTTTAATTTCATCCCCGGACTCACCATCAACAAGACACAATTCGTTGCTTGGTGTAACGGTATGGCCGCTCGTATGATGGCCAGCGTTCCCCGCGACAATGCCGAAGCTGTAGCGCTGGGTGCTTCCTGGTGGAACAAAGTTTATGATTATGCCAATGCTGGTCTCTCTACAGACCTGATCTACTCTTACGCCAATGAGAGCGTGTACCCTGGTACACTGGACTGGGCTATCTACCTGCTGGGTGATGGTGCCGGATACCTGCCGGTCGATATCAAAGTACCGCACCTGGTAGATCGTACCGGAAACTATCCGAATTATTATCCCGCCGCACCCACCGTGCTGGCGCCCGTTCAGACCGACGATGCTCGTTTCTCCGTGTATTTTGGTTACACGCCGAACTTCGGTTTCTTGCGTGCTGACCGGAACCGCGGTCTGTTCACCAACTACAAGCGCAATCGCTGGGATAATCCCGATAACTTCCTCGCCGTTCCCGGTGCCATCTCTCCCTTCTGGCAAGCCGAGGAGACTACGCTCCTGAAGGCCGAAGCCAAATTGATGGCGGGTGATGCTGCCGCTGCCGCTGCATTGCTGAACAGCCCCTCCTACAGCCGCAAGGCGTTGGGTAATCTTCCGAACGTCGCTGCTAACGCGGCCGATCTGAAGAAAGCTCTGCACTGGGAGTATGCCGTTTGTATCGATGCCGCCAGTGGCCCGCTGCCTCCCTTCGCCTTCATGCGCCGTCACAACCTGCTGATCGGTGGTACCGCTACCGAGTTGCCGGTTCCCCTGCAGCAAATGAAAGTGGTTGGTGGTAATGCTTATACTTTCGGTGGTAAGGCCAATGCCGGAGCCAAAGAAGGTAAATTCAATGAGGTTACGACCGCTGCCAACGTAGGTTGGAAGCTCTCTCAATAATTGATTCCATGCGATATAATCTTATCGCTTACAGGCAGCCGATTCTCGGCTGCCTGTTTTTATTTCTGGGGTTGTTGTCCTGCCGACCGACCGACTCTGCCCAAAAAATGATCCGCCTGGAAGCGCACTCGGTGCTGATTCAGTATAGCGGCGATCCATCGTTGGAGCAGGGCGATTTCATTCAAATCAACGGACAATTATTCTGGCACGATTCTTTGTGCATCTTCCATCGAAATAGTAAAGACACGATCTATTTACCAACACAGCGATACATCGCCGATCAGCCGCCGGGAGGAAGACCGGTTTACTCCGTAGCCAATGCACTTTCCTGTATGATCAATATGGCGGAAGCCCTGAATGCCTTGGTCGATACCACGCGGTTCACGGTAGACGTTTCCCGGATCTATGCCGGGCAACTTCGGATCAACGCTAAAACAAGTGAGCCGGTGGAAGTGATCACGTCGCCGGATTATCCGCTGCGCGTAACGGCTCTTAAGGATTAAAGCTTGATCTCTTCCTGATTCTTGTCGAAGAATCGGTATTCGGTAAGGTGACAAGAGGTGTCGGACTTAACTCGGATGCGCTGTCCGAATTTGCGTTTCCATTTAGCAACCTGACTGCTCCAAGGCCAGCCCTTGGTCAAGTAAGCATGCAGGATCGGATGCACGACCAGTTCCAATTGTTTGTGCTGATGTGTACTCAGGTACAGCAGATTTTTTTCAATGGCGTCTTCAATCAGCAAGGCCGAACCGATCTTACCGGTGCCTTGGCAAGTGGGGCAATTTTCCTGTGTATTGATGTTCATCTCCGGACGCATCCGCTGCCGCGTGATCTGCATGATCCCGAATTTGGAGATCGGCAAGAAGGCGTGTTTGGCCCGATCGGTCTTCATGATTTCTTCCATTCGATCGGCCAGCTTGCGTTTGTTCT
>SXXL01000054.1 GCA_005789565.1 Bacteroidota bacterium | reverse complement strand
TGATGGTCACGATCGGCGAACGATGTTGTAATTCATCTTCCTCATCGGCTTCCATCTCCTCCTCCATTTCCATTTGCTTTTCCATGTCGATGAACGACACGTCGAATCCGAATTCGCTGGCCACGAGTTCGATCACTTCCGCATCCAAGCGCTGGTTGATCGACACCATGATGCCGAGGCTCATACACTTGCTGATCACTTCGGCGAAGCTCACGTTCATCAAGCTGGCGAGTTCGCTGACGCTGATGAATTCGGTTACCTGCAATTTATTATCGACCACGGCGGCACCTTGGGCCTCGGCCATTTCCTGGCGTTTTTCGCGACGGAGTTTGGCCTTCAATTTTCCTTTTCCGCCACCGCCGCCGGAGAGTTTGGCCTGGGTTTCCTGAATTTTCTTTTGGATCTCTTTTTCGTCGATGGTTTGTCCGTCACGGCGGGACGTGAATGCCTCGCGTTCGCGTCGACCGGCCATCCCTCCGCGTCCACGGGCAAAACCGCTACCGGGCTGCTCGGGATTGACGAAAGTTTGATGACCCGGTGTTTCCCGCTTGGAGAGGGGAATGCGGGCGCGCTTCTTTTTCTCGTCTTTTACGGGACGAGTATCGCTGGTGGTCGGCAGATCGATCTTCCCCAAAATCTTAGGCCCGGATAATTTCTCCACTTCGATGTTCTCGATGGTGGGGGGTGCAGGAGGAGCGACTGGAGCGGGAGCCGGTGTGGGTTCCGGTGTGGGGGCAACTTCGGCCACCGGTGCTTCGGTCTTTTCTTTTTTAGTGGTCTTTTTAGGTTTCTCGGTCGGTTCGGCCGCGGGCGTCTCGGGCGTTTCTTCTTTTTTGGCCTTGGCTCCGCGTTTGGGGCGGGTGGAGGATTCGACCGCATCGAGGTCGATCTTGGTTACCAGCTTGGGGCCTTCCAGTTCCGGGGCTTCAATTTTGACGGTCTCCTCGACCTTGGGCTCTTCTTTTTTGGCAGACTTTTTGGTCTCCTTCTTAAAGGTGATCTCCTCTTCCTCTTTTTTCTTCTTGGCTTCGGCAGTAGCTCCTTTTGGCAACTCGAGCTGATCGCTCTTCATTTTCGCTGCCTTGTCGCTTTGGAATTCCTGTTGGAGGGCACGATACATGTCCTCGCTCAACTTCGACGTAGGCTTCAGGTCATCTTTCGAAAAACCTTTGCCCGCGAGGAAGTCGATCAGGGTATCCTGACCAATGTTGAATTCCTTGGCGGCGGCCAGGAGTCGGGGGAGTTTCAGGTCTGACATTCGGTTCGTTTATTACGTTTGGTTCTTCTCGGATCGGATTTTTAACTGGTTCATTCCTTTTCAAATTCTTCTTGGAGTACCCGACGGATATCGGCGATGGTTTCTTTTTCCAGGTCGGTACGGCGCTCCAATTCCTCGTCGGTCAGATCGAGTACGCTGCGGGCCGTATCGCATCCCACGCGCTTGAGTTCGTCGATGATCCAAGCATCGATCTCGTCGGTAAATTCCTCCAGATCGATATCGAAGCCGCCTTCCACATCTTCCTCCGTATCGCGGTATACATCCAATTCATATCCGGTCAGCTCCGTAGCCAACTTGATATTGATGCCGCGACGGCCGATGGCCAGCGATACTTGATCGGGTTGTAGGAAGATGTTCGCGTGCTTGCGTTCGGTATCCAATTCCATACTGGTGATGCGGGCCGGGGTGAGGGAGCGCTGGATCAACAGTTGGATATTTTGCGTGTAGTTGATGACATCGATATTCTCATTCTTGAGTTCGCGCACGATGCCGTGGATACGGCTTCCTTTCATCCCTACACAGGCGCCCACCGGATCGATGCGATCGTCGTACGATTCGACGGCCACTTTAGCGCGCTCGCCGGGTTCGCGGACGATCTTTTTGACGACGATGAGTCCGTCGAAGATCTCCGGCACCTCGATCTCCATCAGCTTGGCCAGGAATTCCGGTGCCGTGCGGGAGAGGATGATGACGGGGTTGTTGTTTTTCATATCGACTCGACGCACCACGGCACGGATCGATTCGCCTTTCTTGAAATAATCTTGAGGGATCTGCTCGCTCTTGGGGAGGATCAGTTCGTTGCCTTCTTCATCGAGCAGGAGGATCTCTTTTTTCCAGATCTGGTAAACTTCCGCACTGATGATGTCGCCGATGCGGTCGTTGTATTTTTTGGCGAGGGCATTCTTTTTCAAATCGCCGATGCGGCTGGCCAGGGTTTGTTTGGCCGCGAGGATGGCGCGGCGTCCGAAGTCGAGCAGGTCGATCTCTTCATAAAGTTCTTCGCCCACCTCGAAGTCGGGCTCGATCTTGACGGCCTCGGAGTAGGCTACTTGGGCGAGGGGATCTTCTACGGCGCCGTCGTCGACGATCATACGGTGACGAATGATCTCGAGGTCGCCTTTTTCGGCGTTGACGATGACGTCGAAGTTCTCATCGCTGCCGTATTTTTTACGCAGCAAGGTCTTAAAAACGTCTTCCACTACTTTCATCATAGTGGGCCGGTCGATATTTTCCGCTTCCTTGAAATCCTGGAAGGCATCGATCAGGTTAATACTGGCCATAATCGTTTTTGTTTAGGTCGCTTTTAAAAAGTGATTTGTATGGTGGTTGATTTGATCTCTTCAAATGTGAACGGATGGTTCTTGATCTCCTGCTTCTTGCCCTTGCCCTTCACTTCTTCTACCACGAAGCCGGAATCGGTTACAGCCGTCAGTTTACCCGAAATTTTTTGTCCGTCGAGCGTCAGCACCTCTACCGACCGGCCGATATTCTTAAGATACTGGCGGTGCAGTTTGAGGGGCTCGTCCAACCCGGGCGAGGACAATTCCAACGAAAACTCCCCGTCCGGCAACACCCCCTCTTCCACCAGCTGGCGGTAGAGGGTCCGGTTGAACTGAATCAGCCTATCTACGCTAACTCCCTGATCCCCATCCACATATACCTTTATATTGAGGGTCGGTTTGATCCGAACCTCCACCAAAAACAGGCTGGGATCGGCCCCGATCAGGGCCTCCACCCGCTGCTTTACCGTCTCAATGAGTTCCAAATTGAGCATATCCTAGAAAAGAAGAAGGGAACGGCCTCCGTTCCCTTCACACTGATTTCAGATGCAAATATAGGGGGAAAAGGTGAAAGATGAAAGATGAAGGGTGAAGGGGTTGAGAGTTTAGAGTTGAGAGTTTTGAGTTGAGAGTTTAGGAGTGACGCCTAAACGCTGTTCTCTAAACACTAAACTGCTTCAGGGATTGGACTAATCAAACCCAACCGGGCAGCGAGTCTTTTCCAGCGAGCTATTACGGATATTGAGGTGGCTCTTGAAAGAAAGGGTCAGTTCGAATCCGCCCCGGAATTGGGAGGCGGGCCGCAGTTTGGAAAAATTCGCATCGTAGGACAAGCCAATACCGATCTTATGATAGTCAAGTCTTAATATCGGAATGATGGCATCGTTCCAGCGAAAGATCGCTCCGCCGGTAAGGCTGACAACACGGTCTTCGTCCTCACTCCACAATTGGTTGCGATAGAGGAATCCGCCCTGCCCCTGCGTGAATGCACCTTGCTGGAAATAATCCATATAAACAATAAAATCCTGGTAGTCGCTGATGGGTAGCATGAACCCGGCATTGCCAATGTATTTACGGCTCAGTCGGATCTCGTCTTGCTGATAAAAAGCCACTTTGGGATTGGTAAAATGATAAAGTCCCCCGCCAATATAATACCGGATCCCGTTGTTGAATTCACTGGCAAAGGACAAACCAACAGAGGCATCCAGGTAATTCAATTGCGTTTGCGTAAAGATCTGACTCGTACTGCGCGGCGTATAGATCCCATTTTGAAACTCATCGTCGAAACGGAGCTGGGTCGGATCGAACCGCTGTTGCACGACGCCCCCTAAGAAGGCCAAGGTCAGGTAGGAATCCCGCTCGGCACTCACAACCTTATGAAAGGCCAGCATGGGAAGTACTTGCGTTTTCCCAAACTTCGAATCCCCCGCCATGTCGCGGGTCATCTGTAACCCCACCGAAAAATAATTGTCCGAAGCCTGAGAGACGCCGGTTTTCATCTCAAGACTCATCGCCTGAGAGGTATATGGAACGGTCACACTCCCCCACTGACTGCGAAAAGCACTGGTCGCCCGAAAATCGCCCGTATAAATACCCGCCAAAGCTGGATTGCGCAATAACGGCAGCTCATAGAATTGACTGAAATGAAGATCCTGCGCCGAAGCGATGGCAGACAAACAAAGAAAAAACAACAGGACTCTCCGTTTCATGATCAATTGTTTATCGAAGCAGGGTAACATTGCCCTTGAAGAAGATAGTGGATCCGTTCTCACACAGTACCTCGGCGGTATAAACAAACACGTCGGGGTTGACCAACACGCCATTGACCTTTCCGTCCCAGCCATACGCATTGTCGTTGGTAGGGAAGTTGGTTCGCTCAAAGATCAACTCGCCCCACCTGTTGAAAAGGCGGAAATGTTTCACCGTCAGGGGACCAACCGACTTGATCTTGAACACCGCATTCGGTCCACCCGCTCCTGGCACAAACGCATTGGGAATGTATACCACCGACCGCTCACAAAGGGTAGTGAATCGAATATCGTCCGTAGCCGTACACCCATTGTTGTTGCGCACCGTGAGCCGATACGTAATGCTGGAATAGATCTGCGCCACTGGGTTCGGGCAATTGGTACAACTCAAATTCATGGAAGGGGTCCAGGTATACTGGCTGATCGGACCATTCGTAATGACAGGTGTAAGCTGTCGGGAGGCCGGCGGCAAGAAAGGAGGCGGATCGGCCCCCAGGTCAACCGTGGGATTCGGATGGATGACCACATCCACTGAATCGGCGAACGAGCGACACCCATTGCTTTTCGCGATGACATAGTATCGTCCGGTATTGCCCACCGATGCCGTTACGATCTGGGGATTTTGCAGGGCGCTCGTATAACCACCTGGTCCCGACCATTCATACGTTACATTCGGCGTAACCGAGAGCGCATTCAATTGTAAGGTAGCGCCTTCGCAGAGGGGACTATTACTACTGGCATCCGGAGTGGCAGGCACCGCCGGGTTGAGCAAACTGAAAGGACCGGCTACTATGTTAGAGCGACAACCATTCAGGATGACATAAATATCCTTGTATATTCCACCAACCAGATTGTCCACTACAACATTTCCGGCAACATTGGCAAGGAAGGTGTCAGGCCCTCTTGGCACATTGTTCGCGGTATAATAGACCTGATAGGGTGTATTCGGGAAAAGTCCGGATATCGTCATTACTCCATTGATGGAATTACAGGTGGTGGGCGCCACAGCACTTACCGAAATCTGCGGGATGGGTTTCACAACCACTTCGATGCGGGTGCGGGGACTTTCACAAGCGGGCGTGGTGGGACTGATCTGAGTGACAAAATAGATCGTCGTACCAACCGTGGCAGTACTGGGCGTAGGAGCCGTCGGCGTGCCGGGCGGCTGATGATTGGGAGGCAAATACCAATTCAACACATTATTACCCGTGGCAACCGCAGAAAGAGCTACCGGAGGTTCATTTTGACAATACTCCACGCGGGGTAAACTGACGGGTGGTGGCGGCGTAGGTGTTACCGTAATAGTATAGGTTCCCCCTACGCCCGGACAAGCAGGTGTACCCGACGTTGAAACGATTGTCACAAAAGAAATAGTTATCGGAGCCGTTGTATTATTCGTAAATACGTAGGACGGGATCTGAGTGGTTCCACTCGTAGTGGAAGGAACAGCGGTCAATCCCGCCGGGAAGTTGGATGTCCACGAAATTAACGCGCCCGCCGTCGTAGAACTGATCGTAACCGGCTGTGAGGAACTTCCCGAGCACAAGGTTTGATCGGGTCGCGAGAAGGAAATTGTAGGTGTGGGATTAACCGTAACGACCACCGTAAAGTCAGCTCCCGGACAAGTACCAGCAGCAGGAGTAACCGTATAAGTAGCTGTTTGAGGACTGACCGTTCCATTGATCAGGTTGTCGGTGAGGGCCGGCCCCGTTCCGGCTGCACCCACCATACCACCGGTAGTGACCGGTGCGGGCCAGGAATAAGTCGTTCCACCCGGAATCACATTTCCGTTACCATTGGTTGGGCTTACAGTAAACGCTTGACCACTGCAGGTTGTAACAGTAGTCGGCTGCACAATGGGTCTTGGTTTTACATCAATGATGCCCGTAGCATTGACCGTTCCACAGCCTCCCGTAAGCGGAATGGAATAATTAAATATTCCGGCCACCGTTGGTGTACCGGTGATCGTAATAGTGTTGTTATTCCAATTGGCGGTCACGCCGGTCGGAAGTCCGGACGGAGTCCCGATTCCCGTCGCTCCGGTAGTAGTGAAAGTGATGGAAGCGGGCAAGGGTGAGTTGATGCAGAGGGTGGGATTGGCAGAAGCAGCCGAAACCGTATTGATCAATACCGTGATCGTTCCGATAGCCGTCAATGTTCCGCATCCACCCGTGAGCGGAATAGAGTAGTTGAATGTTCCCGCAACAGAAGGTGTACCACTGATCGTAATGGTATTGTTATTCCAGCTGGCAGTCACGCCGGTCGGGAGTCCCACAGGCGCACCAATACCCGTTGATCCGGTTGTGGTAAAGGTGATGGGCGTTAACGGAGAGTTGATACAAAGCGTGGGATTAGCGGAAGCTGGCCCAAGGGTATTAGCCGCAGTTACCTGGATCGTACCCGTGGCCGAGATCGTTCCACATCCACCCGTAAGCGGAATCGTATAGTTAAATGTGCCGGAAGCCGTTGGCGTTCCGCTAATGGTGATCGTGTTGTTGCTCCAGGTGGCGGTCAACCCTGCGGGCAGGCCGGTTACCGTACCAATACCCGTCGCCCCGGTAGTTACAATAGAGATGTCGGGCGAGAGTGGCGTATTGATACAGATCGTACGCGGAGCCGGTGCCGACGCTGTGTTGTTAGCCGTGACCGTTATGGTCCCTGTAGCGTTGATCGATCCACATCCACCCGTGAGCGGAATGGAATAGTTAAATGTGCCGGAAGCCGTTGGCGTTCCGCTAATGGTGATCGTGTTATTGTTCCAGCTGGCGGTCAATCCTGCAGGCAGACCGGTTACCGAACCGATACCGGTGGCGCCCGTGGTGGTGAAAGTGATGGCAGGCGATAAAACCGTATTAATGCAAAGTGTGGGATTGGCCGAGGCGACAGAAGTTGTATTGTCTGGCGTTACGATAAGTGTACCGATGGCATTCACGGTACCACAACCACCCGTCAACGGAATCGTATAGTTGAAGGTGCCGGTGGCCGTAGGCGTGCCGCTGATCGTGATGGTATTATTGCTCCAAGTGGCCGTTACGCCGGTGGGTAATCCAGTCACCGAACCAATCCCCGTTGCACCCGTCGTGGCAATCGAGATATTCGGAGACAACGCTGTGTTGATGCAAAGAGTCTGCGGTGCAGGAGCAGCCGCCGTGTTACCGGCAATCACACTGATCGTTCCGGTTGCCAGGATATTTCCGCAACCACCCGTCAGCGGAATGGAATAGTTGAAGGTACCGGTTGCTGTTGGCGTACCACTGATAGTAATCGTATTGTTATTCCAAACGGCATTCAGTCCGCCAGGTAATCCGGTCACGGTTCCGATACCCGTAGCCCCCGTCGTATTAATAGTGATATCGGGCGCAAGCGCCTCATTCACACAAATCGAGCGAGGAGTAGGAGCCGTTGCCGTATTGACCTGCACGGTAATCGTTCCACTCGCAGTAATATTACCACAGCCCCCCGTTAAAGGAATCGTATAGTTAAATGTTCCTGCAACAGAAGGCGTACCACTGATCGTAATGGTATTGTTATTCCAGTTGGCCGTTACACCAGTGGGCAAGCCAGTTGCCGTGCCAATTCCGGTAGCCCCAGTGGTTGCAATGGTGACGGGCGTGATCGAGGTGTTGATGCAAAGCGTTGGATTGGCCGAGGGTAATGCCGTCGTATTAGCAGCCGTAACCGTGATGGTGCCGGTGGCGTTGATCGTGCCGCATCCACCCGTGAGTGGAACCGTATAATTGAACGTGCCCGTAGCCGTGGGCGTTCCGCTAAGGGTGATGGTGTTATTGTTCCACGTCGCCGTTACTCCGGCTGGTAGTCCGGTCACGGTTCCGATGCCCGTAGCACCGGTTGTGGCTATTGTAATGTTGGGAGACAGCGCTGTGTTGATGCAGAGTGTTGGATTGGCAGAAGGAGCTCCGGCTGTATTGGAGGCCACCACACTGATCGTTCCGGTCGCATTCACAGTCCCGCAGCCACCCGTCAGCGGAATAGAATAGTTGAAGGTGCCGGTTGCCGTGGGCGTACCGCTGATGGTAATCGTGTTGTTGTTCCAGCTAGCCGTCAGGCCAGGCGGTAAATTCACAGGTGTCCCCACTCCGGTAGCGCCCGTTGTAGTAAACGTGATATCGGGAGAAAGTGCTGTGTTCACGCAAAGCGAGGGATTAGCAGATGCATTCGTGACCGTGTTAACTAACACTGTGATCGTACCGGTAGCACTCACCGTGCCGCAGCCTCCTGTCAGGGGA
>SXXL01000053.1 GCA_005789565.1 Bacteroidota bacterium | reverse complement strand
CGGACTCTCAACGATCAATAAGTTTTTCGCCATGGGGGACTTTGAAGTAAAAAAACCGCGATTAAGCGGTCGCAAGTTAGAGCAAGATTAGGAAATTTTCCACCAACGGGAATTTTCTGGCGATTTGTGCTGAAATCTTCGCGCGTCCCTCAAGCGAACAATCAGCTGGGTTTCAGACTACTCCAAACCCGCTTGGCCCAGCGTAAATAGTCAATCCCGGCAGGATGCAATCCGTCTGTCGTGATCAGCGCGGGGTTGTTGGACGCCTCCCGCGTAAGGTCTGTAATATATATATAAGATACGCCTGCTTGTGCGCAGCGTGACCGCTTCTGTTCGTTGTACGCATCGATCTGTTCGGCGATTTCGGTTCGGTTTCGATCGGCCGCAAATGGAGTAACGCCCCAATCCGGGATCGATAATACCCGAACCCGATCGGGCAAGTTTCCGGCATAGCCGATCGCCCGGTTCAGTACTTCCTGGAAGGAACTGGCAAATTCCGTTACCGGGCGGCCCCGGTATTGATTGTTGACACCGATCAGCAAGGTCACCAAGTCCTGATCACATGCGATCGGATCGATCTTTTCTGCTTCGTCGATGGCTTGGATCAACTCATCGGTGGTCCACCCCGTTTTCGCGATCACCCGCCATTGCTCTACCGGATGATCATTTGCTTGTAGCAAGGCAACTAGTTGGCCGGGAAAACTTTCTTCCGTTCGAACGGCCTCTCCGATGGTGTAAGAGTCGCCCAAGGCCAGGTATTTTCGGATTCGATTCATGGCGTGATGTCGGTGGAAGTTAAAAAATCAACGATTTTCTGACAAACTGTTGCCTCGCGGTAGATGCGCCGATGCCCCAAACCTTCGGTGATCATGAACCGCACATGGTCCGGGGCAAGTTCTTGCGTGGGCTTGATATCGGCATAGGGTGTTATATCGTCGTTTCTGTCGTGTATCCAGAAGATGGGGTTGCTCAAATTTTTGACCACTCGATTCACGGAGAACCAATCGGTGGACTTTCCGCTTCTTCGCTCGATCGCCTCACCGATAAGGGCCATGATGCGGTTTGATAACTGCAGCGTGGATTGGAGTTGCTTCAGGGCCGACCGAGTTTCGGTAGCGGGCGCGATCAATACTACCCGGTCGCTTGGTCGGGGCGGTTGTTCTTCCAGGGCCAGGCTCAGCGACAAACCGCCGAACGAGTGGGCGATGTACCCATCGAATGGTCCCCATTCCTGTCGGATCTCCTGAATGAATTTTCGGTACCGGAGCGAGTGGATCTGTTTGCCCTCACTGTCGCCATGAGCCGGGGCATCAAAAGCAATCACCTGCACATCTTTTTCGACCAGGGATCCTACCAGATGGGCAAAATTTCTGGCGGAGGAGGAGAAGCCATGCAAGATCAACACCTTTCTTTTTCCGCTTGCATTCCATCGCCACCCGTTGCAGTGATGGCCGGATTCTACCCAATTCAGGGTTTCAGCCCGTTCAAATATGGTGGGGAGTGGTTTACGGGAGCGGACTTGCGGCGTGATGAAGATCGAAAAGGCCTGTTTGGCGGCCCAGCCCGGCCAGAGCCAGGCACCCAATCGAAACCAGAGCTGATAAAAAGTTAACACGGCGCAAAGTTACCACCCCTACAACCATTTACCCGATGCATTGTTTTAGTACTTTTGCGGCCCGAGACTGAATTCCTTATTCCTATGTACAAGATCACCTTTCAATTCGAACAACCCGGTTTGGAGCCCCGAACGTTGACCCAGGTGGCACCCGGACAAAGTCTGCTCGAAGTTGCCCTCCACAACGATATTGAACTGCATCACAATTGCGGCGGGGTCTGCGCCTGCAGTACCTGTCACCTGTATGTTCAGCAGGGCGAGCAACATTTGGAGGAACTCAGCGATAAAGAAGAAGATTTCATCGACCGTGCCGTGAATCCCCGCCTGAACTCCCGCCTGGGCTGTCAATGCCTGTTGCAGGAAGGCACTGGCGACATCGTGGTCACCTTGCCCGATCAAACCCAATTCCTGGGCGAATAAAATCATCCTATGTCACATTTTGAACCTCCCATACATTGGTCTGATCACGAAGACATCGCCCTTAAACTCTACGAGCGTTTCGGCGATGAATTCAATGAGGGAAAGATCTATCGCATCCGGTTTACCGATCTGCTGGAGTGGGTCTTGCAGATCCCCGGCTTTGTCGGTACCCGCGAGCAATCTACCGAGGGACACCTCGAGATGATCCAGAGTTCTTGGGTCTATGAGTGGCGCGACAATCAACGCTAACGCCGCCTGCTGTATCTTTAAGGCCATTCGCTATGAGCATTGCCCAACCGGTTGCCTTTTCCGCTATCCGTCACTTCATCTTCGACATCGATGGAGTACTGACGGACGGCACGATCTATGTCATGCCCGGAGGGGAGCAGGTACGTCGCATGAATATCAAAGACGGCTACGCGCTTCAACTGGCCCGGAAAATGGGCTATTCACTGTTGATCGTTTCCGGAAGTGCCCGCTCCGCTGTAGCCGATCGGTTGGAGAAACTGGGACTAGACGACATCCATTTCTCCGTGTCGGACAAAGCCGGTTTCATCCTCAAACGCCTGCAAGAACTCGGATGGGATCGCCAGCACACGCTTTACATGGGCGATGACCTGCCCGATCTTGAGGCGATGTCGCTGGTGGGGCGATCCGCTTGCCCCCACGATGCCGCGATCGAGATCCGATCCGCGGCCCATTACATTTCGCCCGTCCCCGGCGGCATGGGATGCGTGCGCGATGTGATCGAACAGGTGCTCCGATCCAACGGCCACTGGAAACATCAGTCCGATATCCGTTCCCGATAAACCATGACACTCTTCCCCGCATTTTTACGATTGATCCGTTGGCCTAACCTGGTTTTTATTGCCATTACACAGGGACTGGTGTATCTATGTCTGTATCGACCGTTGCTCGAGCCCTCTGCCAGCGGACTCAATGGAAACATCCTGCTCTGGATACTGGCCTCCGTCTTGATCGCGGCCGCCGGCTATGTGATCAACGATTATTTTGACATCAACATCGATGAGGTGAATCGACCGGACCGTCTGGTCGTGGATAAGATCATCTCCCGCCGCTGGGCCATGCTCTGGCACTTATTATTAAGCGGTCTCGGTTTGATTCTTACAGCCCTGGCAGTGGATTGGAGCGCCCATGCTTATCTTTTCTTTGCCAATTTCGGCTGTGTGATCGCCCTTTGGTTTTACTCCACCCGGTTGAAAAAGACCCTGCTGATCGGTAATATTTTGATCGCACTGTTAACCAGCTGGACGATCTGGGTGATTTTTTTATCACGTTTCAGCTGGGTCGAATTGTTTGATCATCCGGAAGAGGCACAACAAAAATTCACCCGCATCGTCGTACTCTATGCTAGCTTTTCTTTTGTGATCACCCTGATCCGGGAAGCGGTCAAGGATATGGAGGACCGGATCGGGGATGCCAAGGCCGGTTGCCGCACCATGCCCATCGTTTGGGGATTTCCGGCGGCTAAAGTTTATACCGGGGTATGGACGGTCGTTTTATTGGGTAGCTTAATGGTGGTACATACCTACGTGCTGCCCTTCGGTTGGTGGGTTGCCTCCCTCTACGCCCTCACCACGCTGATTTCACCATTGGTCATTTTTATCTCCAAATTGATCCCCGCCAATCAACCCGCTGATTTCACCGAGTTGAGCCGCATCCTGAAATGGGTGATGCTGGCCGGAATATTATCACTGATCTTCTTTTATATCCTGCTATGACGCCGATCCTGCTGGCCTCCGGTTCACCCCGACGCAAACAATTACTGGAATGGGCCGAGATCCCCTTTCGGGTACACGTTTCCAATGTAGCGGAAGATTTTCCGCCGGAACTGCCCGTGGAGGAAGTGCCCGTGTTCATCGCTCGGAAAAAAGCGATCGCCGTGCAATCCGAAACTGCGACCGATGAGATCGTACTCGCAGCCGATACCATTGTGGTCTTGGGCGAACATATTCTCGGAAAGCCGGTCCACCGGGAAGAAGCGATCAGTATGTTACTGGCCTTACAAGGCGTCCGCCATGAGGTCATCACCGGCGTGGTGTTACGTCAACACGAAAAAGAATTGGCCTTCTACGATCGAACCCAAGTGGAATTTCATCCGCTGACCGAGGCAGCGATCGAATACTACGTAGACCAATACCAGCCCTACGATAAAGCCGGTGCCTACGCCATTCAGGAATGGATCGGTGTGGTAGGCATTCGGTCGGTGATCGGGGATTTTTATAATGTCATGGGACTCCCCGTCAGCCGTGTGGTTGGCGCACTGAAAGATTTTTCTCATTCCTGAGCGTTGATTTTCTCCGGGTTAATTCTGCCGCACGGAATAGGTTTGATTTTAAAATCCTATTCCTATGCGAGAAAGATGGTTGCAATCCCTTTGGGGAAAACAAGATTGGAATGACTGGCCGCTACGGACCTATCAGGGACAATCTGTCCGCGTCCTGCATCCCGGGAAGTGGAACAACGATCAAGGACCCGATTTTATCGGGGCGCAGATCTTTATCGATCAGGTCCTCTGGGTTGGTGCCGTAGAGATACATGTGCACAGTGCGGATTGGTTTCGGCACCACCATGCCACCGACCCCAATTATTTACCGGTGATCCTGCATGTGGTCTGGATGCAAGTTCCCCTGCATCCGGATATTCCCACCCTGGAGCTGTCTCGTTACCTGACCGTTCCCAAACTCAAACAAACGCTGATCCATTTGGGTGATATCAGTGAGCTGGCTTGTCACCGGGTAATGAAACCCGTGCCGGATCCGGTGTGGCATGCTTGGCGCAGCCATTTGCTTTCGATCCGTCGTCATCGGAAACTGACGCAGTTAAGCCAAGGGGTCACCTCGTTTCGCAACGCCTTGGCCCGACAATTGGGTGCGTGGGTGAATCGTGAGGTTTTCGAAAGCATCGATGCCTCGATCTCCGAGGAGTTGCTGCAGGCGGTTCGGCCACGAGCGGAGGATCTGACGGCGCTGTACTTGGGACAAGCTGGGTTGCTGGACGAAGCATTTTCCGAAGATCGCCTACTGCTTTTACAAGTGCGTTACCGGGTACTGCGACAACAATATGGCCTGAATCCGCCCTACCGAAGCTTGCTGTGGATGCGCATTCGACCGGCGGCAACGCCCACCATCCGGCTGGTGCAACTGGCTGCTTTGATCCACCTGGGTTGGCATGAACCGGCTCGCTGGCAGGGGCGCTCGCACCTAGAAATCGCCGCCGCGCTCTCAAGCCTGGAGTTGGAGGATCCTTGGCGAGTGGGCGAAAAAATTTGTTTTAGTGGTTCCTTGCTGGAGAACCTGCTGATCAATCTCTGGGGCTATCAACCGGATCTCCGGTTGTCGGAGACAGAAAAACTACTGGTCTTATTTTCTTTTGAGCAGAACCGCATCACCAGGCAGTATCAGTGGTTGGAAATAAAGAATCCCACGGCCGCCGACTCACAGGCCTTGTTGGAATTGCATCAGTCTTATTGCCTGTTCTCGCGCTGTTCCACCTGTGCGCTGGCCAATGCTTGGGTTCAGGACCAGGCGCCCCAGTCGATCTGAACCTCAATGTCGGGGTGCAGGCTATGGCGAACCGGACAAGTATCCCCGATACGTTTGAGCAGTTCGATGGTCTTGGGCTCGAGGCATTGCAGGGCTTCCGGCACCTGAAACACCAACTCGATGCGCTCGATGCGCCGGGGATTGGTGGCCATACCCTTGGTTACCGATACCTGCAGCCCGTCCAGATCAAATTCCATTGAACGCGCCTTGATGCCCATGACGGTCAGCATGCAACTGGCCAAACTGGTGGCGGTCAGGTCGGTGGGAGAGAAGCGTTCGCCTTTCCCGTGATTATCGGTGGGGGCGTCGGTCTCCAGCAGCGAACGACTGGCCAGGTGGGTACAAAGGGTACGCAACTGACCTATATATTGAACGGTAGAGGTCATGAGCTTGTTTTTTGTAAATTTACACCCGATCCCCTGCATATGCGTACTGTCTGGCTTATCCTGTTTTTGTTTCTCGGTTGCTTGTCCACGGCATGGGCCCAAAAACCTCTGACCAAAAAAGAGGCACAAAAGCAACGCATCAATCAACTCATCCGACAGGCCGAGGAGGGTACCTTGGTGTACAACCACCATCATATTTTCGGTATTCAAGTTCGCAGCCTGGGTTATGGGATGTTCTACGAATACGGCCGGATGAAAAATCAACGGAAGACCAACATCTTTCGCCTCGATCTGACAGAAATAAAGGACCGCAAAGAGGACAAGGTGCAAAATACCGCCAACGGGTTTATCTTCTTCGGAAATCCCTATATCTACGGGAAAGTCAATAATTTCTATCAGGCCAATCTCGGGGTCGGACAACAAGTGGTACTCGGACAAAAAGGAAATAAGAACGGGGTGTCGGTCACCGGTATTTATTCAGGCGGACTGGCCATCGGCTTGCTTCGTCCTTACTACCTGCAAGTCATCGATCCGGTGACCAATCAGGAAAAATTCATCACATATTCTTCGGCCGACAGTGCCTTGTTCCTGGGAAACACCATTCTGGGGGGCGGCGGCATCAGCAAGGGTTGGAATGAGATGAAATTTCGACCCGGACTGTTTGCCCGCACCGCGCTTCGCTTCGATTACGGACGATTCAACGAAGCGGTATCCGGCATTGAACTCGGCGTAACCGCAGAGTATTATACCAAAAAAATATCTATCCTTGCCGGCCCGCACGACCGCCAATTCTTTTTCCAAGGCTACATCGCTCTTCTGTTTGGCAGACGAAAATAAGCGGGTTAATTTCGCGTCATGACCGAGCTACCCGTCGTCTCCGCCGAATCCCCTCGAAACAAAAAACCCGACTGGCTTCGCGTAAAACTTCCCATCGGGGAGAATTACAAGCATGTGCGCGGGCTGGTCGATACCCACAAACTTCACACCATCTGCGAAAGCGGCAATTGTCCCAACATGGGCGAATGCTGGGGTGCCGGTACGGCCACGTTCATGATCCTCGGAAATATCTGTACCCGGAGTTGCGGATTTTGCTCCGTGGCAACCGGACGACCATCAGCGGTTGATTGGGATGAGCCCCAACGCGTGGCAGAAGCCATTCACTTGATGAAAGTCAAGCATGCGGTGATCACATCGGTCGACCGCGATGAACTCCCCGATGGCGGATCCACCGTTTGGTACAACACCATTCGCGCCGTCAAACAACTCAATCCCGATACCACGCTGGAAACCCTGATCCCCGACTTTAAGGGAAAGAAAGAGGATATTCAACGCGTGATCGAGGCTGCCCCCGAAGTGGTATCCCATAACATTGAAACCGTTGAACGTCTTACCCGACAAGTCCGTATCCAAGCCAAGTACTGGCGTAGCATGGACGTGATCCGCACCCTCAAAGAAGGCGGCATGCGTACCAAGAGTGGGATCATGCTGGGACTGGGCGAAGCAAAAGAAGAGGTAGAACAAACCCTGCGCGACCTCAAAGAAAACGGCTGTGATGTGGTCACGATCGGTCAATATCTCCAACCCACGAAGAAGCATTTACCGGTGCACCGGTTCGTACATCCGGATGAATTCGCGGCCTATCGCGAGTATGGATATGAGATCGGACTGGATTATGTGGAAAGTGGCCCCTTGGTCCGTTCTTCCTACCACAGCGAGAAACACGTGATCCCGCAATACGGCCGCGAACAGTGGCTGGCACAAAAACAATCCTGAGTTGAAAACGATCCTGTTCTGTCTTACTTGCTTCCCGGTGGTGGCACTGGCCCAGTGGAACTGGCAGTCGGTCGATTCAGCCTTTGGTGCGTTGCCCGCATCGATCCGCGTTTACCGGACGGCCGACCCCATCGCGGGAAAACCCAGCATCGCCTATTATGTAAAAGCGGATCTGTCCGATCCGTCTTTGGAATTCAGATCCGATACGACCTGGAAGCGACGCTTGACACCCGATCAATTTCATCAAAAGTTATCGGCTCCGCTGGTGATCCTCAATACCAGTTTCTTTTCGTTTGCCACGCATCAGAATTTGAATATGATGATGGATCAGGGGCAGATGACTGCATACAATGTGCACACGATCCCCGCCAAAGGGAAAGACAGTTTGAAGTATCGTCATCCGTTGGTGGCGACCTTGGGACTCTCCGCTCGAGGGAAAGCCGATGTGGCCTGGACCTTTACCGACTCCGCTGCCTCCATGCCCTGGGCCAGTCAATCGCCCATGCCCCATCGGATGAACGAATCCGTTCGATTTTCCCTCAACGAAATAAACGTACCGCTCAAGAAATGGAAAATGCGAACGGCGGTTTCGGGCGGACCGGTACTGGTGCAAAACGGTCAGGTGCAAGTCACCAACAACGAAGAATGGAAATTTGCCGGCAAAGCGATCGACGATCGCCATCCTCGATCCGCGATGGGCTATACCGCTGATGGGCAATTGATCTTACTGGTTATCGAAGGAAGATTCCCCGGTAAAGCGGAAGGCGCCACGCTGACGCAAACGGCCGAAATGTTGGTGTCGCTGGGCTGTGTGGAGGGATTGAACCTGGATGGTGGCGGCAGTAGTTGTTTACTGGTCAATGGCAAGCAGACCATACAACCCTCCGACAAAGAAGGACAGCGCGCTGTCCCCGGTATCTTCTACATCCGCCGTAAAAAAGATTGATCAGGCCTCCCAGATCAGGGCACTGGCCCCCAGGATCGCGGCATCCGCTTCTTTCAGCTCACTGAACATCAATTTCACTTTGTTCTTGAAGACTTGCACCAAATTGGCTTCCATCGCCTGACGCGTGGGATTCAGAATCATATCGCCCGCCTTGGTGACTCCGCCAAACAGGACGATCGCCTCGGGAGAGGAGAACATCACGAAATTGGCTAAGGCCTCGCCCAATAATTGTCCCGTAAAAGCAAAAACTTCCTGTGCGATCTTATCTCCCTTAACAGCAGCTTCGTAAACGGACTGACTGGTGATGTCTTCAGGTTTTAGCTCCCGCATCAAACTGGGCGTATCGGATTGCGTGGCCAACATCTCCAGGGCAGTCTCCCGCATGCCGGTAGCGGAAGCATAAGCCTCCAACGGGCCATGAATATGGGTTCCTTTATGGAGTCGGCCACCCGGACGAATGATGGTATGGCCCAATTCGCCGGCAAAGCCATCATGTCCCAGCACGATCTTTCCATCGATCACAATGCCACTGCCCACGCCGGTGCCGAGCGTGATTGTTATAAAGTGTTTCATGCCCCGGGCCGCACCATACATCATTTCACCCATGGCCGCCGCATTGGCATCATTGGTGAGTTTGACACGCATATCGAACCGCGTCGACATCATGCTGGCAAAGGGAATGATACCAGGCCATTTCAGGTTGGCGGCATACTCGATGTTGCCGGTATAATAATTTCCGTTGGGAGCACCGATGCCGATGCCGGCGAATTTCTCTTTCCCGCCCAAGCGTTCGATCATGGGCTGGATCTTGGTAAAAAGATCTTCAATGAAATCCTGCGGCGTTGACTTGTCGTTCGTGAGGGTACGACCCTGTTCCAGAATATGTCCGTTGCGGTCAACCACTCCAAACTTGGTGTTGGTACCACCAATATCGATACCGATTGCAAGATCTGCCATGATGATGTTTGTTCTTTCTTTCTTTCTTACTTTCTTATTCCAGATTAATGTCCACCTGTGGTGCCAGTCGATTCATAATCGATCCCTTGTTTTTGCAAGATACCTTTGACCAAATAGGCGAACAGGGCCAGGTAGGCGAAGCAGAGGATGGCGATGAAGAAGGACTGGTGGATTCCGATGATATCGGCCAATTTACCTTGTACGGGTGGGATCACGGCACCGCCGAGGATCATCATGATCAAAAAGGCTGATCCTTGGGTGGTGTACTTGCCGAGTCCGGCTACGGATAGCGAAAAGATCGATGGCCACATGATGGAGCAGGCCAGTCCGCCACTCAGGAACGCATAGATGGCAATTTTTCCGGTGGTGAGGAGCCCCACCGTCATCGCCACCACCCCGAACAAGCTAAACAGTAGCAAGGTGCGGGCGGGATTGCTGCGACTCAGGAAGAAGGTGCCGATCTGCAACAACACGCAAACTACGTACCAATATAAAATTTGGATGTCGTGTCCGGCGAGTTTGGTCAGCAGCAACACCACACCAAAAGCGACCAGCGGGGTGATGAACGTGAATAATTTTTTTCGATCCTCGCTGAGGTTGAAGGCACCCACGGCGCCGGCCCATCGACCGATCATCAAACTTCCCCAGTACATGGCAATGAAGGGGGCGATCTCTGATGATTTATAACTGCCGAAGGCGGGTTGTTTTAATAATTCTCCCAGGTTGCTGCCGATGGCCACTTCCACGCCCACGTAAACAAAAATGCCCAGCATCCCCAACACCAATTGTGGGTATTGCATGGCGCCCCAGCCTTCTTTTTGTTTCGAAGCAATGCTGTTGCAAAGCGGCAGGCCGATCACGATCACGGCCAGGGCCAGCAGGAGCCAGGTGAGACGCTGGCGTTCGAGCGGACCTTTGATGGCGCCGATTTCGTCGCTTTCGCGACTAAAAGTTTTTTTGATGTCCTCGATCTTAGTATAGATGGCGGTTCTGGCCTCGCCGGTTTGTTTCAGGGCCTCACATTCCAATTGATTGATCTCGGCTCTTTGAACGCTGAGCGTCGATTCGATCTGTTCGATCTGTTTGACACCTTCGGAGCGGTAAGAGGAGAAGACAGGTACGAATGTGATGATCAGCAGTCCGGTGATGATCAGCATCGCCCGGAAGGCTCGACCGGCTTTTTCAGGTTTTTCCGGATTGATACCGGCTGGAACTTTTTTACTCGTCCCAAACAAGGTGGCGGCCGCCACGAACAAGATGCCTACAAATACATAGAGCCCGATGACCTTGCTTAGCGGCAGGTTTTGGATCTCGTAATCGCAAACGGAACTGGCACTGCCGAACAGGGCGAGGGCTACGACGAGCGGACCGATGGTGGTGCCCAGCGAGTTGACGCCGCCTCCCAGGTTCACGCGGGTATCGCCGGTGGAGGGATCGCCCAGGGAGATGGCAAAGGGTTGGGCACCGGTCTGTTGGATCGAGAAGCCAAGGGCCACAATGAACAGGCCGATCAGCATACCGGTGAACGTGTTGCCGTTGACCGCGAGGATCATGGCACCGGCCCCTATGGCCGAGAATAGCAGTCCGTAAATGATACTTTTTTTATAGCCCCATTTACCGACCAGGTCTTGTCCGCCAAATATCCCATACGCAAACAAGATCAGTGCTCCGATGTAGTAGGCCAGGTAAAAGGCGAAGTCGATCAGCTGGCTCTGAAATTGATCGAGGTGAAAATAGTTTTTGCAAAAGGGGATAAACACCGAGTTGCCGGCGGCAATGAATCCCCAGAAGAAAAAAACGGTGACCAGGGTGCTGAGTGCCCCGTAATTGGTGGGTTGTTTGGCTTGGCTCATGGAGCGGTCGTTTGATTAGTAGGTGGACAAAATAGGAAAAAAACCCCATGCCATACACCCGCACGGCTGTTTTCATCAGTTTGTTTATATTTATTGCTCCCGTATGGAAATCTTGCATGTATCGGCGGAATGTTACCCCATGGCCAAAGCCGGTGGCTTGGGAGATGTCTTAGGTGCTTTGCCCAAGTACCAAGAGCGAGCCGGGCACATCGCAAAAGTGGTGGTGCCGATGTATCGAACCCGTTACCTGTTCAAAAAAGATTGGGAGCTGGTGCACGAGGGCCGGCAGCAGCTGGGCAATTATTCTTTTCCCTACAGTGTGATTCGGGAACGTTCTCGGGAGCTGGGTTTCGATCTCTATTTGGTGGATGTCAATGGTCTGCTCGATCGCCCGAACATATATGGCTATGATGATGATCCGCAGCGTTTTTTGGCCTTTCAGTATTGTGTGCTTGACTGGGTGAATAGTTGGAATCATCGTCCCGATATCATCCATGCCCACGATCACCACACGGGACTGATCCCTTTCCTGATGCGGTATGCACAGGCCTTTCGCGATCGGTTGCACGATATCCCTTCTGTCTTTACGATTCACAATGCACAATACCAGGGCTGGTTGGGTTGGCAGCACCGCGAGTGGTTGCCGCCACATGATGAATGGAAGTCGGGGTTGCTCGAATGGGACGATCAGATCAATCCCCTCGCCGCCGCCGTCAAATCGGCCTGGCAAGTCACTACGGTCAGTCCCAGTTACCTCGAGGAACTCCGCCACCGGGCCAACGGATTAGAAAAACTCTTTGAATATGAAAAGGGGAAATGTCGGGGTATTCTCAACGGGATCGATGCGGAGGTCTGGAATCCGGAAACGGACCCTTTGTTGGTCAAAAATTATTCGAGGGAGGATCCTTTCTCCGGAAAATTCGCCAATAAGGAGACTTTGTGTCGTCAATTCGGACTTGACGCTTCCAAGCCGTTACTTTCTTATATCGGCCGGCTGGTGCACGAAAAAGCAGCCGACTTGTTGCCGGAGGCCATTTATCAGTGTTTGCGCCAGTACCCGGGGCAGTTGAATATCTTATTGCTGGGAACGGGGGAGCCCTCCTTACAGTCCGCTTTGCAAGAGCTGTCGCATCGCTTTTCAGGTCGGTTAAGTGCCTATATCGGTTATTACGAGGAGCTCAGTCACCGTATCTACGCCGGCTCCGATTTTCTGTTGATGCCCAGCCGGGTGGAGCCCTGTGGGTTGAACCAGCTATATGCCATGCGGTATGGTTCCGTTCCGTTGGTTCGGAACACCGGTGGTTTGCGGGATACCGTGGTGGATATGGGAGAGTCAAATGGATTTGGTATCCGATTCGAACAGGCGAGCGTGGGAGATATCGTATATTCGGTAGGCCGGGCCTTGGAATTGTATTCTAATGATCCGGATCATATGCAAGCGATGCAGCGGCAAATGATGGGTTTTGATCATTCTTGGGACCGATCCGCCGACCAATATTTGGAGCTCTATCAATCGATTCGATAATTATGGCCATACGCACCATTACGCATTCGACCGAGATCCTCTGTGTGATACTGGGAGGAGGAGCCGGTTCTCGTCTATATCCGCTTACCGCCAGCCGATCCAAACCGGCGGTGCCCATTGCAGGAAAGTATCGCTTGGTCGACATCCCGATCTCGAATTGCCTGAATAACGGGATTGGTCGCATGTTCGTGCTCACCCAATTCAACTCGGCCTCTCTGAATCGGCACATCAAGAATACCTACCATTTCAGTGCCTTTAGCAAAGCCTTTGTGGATATTTTGGCTGCGGAGCAGACACCGGATAATCCCACTTGGTACCAGGGAACGGCCGATGCCGTGCGACAAGGACTTCGTCACATCGAACCCTTTGAAAGTGACTATGTGCTGATCCTTTCGGGCGATCAGTTATATCAAATGGATTTTGTGGAGATGCTTGATAACCACAAAAAGTTGGGAGCGGATATCTCCATTGCGACCATTCCCGTCGGCGCGCGCGAGGCACCCGAGTTCGGCATCCTGAAAAGTCAAGAGGGACTCATCACCTCGTTCATCGAGAAGCCCAAGAAAGAACAGTTATCCGATTGGATCAGCGATACGGGGGAGGAGATGAAAGCCTCCGATCGACATTACCTGGCCTCCATGGGTATTTATATTTTCAACAGGGCGCTGTTGTTCGATCTGTTACAGCATGAGTTTTTGCAAGCCACGGATTTTGGAAAAGAGATCATCCCTCAAGCGATCCAGCAATTCAAGGTAGCGAGTTATCAGTACTCCGGTTATTGGACCGACATTGGGAATATTCGTTCTTTTTTTGAGTCCAACCTGGAATTGACCAAGGACCTGCCGGCCTTTGATTTGTTTGACAGCGATCGAACGATCTATACGCGTCCCCGTATGTTGCCACCGGCCAAGGTAAGTGGTACCACGTTGGAAAAAGCCTTGGTGGCGGAGGGTTGTATCATTCAGGCCTCTCGCCTCGAGCACTCGGTGATCGGTATTCGAAGCCGGATCGGTCATGGTACCACGATCGCGCATTCATACTTAATGGGAAGCGACTATTACGAAACCTTGGCGGAGATCGAATCGGCCGCGCAGGAGTGCATTCCGCCATTAGGGGTAGGGGAGCGCTGTGAGATCCGCAATGCCATCTTGGATAAGAACGTTCGCATTGGCAATGATGTCCGGATCAATGGCGGGGATCATTTGTCCAACACCGACCACCCCCTCTACACCGTGAAGGACGGGATCGTGGTGGTGAAAAAAGGAGCCATTTTGCCCAACGGATTCGTTATTTGATCCGGGCATATACCCATAGTGTATTGAATACATATTCTTGCTATCTTGGGGCAAATCGATTGCTATGTCCACCGCGTATACAGGCCCCAAACCCCGGTTGAGTTTTTGGCAGATCTGGAACATGTGTTTCGGATTTTTTGGTATCCAGTTCGGCTGGAGTTTGCAAATGGGCAACATGAGTGCCATCTACGAATTTCTCGGTGCTCAGGCCGATGAGATACCGGGTCTCTGGCTGGCGGCCCCGATGACCGGTTTATTGGTACAACCCATTGTTGGGTACTTGAGCGATCGGACTTGGCACCCGACCCTGGGTCGGCGTCGTCCTTTCTTTTTGGTCGGAGCCATCTTAAGTTCACTGGCCTTATTTATCATGCCGAATTCCTCGGCCGTTTGGATGGCCGCGGGCACCCTTTGGATCCTGGATTCCTGTATCAACATTACCATGGAGCCCTTTCGGGCCTTTGTGGCCGACAATCTTGATGATGAACAACAATCTTTCGGATATGCTATGCAAAGCATGTTCATCGGGGCAGCTTCATTCATTGCGGGTTTCTTGCCGGGCTTGTTGGTCAATTGGATCGGTATCTCCCGCGAAAAAGGAGCTGGTGGTATTCCGCAAAACATCATGTGGTCCTTTTACATTGGTTCCGCCGTTTTTTTGGTGGCGGTGTTATTTACGGTCTTCAAGAGTAGGGAATATCCGCCCTCCGATCCGGATTGGAAACAAAAGAGAGCGGCCGGCGGGGTTGATTTTGGGACCGGCGTTCGAGAGATCCTTCAGGCCATTGGAAATATGCCCTCGGCCATGAAGCGGTTGGCCCTGGTGCAGTTTCTGACCTGGCCCGGACTTTTTCTCATGTGGTTCTATTACAGCACGGGGGTGGCCGCCGATATTTTCGGGGGCGATGCCCAAACCAATGCCATCCGCTACACGGAAGGGTTGGAGCATGCCAATGCAACCTCTGCCATCCTGAATCTGGTCACTTTTGCTTTCTCCTTCACGATCCCTTTCTGGGTGTTGCGGCTGGGTAAGAAATGGACGCACAGCCTTTGTTTGTTCGTGGGCGGGGTCGGACTCATCTCGGTCAACTATATCCAGGAGCCCTGGATGCTATATGTTTCCATGAGTTTGGTCGGCATCGCCTGGGCCTCTATTCTATCTATGCCTTATTCCCTGTTGGCCGGATCCATTCCCCCCGAGAAGACAGGCATCTATATGGGGGTCTTCAACTTCTTTATCGTGTTGCCCGAGATTATCGCAGCCCTGAGCTTTGGAAAGATCATGGAAAATTACCTGGGTAACGATCGACTGCTCGCCGTACTCATCGGAGGTATTCTGCTTTGCACCGCCGCGCTTGCCTGCGCCCTACTCGTAAAAGACCAAAAACTAAAAACTATAAACTAAAAAATTTATCCTAAACCCTAAACCCTAAACCCTAAACTTTCTCCCTACTCCATGCGAACACTCATCCTCATACTTCTCACCTCCCTCTCTGCCATCGCTCAACCCAAATGCTATCCCACGCACTGGTTCACGGGTTTCAAGGAGACCTCCTTGCAGTTGATCCTGCAGGAAAAAGATCTTTCTGCGTACACGACGGCCGCCATCCAATATCCCGGCGTACGATTGATCAACCTGCGCAAGTTGGAAAGCCCACAGTATCTGTTGCTGGACCTTCGCATCGATCCGACTACCCAGCCGGGTGCTTTCAAGATCGAATTAAAGGGGAAGGGACTGGCCACCAAGAATATTACCTACCAACTAAAACCCCGTTCCACCCAAAACGGAAGATCTCGTATACAGGGTGTTCGGGCCAACGATTTTATTTATTTGATCATGACCGACCGGTTTGCCAACGGCGATCCGTCGAACGACATCGTTCGTACCTACCGCGACACCCTCTGCGAGCGGACGAATAAATTTTCCCGTCACGGAGGCGACCTCAAAGGGGTGGAGGATCGAATGGATTATCTCAAGCAGTTGGGGGTTAGTACCGTTTGGCTGACACCCGTGAATGAAAATGATATGCCGCGCATGAACGAGTGGGGAAATTCAGTAGCCGGATATCACGGGTATTGGTTTACGGATCATTATCAGGTGGATAAGCGTTTTGGCGGCAATGCTGCGTATCGGCAACTATCCGATCGTTTGCATCAAAATGGCATGAAACTCATTCAGGATGCCGTATACAATCACATCGGTAATTATCACTGGATCGCCCTGGATCCGCCCGCGGCCGATTGGCTGAACAGCTCGCAAGGAAAAAATCCGCCGCATCATCGGGAAGAAGTTTTCTTTGATCCGTATGCATCGCAACAGGACAAACGTCAAATGCTTGACGGTTGGTTTGTGCCGCACCTGCCCGACCTCAACCAGCGCAATGCCGATGTGGCCCGCTACCTGATCCAATATCATATTTGGGCAACGGAAGAATTTGGCGTCGATGGCTGGCGCGTCGATACCTACAAATACAACGAGGAGAAATTCCTGAACGATATGAACGATGCCCTGACCCGGGAGTTTCCCAAGCTCACGATCTTTGGTGAATCTTGGGTAACCTCTCCGGTGGCCAATGCCTATTTCACCCGGAACAACCTGTCCACCCCATTCCGACACAATGCCGAAGGCATGCTGGACTTTCAAACCTCCTTTGCCATGATCGCCGCGGCCAAAGAGGAAAATGGATGGAGCAACGGCATCATTAAACTTTATTTCGCCTTGGCGCAGGATGCCTTGTATAAAGACCCCATGCGCAATTGTGTGTTCCTCGACAATCACGACATGGACCGTATCTTCTCTGTCCTGGGGGAGGATGAAGCCAAATTCACCATGTGTATGAATTGGCTCTTCACTTTACGGGGAATGCCGCAATTGTATTACGGCACCGAGGTGTTGATGAAAAATTTCAAAGTGAACACCGATGCCACGGTTCGGGAAGATTTCCCCGGTGGTTGGCCATCCGATGATCCATCAAAAAACCGATTTCTCGCCTCTGGCCGCTCCACTGAGCAATCAAAGGCCTTTGATTACATCAGCCGCCTGGCTCAGTTCCGTAAAACCTCTCCCGCCTTGGGTGGGGGGAAGCTGATGCAATTCATTCCTCGAGAAGGTGTCTATCTCTATTTTCGTTACACCGAGCAGCAAACCGTCATGGTTATCGCCAACAGTTCCGATAAAGCGGCTAAACCGGATTGGACGATCTACCGCGAACGGGTCAACGGATTCACCCGGGCCCGCGATGTGGTGACCGGTGAAATCGTTTCGCTGTCCGATTGGACGATCGGTGCCAAAGAAAGCCGGGTACTGGAACTGTTGAAATAAACCCGGCCCATGCCGCAAACCGAAACAAACGATAGCGTCTGGAACCATTCCTTGCTGACGGAAGCAGATATCCGAAATTTTCAGCAAGGCACACACTATCGACTGTATGAGGTGATGGGCAGTCGTCCCACCGAAGTCAACGGAGTAGCGGGCATGTACTTCTGTGTCTGGGCCCCCAATGCCACCCAACTTTCCGTGAAAGGCCATTTTAACGAATGGCGCGATCATGAGTATCATTTGTATCCGCGGTGGGACCGAAGCGGCATCTGGGAAGGATTCATACCGGGATTAACCCTGGGGGAGGCTTACAAGTATCACATCACCGGTTATGAGGGTCGGCGGTTGGATAAAGGCGATCCCTTTGCTCATTTCTGGGAGAAAAGACCCCAAACGGCATCCATTACCTGGTCGCTCGATTACCAATGGAACGATGCCAAATGGATGCGTCAACGAAAAAAGCATAATGCCCTTGACGCTCCTTGGAGTATTTATGAACTGCACCTGGCCAGTTGGCAACGTCCCGTACCCACCGATGAGGAAAGCTATAACTCCTACGATCAACTTCGGGAGCAACTGATTCCCTACCTGCAGGAGATGGCCTTTACCCACGTAGAGTTCATGCCCGTGATGGAACATCCATTCGACGGCAGTTGGGGTTATCAATGTACAGGTTTTTTTGCGCCGACCTCCCGATTTGGCGACCCACAGGGACTCATGCGCTTGATCGATGCCCTGCACCAAGCCGGTATCGGGGTGATCCTCGATTGGGTGCCTTCCCATTTTCCGTATGACGCTCACGGACTTTTTCTATTCGATGGTACGCATACCTATGAGTATGCTGATATGCGAAAAGGATTTCATCCCGATTGGAACAGCTATGTCTTCAATTACAAAAGGGGAGAGGTCAAATCCTTCCTGATCAGCAGTGCTCGGTTCTGGTTCGATAAATTTCACATCGATGGCATCCGCGTCGATGCGGTGTCCTCCATGCTCAAATTGAATTATTCGCGGGAGACGGGACAGTGGGAGCCCAATGAATTCGGAGGCGACGGCAACCTCGAGGCGATCGCTTTCCTAAAAGACCTCAACGAAACCATCTACCGAGATTTTCCGGACGTACAAACCATGGCGGAAGAAGCTACCGACTGGCCCGGGATCTCCAAGCCGACCTTTCAGGGGGGATTGGGGTTTGGCATGAAATGGATGATGGGTTGGATGCACGATACCTTGGATTATTTCAAGATCGATCCGCTGTTTCGACAAGACCATCAGGATAAGTTCTCCTTCAGCATGATGTATTTCTATGATGAGAATTTCCTGCTGCCATTCAGTCACGATGAAGTGGTGCATGGGAAAAGTCCACTCCTCTACAAAATGCCCGGCGATGAGTGGCAGAAGTTTGCCCACCTGAGGTTGTTGTATACGTATATGTGGACCCACCCCGGAGCCAAATTACTTTTCATGGGCGGGGAGTTTGGTCAGACGGCCGAATGGGATTACCGGACCGAACTTTCTTGGGGACTCCTGTCATTCGATTGCCACCGCAGCCTGCGCCACTGTGTATCCGAGCTCAACCGAATGCTTCGTTCCGAGCCTGCCTTGTTCGTGCATCAGTTTAATCCATACGGATTTGAATGGGTCGATCTGCAGCACCGATCCGAATCGGTGATGGTTTATCGGCGAAAGGGGAAAAAACCACAAGACGATCTGTTGATCGTATTGAATATGACCCCGGTAGTGCGGTTGGATTGGCCGATCGAATACACCGGCAAGCCCTACAAGAAAGAGATCTTTAACAGCGATCGCGCTGAGTTTTGGGGAAGCGGACAGGTCTTCAATCCCTCCATCCGGCACGAATGGGTCGATAAAAAAGCCAATAAATCGCGAATCACCGTAAATCTACCAGCACTCAGCGGAATTGTACTAAAGTAGTGTCTGTTTTTTCCCGGTTCCCGTACTTATTCATTCGCTAAGATTTGTGAAGCCGATACCGCGCTGAATACCTTTATGTCCAATCCAATCTATCTCATGAAAAGGTATCTTATCCTTATCCTGCTCACCTATTTGGTGATCGTCCTTTTTTTGTTTGGTCCCCGGCTGATGGCCCAGGGCGTTCCCAACACCGACAGTGCCGCCCATTATTTGAAGTTGGCTCAGGAGAACAAGCAAATGGGTCGCCGGTTGGACCTCCTCCAGAACCTGGACAAGGCCCTGTCGTTTCAAACTCAAGACCCGACAATCCTGCGAGAGTTGGGGGGGCTGTTGGTCAGTCAGCGTAAGTATGCACCCGCCTGGGAGCAGTATGAAAAGGCCCTGCGATTAAATCCCCGCGACACCGCCCTGCTTCGCCTATCAATCGAACTCGCCTTTCAGCTGCGTCAGCATGAGTCGGTGATACGCCTGGCAGCGTTGTATAAAAAAGCTGACCCTCATGCGCGGGTAGATTATTATTTGGGAAAAGTGTACTACGAGCAGGAAGATTATGGGAAGGCCATCCAATTTTTGACACAAGCTGCCCGGGAAAACCCGAACCAGGCAGAGATTCCCTACCTGTTGGCTAAGAGTTATGCCGACATGACCAACTTCAAAGGAGCCATCCCTTTTTTTGTCAAGGCCCTGGAGTTGGATGCGAATCAGCCACGGTGGACCTACGAGTTGGGGTTGAGCTACTATGCGAT
>SXXL01000052.1 GCA_005789565.1 Bacteroidota bacterium | reverse complement strand
GACCTGCTCATCGAAGCCCTGAATAAATATGAAGGCACGATGATCTTGGTCAGTCACGACCGCTATTTTGTCTCCAAAACAGCCAACAAGATCTGGGAGATCGTAGACGGGGAGATCAAAGAATTCAAAGGCGGATACGAAGAATGGGCGGAGTGGAAACAACGAATGGCAAAACCAGCATCGTCCGCCTCCAATAAATCCAAATCAACATCCGCCCCCACACCTGCTCCTCAAAAAAATACACCGAAGCAACCCACGACACCCGCCAATGCTCCGATCGACAAAGAGAAAAAAAAGGAATGGCAGCGAGTACAAAAAGAATTTCAACAAGCCGAATCACGCCTGGCAGCATTGACTGCTGAAAAAACAAGATTGGAAGCCGAACTAGCCAACCCGGAATGCTACTCCGATAAAACAAAATTTCAGACGGCAGAGAAAGCCTATCAGGAAGTCTCCCGCGACTGCGAGGAGGCGAATCGGGTGTATGAAAGGGTGTTTGAGAGAATGATGAGCGTAGAGGGTAGAGAGTAGGGCAGTTCGGAGTTCAGAGTTTAGAGTTCGGAGTTCGGAGTTCAGAGTTTAGAGTTCGGAGTTCGGAGTTTAAAGTTTAGAGATTTGGTGGTCGACCAGTGAACGAATATGTTCCTCCCTCCTCATGGCTTCTTTTTCCATTTGGGTGCCCTCGGCCAGAACAGTTTTAACATACGCAGCATCGGTACAGCCGGCGGCATTGATGCGTACGTTCATGTATGCACCCAAGACCGCTGCGCGCGCACAAAGAGCACCCACTCCCGCATCCGATACAGAATTCGGATTGCCCTGCTTCGCCATGGCCTCGATCACGTCCATCGATTGCAACGATAATCGCATCACCTGGAGGGGAACTTCCATGGCCTGCTTGGTAGCCGACTGAATGGCTTCCTGTCTTGATTTTTTCTCGGCTTCGGTCGACTTCGGCAACCCAAACGCCGCCATGATCGCATCAAAAGCGCGGGTATCCGCATCTACTAACAACAATAATTGCCGGCGAAGAGCCTCCCCTTTTTCTGCCCAATCACTAAACTCGGCCCAGCGCTCATCCCAGCCCTTCTTATGCGAGGAGAGATTCGCCACCATCGTTGCGAGCGAAACGCCCAGCGTGCCCACGTAAGCCGCGATGGAACCGCCACCGGGTGCGGGACTCTCACTGGCGGTCTCCTCCGAAAAACGCGAGAGGGATTGACGAATTAATTTTTGTTCCGCCGGATCTTGTAACAAATACTCGATGACTCGTTCCTCGGGTTTAAAAGGCGTCAGTTCGTCCAGCCCCATCGAACGGACCGCCATATCGATCAAGGCTTTCTCTGACACACCTATCGAACGGTTTTGCTTGCGCAGAAAATATTTTCCGGCCTCGATCAAGGCCTGCAACGGAACCAATCCCACCAACTCACTGCCCGTTACGCGCATGCCCCGATCCCTGGCCCGCTCACAGACCTCGTCAAACGCCACGTGCAAAGGCGTTACCCGAATATTGGTCAGGTTCATGCTGATCTGAGCAATGCCATATTCTTCGATGAACCAGCCAATGGCCTTCACCGATTTCAAGGTGCCCGGAACGTTCACGGGGTTTCCTGCCGCATCTTTCACCACTTGTCCGTTCTCCCGCTTTACCCGACCCGCCTCGCGCACATCAAAGGCCACCGCATTGGCCCGACGAGTAGAGGTTGTATTTAAATTGACGTTGTAGGCGATCAAAAAATCCCGCGCGCCGATGACCGTAGCGCCGCGTTTGGGGTCCATGGAAGCGGGACCAAAATCAGGCTTCCACTCAGGCTGCTGTATCTTCTTAAACAAACCCTCGTATTCGCCGGCCCGTATGATGGACAAGTTTTTACGGCTGGCATTCGGTTGCGCTTCTTCATACAAATAAACCGGGAGATTCAACGCTTCCCCTACCCGCTTGGCCAATCGCTGTGCGTACTCGGCCGTTTCCTCGAGGCTGATGCCACTGATGGGAATAAGCGGACAAACATCGGTAGCGCCCATCCGCGGATGCGCTCCCTCATGCTGCGACATATCGATCAGTTCGCCGGCTTTTCGGATGGCCTGAAAGGCGGCCTCGATCACACTTTCCGGCTCTCCCACAAAGGTGACCACGGTGCGGTTGGTCGCTTTTCCCGGATCTACATTCAAGAGACGCACCCCTTCGATCTTTTCGATCTCATCTGTGATCTGACGGATCTTCTCGGCGTCACGCCCCTCGCTAAAATTTGGAACACATTCAATGATACGCTTCATACCAAATAGTTTCAGTTTACGAAAAGAATTTGCCGTTGATCATCACCCGCTCCACTACGTTTTCACCAAACGAATAAGGAAGATAGGCCAGCGAAGACATCGGTTTGGTCATGATCAGATTCGCTTTTTTACCCACCGCGACGCTACCGACCTGGTCGGCCAGCTCCATCGCAAAGGCCCCGTTGATCGTGGCCGCGTTGACTGACTCTTCCGGCAACAACCGCATTTGCGTGCAAGCCAACGATAATACCAGGTTCATGTTGTAGGATGGAGAGCTACCCGGATTATAATCAGAGGCCAGCGCAATGGCCGCGCCTTTCTCGACCAACGCACGGGCAGGTGCGTAAGGAGCCCGAAGAAACAACGAGCACCCGGGCAGTAAGGTGCCGATGGTATCGGAAGCCGATAAACAATCGATCGCCGCGTCATCCATACACTCCAAATGATCGACGCTGATGGCTTGGTGTTGAACGCCCACTTCTACCCCACCGGATACCGATAATTGATTGGCATGGATCTTGGGACGCAAGCCGTAGCGAGCGGCAGCCACTAAAATGCGGGAGGTTTCGTCGGGTGAGAAAAATCCCTGCTCGCAAAAAACATCCACATAATCGGCCAGCTTTTCGGATCCGATCACTGGCAGCATCTCTTCGATCAATAACCGGAGATATCCTTCGCGATCGTCTTTATACAGTGTGGGGATGGCATGTGCTCCCAGGAAACTGGACCGCACGGGTATGGGCGCCTGCTCTTTGATCCGCTTGATCACACGCAGCATTTTCAATTCTGCCTCGACACTGAGTCCGTACCCGCTTTTTATTTCGATGGCTCCGGTTCCCAGGAGAATAGCTGCATGCAATCGGTTCATAGCCCTTTCAAACAATTCATCCTCTGAACAAGCTTGTAATTTTCGGGCCGAGTTCAAAATACCGCCGCCGTTGGCGGCGATCTCTGCATACGTGGCGCCTTTGATCTTATCCACGAACTCCTCTTCTCGGGTGACCGCAAAAACAAGGTGCGTATGGCTGTCGCACCAGGCTGGAAGGATAAACCGGTCGGTAGCCTCGATGACCTGATCCGCCTCCGATGCAGTCAGATCCAAGTCCTTCATTTCACCGAAGCGAACGATGACATCATCTTCCAACAATAGGAATGCATCCGTGATCGAGGGAAGTTGTGCCAGTGCTTGTCCGCGCAGCGGCTGTTTGGGGTCCTGCACGCCCACTAAAGAATGGATATGTCGGATCAGTGTTTTCATGCCAGAGCACGCTCGATCACCAACGCACTGGCGCCGCCGCCACCGTTACATATACCGGCCGCCCCATATCGAGCATTATTGTGGTTGAGTACATTTATTAAGGTGACCAAAATACGGGCGCCGCTGCAACCCAGCGGGTGACCGAGTGAAACGGCTCCTCCGAAGACATTGACCTTGGACGCCTCCAATCCCAGTCGCTTGATATTTTCCAGTGCGACGACCGAAAACGCCTCATTTATTTCCCAGTAATCGATCTGCGACATGTCCAGGTTGGCTTTTTTGAGTGCCGCCGGCAAGGCGATAGCCGGCGCCGTGGTGAACCATTCCGGCGCTTGTTCGGCATCGGCATAACCGCGGATATAAGCCAGGGGTTTGAGTCCGAGTGCCTGTGCTTTTTCAGCCGACATCAAGATCAGCGCGGCTGCTCCGTCGTTCATGGTGGATGCATTGGCAGCGGTAACGGTTCCGTCTTTCGAAAAAGCCGGTGCGAGTTGGGGGATCTTATCGAATTTGACTTGGAAGGGTTCTTCGTCTTTGGATACGATCAGTGGATCGCCTTTTCGTTGTGGAATGGAAACCGGCACGATCTCGGGCGAAAAATGTCCCTCGCTCCAAGCGCGTTGGGAACGCTGATAACTCTCGATCGCAAAAGCATCCTGATCCGCACGGGTGATCTGACAAGTGGAAGCGCACAACTCGGCGGCTACGCCCATTGCTTTTCCATCGTAAACATCGGTGAGTCCGTCTTTGGCTAGTCCGTCGACCAGCGTCACGTTCCCATATTTATTACCCCAGCGTACATGCTCAGCGTAGAAAGGAACATTGCTCATGCTTTCCATGCCGCCGGCGATCACCACGTCAGCATCACCCAACAGGATATGTTGTGCGGCCATCGATACGGCCTTCATGCCGCTGGCACAAACCTTATTGACCGTGGTGCAATTGACCGTATCAGGAAGACCGGCAAATTTCGCAGCTTGTCGGGCCGGGGCTTGACCCAAATTAGCCTGGATCACCGATCCCATAAATACATCGGTGACCACTCCGGGATCCAGTTGGATGCGCTCCAAGGCTCCACGGATGGCAGCGGCTCCTAATTGAGTAGCGGATAGGGACTTGAGCGAACCGCCAAAACTACCCATCGGAGTACGGACGGCAGACACGACAACGACTTCACGCATGGCAAGAAATGTTTTGGCTAAGGTACTACAATGACCGTTCACCAAGATGCGGGATGATTCCGCTCAAGTTTGACTCGCCGGATAGATTTTGGCCTACCTTTGATTCTCTGTCGTTGAAACAAACAAATCAACATCCATGAAACTTTTTGTAGCCGGACTCCCATACGACATGGATGATGCTGAATTGATGGAATTCTTCGACAAGTTTGGAACGGTGAGCTCGGCTAAAGTCACCATGGACAAAGAAACAGGTAAAAGCCGCGGTTTCGCGTTTGTGGATATGCCCAATGAGCAAGAGGCCCGGGAGGCCATTGAGGGATTGAATAATCTTGGCATCGGCAAGAAAGTGATGATCGTGAAGCCCGCAGAAGATCGCCGATCGCCAGACCCGACCGATCGCAGACCCCGGTTCTCCCCTTCTAGCCGTCCGCCCCGAGATCGCTACTGATACAACACGGTGAGTGTAAGTGGCTGCACCGGAATTACCCGCAGATCCGAGTTTTCATTGACCACGCGGTTATTAACGATAGCCGTCCTCCAGCCCTCTCCCACCACCCAGGGGTCGGAGGGATACATACCGCTGTATCGAACACGGATCTTTTTCCAGTTGTCCTGGCCGGCAGGAGATTCGATCTGAAAACTAACAGCACCGGCGGATCCGGTCTCTTCAAATCGAATGGATCGGATCAGCGTTTGGGGATCGGAAAAGCGGAAAGAGGCATGTTGTTTGCGCAATTGAATGAGGGCGCGAACGTATTGAAAGAATTCAGTGTACTGGGATTTGTTATTCCAATCGATGGCGTTGATGCTATCGGGACTTTCATATGAATTCTCCACCCCTTTTTTGGTTCGGCGAAATTCCGTACCCGCATGTAAGAAAACGATGCCCTGACTGGTGAGCAAGATCCCCAAGGCCAGGCGGTGCATTTCGGCTTGCAGGGAATCGGAGCGATCCGCTACTGAAATGGATAATTTGTCAGACAACACGTGATTGTCGTGGCATTCCGCATACGTGATCGTGTGATGCGGTTGTGCGGCATATGCTTGCTTGGCGTAGATCACCTTTGATGCATCAACCTGATTGTGTGGCAGCGAGGCTACGACACCAAAACGTATTGAGCTTTCCATGCCTGCTTTGCCGGATACGAAGCCTTTGTCGTGATGATCAAAAACACTGCCTTTGATGGCATCCCGTATATCGTCGCTGAATACGGCGATGCGATCGAGTCGGTGCGCATGGGCCTTGAGGGCGCGTTGATCTTCGGGCAGTGGACTCTTCCCGGCAGTCCACCCTTCTCCGTATAGTAAAATATCCGGTTTGATCCGGTGCAATTCGTCGGAGATCCGGTTCATGGTCTCGATATCGTGTATGCCCATCAGGTCTACCCGAAAGCCATCGATATGATACTCCTCCACCCAATAGCGCATGGACTCCAGCATGAACTTTCGGAACATGGGCCGCTCGCTGGCGGTTTCGTTGCCACAAGCGGATGCGTTGGAGAATCCGCCTTTTTCATCCTGCCGGTAATAATAACCCGGTACCAGTTGGTTGAAATTCGATCCTTCGGTCAGGGCCGTATGGTTATAGACCACATCCATGACCACCCGTATGCCTCTCTGGTGCAAGGCTTGCACCAGTTGTTTGAATTCGCGGATACGCACGGCCCCGTCGTGGGGATTGGTGGCATAGGAACCTTCGGGTACATTGTAGTTTTGTGGATCGTATCCCCAATTGTATTTTTTATCGGGATGGGTTTCATCGACCGAATAAAAATCAAATACCGGCAGCAAGTGTACGTGGGTGATGCCCAGTTCGGCGAGGTGATCGAGTCCGGTCGACTGTCCCGCCGGATTCTTCGTTCCGCGCTCGGTAAGTCCCAGGTACTTCCCTTTCTGCCGAATACCGGAGCTGGGGTGAATACTGGCATCGCGCACATGCAATTCGTAGATGATGGCATCGGTTTTGTGGGCGAATGCAGGCGAGCGGTCGGATTTCCATCCCGCCGGGTCGGTTTCTTGCATGTCGAGGATCTGACCTCTTTTCCCATTGGCGCCGGTGGCGCGGACATAGGGATCGACGATCTCATCTGACCATTTTCCATTGATCTGCACCCGCAGAGAATAATATTTTCCCTTTTGGTTACCGGCGAGCGCTCCTTGCCAAACACCCTGAGCTTGTTTTTCCAGGGCATAGCTACCCAGGGGGTCTCCGCCGGCATCCTTCTCATACAGGATCCACTCGGCCGCGGTGGCGGTGGGCGACCAAACCTTTAGCACAGTGTGAGTGGGCGAATAGGTCAGTCCCAGATCTTTTCCAGCATAAACGGGATATCGGTTCGTATCCAGGTATTGACTGAATGCAGCGGTAGATAACACGGGCATGAGCAGGATTATGGGAAGGAGGCGCATAGGGAGATTTGCCTAAAGATAAAGGGTGTTAAAAAAAGAATGTTCGATTTACTTTTCGAAAGAGGGAAAGAACTATTTTGGAAAGCCAACAAACCCTTTTCATGGGAGATCTTCAAGTCAAAAAACAGTCTAAAAAATACGATGCCGTGATCGTAGGTTCCGGTGCCGGTGGCGGCATGGCGGCCTATGTGTTGGCGCAAGCGGGCCTAAAAGTTTGCTTGCTGGAAGCGGGCTATCAATACGATCCGCAAAAAAATATAACCCAGCTCAAAAATCCGTGGGACTCCCCCCGACGCGGAGCCAGCACCTCGATCCGACCTTTCGGTGATTTTGATGCTTGCTACGGCGGATGGTCGCTCGAAGGCGAGCCCTATAAAAAAGAAGCCGGAACCGACTGGATGTGGTGGCGCGCCCGCATGCTGGGTGGTCGAACCAATCACTGGGGCAGGATCTCACTGCGCTTTGGACCTAAAGATTTCAAACGAAAAAGTATTGACGGGTTGGGCGATGACTGGCCGATCGGATACGAGGATATCAAACCCTATTACGATGCCGTGGATAAATTGATCGGGGTGTTTGGCACCAACGAGGGATTGGAGAACGATCCGGATGGGATCTTTCTCAAACCACCGAAACCACGCTTGCACGAGTTATTCATAAAAAATGCCGCCACCCAGTCCGGTGTGAAGGTCATCCCCTCCCGGATGTCGATCCTCACCCAAAAACTGAACGAGGAGCGCGGGGTTTGTTTTTATTGTGGTCAGTGTAACCGGAACTGTTCGATGGCGAAGGCGGATTTTTCTTCGACCAATGTTTTGATCTATCCGGCCTTGAAGACAGGTAACGTGGATATGATCTGTCAGGCCATGGCCCGCGAGGTCCTGACCGACAAAGAAGGAAAAGCTACGGGGGTATCGTATGTCAGCAAAGAGGACGGGCAGGAATATCAGGTAGAGGGGCGCGTCGTGATTCTGGCTGCCAGTGCCTGTGAAAGTGCCCGGCTTTTACTGAACTCCCAATCGGCTCGGCATCCGAATGGCCTGGCCAATAGCAGCAATGTGGTGGGCAAGTACCTGCACGACTCTACGGGTGCAGCGCTGGGCGGCATCCTGCCGCAGCTCTTCGATCGCAAACGATACAATGAGGATGGTGTGGGGGGTATGCACATTTATTCTCCTTGGTGGATGGATAATAAAAAACTGGATTTCCCGCGCGGATATCACATTGAGTATTGGGGCGGGATGAGTCAGCCTAGCTACGGATTCAATTGGGGCATCGAGGGACTCAACGGAAAATATGTGGTACACGGAAAGAAAAAAGAAGCCGGCGGCTATGGAGCGTCCTTGAAAGAGGACCATCGCTATTTCTATGGCTGTGGCGTGGGGATGGCGGGACGGGGTGAGGCGATTCCTCTGGAATCCAACTACTGTGCCATCGATCCCACGACGGTAGACAAATACGGGATCCCGGTATTGAAATTTCATGTGAAGTGGAGTGAGCATGAGATCCGTCAAGCCAAACACATGAAGGAAACCTTCAAGGAGATCATGCACAACATGGGGGCCGTGATCACCTGGGGCGGCACGGACGATGAATCGAATCAATGGGGACTTTCCAAGCCCGGCGAGATCATCCACGAGGCCGGAACGGTGCGCATGGGCAATGACCCCAAACGTTCGGCGCTCAATTCCTGGAATCAGGCGCACGATTGCAAAAACCTGTTCTGTGTGGATGGCGGGGCTTTTGTGAGTCAGGCTGACAAGAACATCACGTGGACGATCCTGGCCCTGAGCATGCGTGCCTCTGAATACATCATCGATCAACTCAAAAAACAAACGCTTTAATCTTATCCTATGGATCGTCGGTCCTCCTTGAAATTGATCGCTACCGGTGCCCTCGCCGCCCCGGCGGTATTGACCGGCTGTGAAACCGATAAAAAAACGGATCCCGCCACTGCCTTCAACCTCGACCGAAATCCGGATGAGCTGGCCCGGGAGAAAAAAATATTGGCAGAGGGTCCTTTTTTTACTGCAGACGAGATGGCAACGATCACGGTGCTGGCAGATATCATCATACCCCGCGATGAGGTGAGTGGCTCGGCCAGTGAAGCCGGTGTGCCGGCCTTCATCGATTTCATCGTGAGGGATATGCCCGATCATCAGATACCGATGCGGGGCGGACTTCGCTGGCTGGAAATGCAGTGCCTGAACCGGTATGGAAACACTTTCCCAAAATGCTCCACCGAGCAACAACTGGAACTGGTGAACGAGATCGCATATCCCGAAAAAGCCAAACCTGAAATGCGCCCCGGCGTTGAATTTTTCAGCCGGATGCGGAATTTAACGGCCTCCGGATTTTACACCTCACCTGAAGGCATCAAAGACCTAAACTATTTGGGGAATCAGCCGAATGTCTGGAAAGGGGTACCCGAGGAGGTGCTGAATGCATTTGGCATCAGCTATACTGAAAAGGAAAACAATGAATGCATTTAAACCACGTACATGAAAAAAATACTCCTCTACGCAACTCTTTTCTTTATCCTCCCCTTCGCGGCCAGCGGCCAAACCGCTTGGCTTTATGAAGGATGTAATTTTACGGGTTTCGGCCATTCACTGGGCGTTGGTCAATACCGCCTGTTCCAAATGAAGATCGGAAATGACCGACTGCAGGGCCTGATGATCCCCAATGGCTTGAAAGTAACCATATACGAGAATGATAATTTTCAGGGGAGGTCCCGCACCTATTCGAGCAACCAACCCTGCTTGGAACCGGAGTTTCGCAACATGGCCTCATCGGTGATCGTGGAATTATCGAACAACAACCCCACCAGCCAAAATGATTATGTAACCTTCTTCAACGACTGTTCTTATCGGGGCTATTCCCAATCATTTTCCTTTGGCACCTATAGTGGTTCACAGATCGGGGAATTGAAGTTCAACATTTCCTCGCTGCGCATTCAGGGCAACGTGGTGGTGAAAGCCTATCTGAACAATGAGTACAACTCGGGATTGGCCGTTACGCTGGACAACTCCTCTCCCTGTCTACCCAGCCAGTACAACGACAAGATCGGATCGTTTACGGTCGAGTACAGGGCCAACAATAACAATAATAATAATAACAACAGCGGAGGAAGACCGCGCAGTTATGCAACACTGTACAGCGAGTGTCAGTATTCCGGCAATGCGATTCGTCTGCAACCCGGAAATTATGAGGGATTTAAACTGGGTGTCCTGAAGTTCAATATTCAATCCATCGAGTTGCCGCAGAATCTGCGCATCCGGGTTTATCTGAACAGCGAGAATATCAATGGGTTTTCACAAACCATCAGCCAGTCTACCACCTGTTTGCCAACGCAACTGATGAACCGGATCGGGGCCTTGGTCGTGGAGGAAGTAAACAGCGGCTGGGGGAATGGAGGAAATAACGGCGGTGGCTGGGGCAACAGCGGGGGTGGTTCCGGCAACAGCGGAGGCGGATATGGTGGTGCACCCTCGATCTATTTGTTCACCGACAGTGATTACCGCGGACAATCAATTGGCTTGAACCCGGGAAACTACCCGAGTTTGTCGGCCATGGGATTCCCGGACCAATCGCTCAGCTCGATCCAGATCCCTTCCGGATACCGGGTCGTTCTGTACGATCAACCCAATATGAGGGGGGCCAGTTACACCCTGACCTCTTCGCGCATGAGTCTGAACATCTTAGGCTGGAACGACCGGGCTACTTCGATGGCGATCTTCCGAGAGTGAGCCGGATCCGTTAAATTGCAGGTTGCATGATCTCTCCGAACACCATTCAGCAGATACAACACCGTGCGGAGATCCTGGACGTGGTGGGCAATTTCGTAAAGTTGAAAAGACGGGGCACGAATTATCTCGGGCTCTGTCCCTTTCACAACGAGAAGACCCCCTCCTTCACGGTCTCTTCTACCAAAGAGATCTTCAAGTGTTTCGGTTGCGGCAAGAGTGGCAACCTGATCAGCTTCCTGATGGAGCACGAGAAATACAGCTATGTGGAGGCCATCCGCTGGCTGGCCAACCGCTATGGCATAGAGATCGAGGAAACGTTTGCGAGCGATGAGCAGCGGCAACAACAGCAGCAGGCCGACAGCCTGTTCATCATCAATCAATTTGCCCAACAATGGTTCTCGGAGCAACTGCTGGAAACCGAGGAGGGAAAAGATATTGGCTGGACGTATTTCCAAGAGCGGGGATTTTCCGATGAGACCATCCGAAAATTTCAGTTGGGCTACTCGCCCGAGATACGAGATGCATTCACCCGAGCGGCCACTCAAAAACAATTCAACAGCGAGTTGTTGCAAAAGGCTGGATTGATCGCCCACCGCAACGATCAATGGGTAGATAACTACCGGGGCCGAGTCATTTTTCCGATCCACAACCACAGCGGTAAGATCCTTGGATTCGGGGCCCGTATCCTCAAGACAAGCGACAAGGCGCCCAAATACATCAACACCCCGGAGAACGAGATCTATCTCAAAAGCCGGATCCTATATGGATCGTATTTCGCCCGACAGGCGATGGATAAGGCCGATGAATGCTTGCTGGTGGAAGGGTACACCGATGTGATCTCGTTGCATCAGGCGGGTTTGGAGAATGTGGTGGCCAGCGGTGGCACAGCCCTGACCCCCGATCAACTTCGATTGGTGCGCAAGTACACCGACAACCTCACGATCCTCTACGATGGCGATGCGGCCGGTATCAAAGCCGCCCTGCGCGGAATGGACCTGGCCCTGGAAGAGGGACTGAACGTTCGGTTGGTATTGTTACCGGACGGACACGACCCGGACAGTTATGTGCGGGCCATGGGTGCCACTGCCTTTCAGGATTATATCCGCCAAAATAAAAAAGATATCATCCTCTTCCAGCTGGAGGTAGCCCTGCAGGATGCCGGATCGGACTCGATCCGAAAATCGGCTGTGGTGAACCGCATCGCGGAAACCATCGCACGGATCAACAAAGCGGAGGATTTTACCCGACAACAGGATTATATCCGTCAATGTTCGGGACTACTGAAAATTGACGAGGCCGGTCTGCATAGCCTGGTCAATAAATACATACGCGACCGGATATCGCTGATCGAGAAGAAAATGCCTTTTGAAGAGGCCAAGAACTTTGAACAGAATGCTCAGGAAGGTGAACGAAATGAGTACGATGAGACCACGTTCCAATTACTCTTCAAAGACGACCTTCAGGAGAAAGAGATCGCCCGCATCCTGCTCGAGCATGGCATGCGGCTCTGGGAAGGAGAAAAACTGGTAGCCGACTACATCTTCGAGGAATTGCTGGACGAATCCCTGATCGACAATACCTCCGTGCTGCAATTGGTCCAATATTATCGCAAACTGCGGCTGGAAAAAACCTCCCCGATCAGCCGATCGGAGTTCGTGTACCATCCCGATCCGGAGCTGAGTCGATTTGCCGT
>SXXL01000051.1 GCA_005789565.1 Bacteroidota bacterium | reverse complement strand
CTTCATGCCCTTGCTCGAACTGGATATACATCCCAAACTTGTTCAGTATATCAAACTGGCGGCCACTTACACGGGTATTGGCAGCGAGTTTGTTCGAGCGCCCCGACTTCCGTTGGAAGGGGAGGAACGGACCCAAGTGGTAACGATCATTAAAAAAGCATTGGAAACCCGTCCTACCCTTGACAATTAATCTATGAATACATTTCCCGATATCCCGCTGAATCAAATCGATGAAGTCGTCAACCGATCTTGGCAAGCCTTTCAAGAATACCGAACACTTCCATTGGTGAAGCGAGCGGTATTGCTTCGTGCTATTGCCGCCGAGTTGGAAGATATGGGCGATGCCTGGCTTCAAGCCGCTCATGAGGAAACACACCTGCCGGAACCTCGGTTGCGCACGGAAAGAGCGCGCACGATCTTTCAATTGGAATCTTATGCGCTGGCCTGTGCTAAGGGTGATTGGATGCGGATCAGTATTGATTCGGCGTTGCCCGATCGAAATCCCCCACGTCCCGACCTCCGAAAAATGATGATTCCCCTCGGTCCCGTGATCGTCTTCGGAGCCAGCAACTTTCCCTACGCATACTCCACCGCCGGAGGCGATACCGCCTCAGCGCTGGCCGCGGGTTGCTCCGTGATCGTCAAAGCTCATCCTGCCCATCCTCAGACCTCGATGTTGGCAGCTCAGGCCATCGAACGCGCCGTTCAAAAAACAGGCATTCCCGCCGGGGTCTTTCAACATATTTACGGGGCTTCCTTTGAAGTTGGAAAGCAACTGGTGCAACATCCTCGCAGTGCCGCGGTCGGTTTCACCGGTTCTTTCTCGGGCGGTAAGCAACTGTTCGACTGGGCCAATCAACGGCCTCATCCCATTCCGGTATTTGCTGAGATGGGTAGTATCAATCCCATTTTTTTATTACCGGATCACTTGCAACAGCAAGCAACGGTATTGGCCGAGAAGATCGCGGCATCGGTGACGCTGGGCGTGGGACAATTCTGTACCAACCCCGGACTTTTGGTGGCCATTGCCTCAGAGGGATTAGAGGTTTTTCGATCGAAACTGATCGAATGTCTGCGGCAGACAGTTCCGGCCGAGATGTTACACGGCGGAATTCAACGGGCATATCTCGAAAAATCGGCTCAGCTTCGGGAACAACCCGGTGTTGAGACGCATCTGGCCGCTACACAAGGTCCGGCATTGGTGGCCACTTCTCAGTTGACACAAGTACAAGCCAAACAATTTCTGGCCGATAGATCATTACATCAGGAGGTATTTGGTCCGGCTACATTGCTGGTCGTCTGCGCCAATACGGATGAGCTGAAAGAAGTGGCAGCTTGTATCGAGGGGCAACTCACCTGCTCCGTGTTTGGCAGTGATCAGGACTTGCATCAATACCGGACCCTGTGCGAGGAATTGACGCATCGTTGTGGACGACTAAATTTCAATTCGGTGCCCACCGGCGTAGAAGTATTGCAGTCCTCCCACCACGGAGGCCCGTTCCCGGCCACCACCGATGCCCGATTCACGGCTGTCGGCAGCGATGCGATCTTGCGCTTTGCCCGGCCCATCTGTTATCAGAATTGTCCCGAAGAGATGCTCCCGGATGAATTAAAGTCGGATAATCCGCTTCAGATCTGGCGAAAAGTCAACGGCGAATGGAGAAACGGATCAATGGGTTAAGCACCCCGTTTGGAGGGGTTACTGAAATAGATCGTTGCCAGTAAGGACAATAGAAGATATCCGCCGATCCCGTAGGCGGCCAGTGGTATGTGATTGCTTAATCCGAACCAGTCGCCTTGCCAGAACAGCAATCCGGCGCCATATCCAACACGAATGACTTCCCAGATCCACGCTTTTTTGTGCATGTCCATCAGTTCGGTAAGCGACTGAACGGATAGGAAGATAAAGAGCCCGTACAAATAGATGAACGAGCCGTTCAGATCGTTTAGGTAAGCGATGTTCCCAAATAGATAGGTGATGAATCCCAGTTGAGCGATGAGTTGAAACCAGGTCCAGCTGCTGAATGCCCGGTTGGTGGGCGTGTCATATTTTTCAAAGTGATAAACGTCGTCGATTTTTTCTACCGGGTGGGTAGCAGCTACGTCGGCCGGACGATAGCCCGTCCTCCGAAACCAAAGTGTCCATTTTTCTTTCCAGTGATGGGTTCGCCACGCATCCGCAAACATCAATCCCAGGTGCTGAAAGTTGATCCGGATCGGATTCCAGGTCCGCGCCGGCCGGCTGATCCCGTACACCGGTGGCACATCCGGTCTTTCCTCGGCATAGGTCCCGAATAATTTATCCCACACAATAAAGATCTGGGATAGATTTTTATCCATGTACTCCGGATTGATGGCATGATGTACCCGGTGATGCGAGGGTGTCACCAGGATCTTTTCCAACACTCCCATCTTATCGATGTGTCGGGTATGATACCAGAATTGAGCAAACAGGTGCAAGGGAGCCACGGTGGTGATCACGGCAGGAGGAATGCCCAACAGGGCAGCCGGCAGCAGCAGAATGGTAAATAAATTGAAGAAGGCGGAAATACTTTGTCGGAGCGCACAGGCCAGGTTGAACTCCTCGCTGCTGTGGTGGATCACGTGCAGGTTCCAAAAGAGATTGATGTGATGACTCCACCGGTGGATCCAGTACCCATTGAAATCGATGATGATGAAAGCAGCTACATACACCATCCATTGGTTGGGGATGGTGGTTAGTGCCACATGCTCCAGTAGGAACGGGTAGATGGCGATGACAACCGTGAGTTCCAGCACCGATTTGGTGACGTTGGTGATCCCGGAGTTCAGCGAGGCGATCATGTCGAGGGTGCGAACGGTATCAAACCCCTTTCTCCAGCCCCACCATTTTTCCAGGAGGACCAGCACCAAAAAGATCGGAATGGCGATCAATAATATTTTACCGTAGGTTTCCAAGCAATCACAATATTCCGCTAATTTACAAAAGACCCCAAACTTTGTTCCTTATGCCGCGTTCGGTTTTTGATTGTATTGATGGCCATACCTGCGGGAACCCCGTTCGGGTCGTGCGCGCGGGCGGACCGCCCCTGGACGGACAAAACATGAGCCAGAAGCGGCAGCATTTTCTTCGGGATTATGATTGGATCCGCCGGGGACTCATGTTCGAGCCACGCGGACACGATATGATGAGCGGTAGCATTCTCTATCCCCCGCACGATCCGAACAACGATGTTGCAGTGCTGTTTATTGAGACCAGCGGCTGTTTGCCCATGTGTGGACATGGCACCATCGGTACCATCACGATTGGCATCGAAAAAGGACTGATACACCCCAAGCTGCCGGGAAAAGTACGAATGGAAGCACCGGCCGGACTCATCGAGATCGAGTACAAAAGCAGCCTGCGTTCCGATGGTACCACGCGGGTGGATGCCGTCAAACTCCTGAACGTTCCGGCCTATCTGGATACCGAATCGCTCGAAGTGGAATGCCCCGAACTCGGTCCGATCCGCGTCGATGTGGCCTTCGGCGGAAATTTCTACGCTATCGTGGATGTGCAGGAAAATTATTGGGGGTTGGATGCCTATCCCATCGAACAACTGATCGCTTGGTCCCGAACATTACGGGATCGCATCAATGAACTACGATCGTTTGTACACCCGGAAGACCCGACCATTCAAGGGTGTTCGCATATCCTTTGGGCAGGTCAAGTGATCGATCCCGTAGCCACGGCCCGCAATGCGGTGTTCTATGGCGACAAGGCCATCGATCGATCTCCCTGCGGAACGGGCACTTCCGCCCGAATGGCACAGTGGTATGCAAAAGGAAAATTACTGCCGGGTCAGTCCTTTATTCACGAAAGCGTGATCGGCAGTACGTTCATTGGACGCATCGAGGCGGAAATGAATTTTCACGGACATCGCGCCATTCGTCCTTCTGTAGAAGGTTGGGCCAAGATTTACGGTGAAAACCAAATCGCGATCGACCCGGAGGATGATCCCTATGCTTACGGGTTTCAAGTGATCTGAAGGATTCCTACATTTACGCTGTGAACATTGCGATCATAGGAGGGGGCATCATCGGACTCAGCTCAGCACATTACTTGCAGCAGGATGGTCATCAGGTGACTGTGTTTGATGCCGGTGACGGACTCGATAACTGCTCCTATGGCAATGCCGGATATATTTGCCCCAGTCATTTCATCCCGCTCGCCACCCCCGGGAATGTCAAAAACGGAATTCGATGGATGTGGAACAGCCGATCGCCCTTCTATGTGGAGCCGCGACTCGACTGGGATTTGATCAAATGGGGTTTACTCTTTATTCGCTCGGCCACCTCAAAACATGTACGGAATGCGGCAGCACCGCTGCGCGATATTTCCCTGATCAGCCAGCAGGCTTACATCGATTGGCATGAATCGGGCTTGGATTTTGGTTATCAGCACCGGGGACTTTTGGAGATCGTCCAAACACCCGCCGGGGAACATCATGCACATGAAACCGTGGACCGTGCCATTTCATTGGGATTGGTCGATACCGAGTGGCTCAATAAAGATCAGTTGAATGCGATGGAGCCTGGTGTACGTATGCAGGCGAGGGGAGCGATCTTGTTTCATTGCGATGGGCATTGCCATCCGAATCACCTGATGCAGGCATTGCGAAAACAATTGATGGATCGTGGGGTGAACTTTCGATGGAACGATGCGGCGATTGGGGTAGTGTCTGCCAATAAACGCATCCACACCCTTCGTACCCAGTCGGGTTCACATGCGTTCGATCAGGTGGTACTGGCGGCTGGTTCCTGGAGCGGATCGTTGGCTAAGTCGATGGGATTATCCCTTCCCTTGATGCCAGGCCGGGGCTATTCAGTAACGGTCGAGAATAATCCATTGCAGCTAAAGCATCCTTCGATCTTGGTCGAAGGCCGCGTGGCCCTGACGCCGTTGAACGGGAATACCATGCGATTCGGCGGTACGATGGAGATCACCTCCCATCAAACGCCACCCCGGCTTTCAAGGGTGCAGGGTGTGTTGGAGGCGGTCAAGCGTTTTTATCCGGATTTCGAAGTGCCCATCCCAACGATGGATAAGGTTTGGTACGGATATCGGCCCTGCTCGGCCGATGGTTTGCCGTATATCGGAAAGACACGTCAACAAGAGAACCTGGTGGTGGCCACCGGTCACGCTATGCTCGGACTCAGTCTGGGGGCAGGAACGGGTAAGTTGGTGGCGCAGATCATCGCGAACCAACCAACCGACATGGATATCCGACCATTTGATCCCGATCGGTTCGGATAAATCGGCTACAGAAACGCTTCCCGCACATTGCTGTACTTTTACGCCGTATGACGGTTCGCACGGAACGACACAGCTATCGGGAGACCGGGAAATTCACTTCCCTGGTACTGGATTATTTGGATCAACGTCCGGAGATCGGATCGCTTCATCATGGGTTGCTTTCGGTCGATTCCATCCGTCAGGCCATTGAGCGGCGTAGGTCCTTTACGACTGACAGGTCTGGGCTGGTGGATGCACTCACGGAACAATACCGGCTCGTTTCGGTCACGGCAACGACACAGCAACAAATGGAGTCCCTGTCGAACCCCAACACCTTCACGATCACCACTGCACATCAGTGCAATCTATTTCTGGGGCCGCTATATACACTCTACAAAGCCCTGCATGCGATTCGTCTGGCGGATACCCTGAATGCGCAAATGCCCGATCATCATTTTATCCCGGTTTTTTATTTGGGCTCGGAGGATGCTGACCTCGAGGAATTGAATCACATCCACCTCTTGGGAGAGAAATTGGAATGGCACACCCAACAGCAGGGAGCCGTGGGCCGAATGACAGTGGATCAGGGCATGATCGATCTGATCGATCGGCAGGCTCAATGGCTGGGGTCCTTTCCATACGGACCGAACTGGATGGAAAAGATCCGGGCGTCTTATACGATCGGTTCCAGCTTGGCTGCCGCTACCTTTCGGTTGCTGCACTCGTTGCTGGCGGACAGAGGCTTGTTGATACTGGAAGCGGACCATCCGAATCTGAAATCGGCCGCCACCGAATTTTTCTGGAACGAGCTCCAACACGCCGTTTCTCACCAGGCAGTGTCAGCCGTCAATGACCGCTTGAAAAGCTGGGGTTATCCGGTGCAGGCACATGCCCGCAACATCAATTTGTTTTATTTGACGGAGGGCAAGCGTACACGGATCGAGCGGGTGGGACCGGCGTGGACGCTGACAGATCAGCGCCGACAGTGGGATGAAACGCAGTTGCGGCAGGAGTTGAAGGAACATCCGGAGCGTTTTAGTCCCAACGTGATCCTGCGCGGACTGTATCAAGAGATCATTCTTCCCAACCTGGTTTATATCGGAGGCGGCGGCGAGTTGGCCTATTGGCTGCAACTCAAACCGGTCTTCGAGGCATTTCAGGTTCCCTTTCCATTATTGGAATTGCGGGCTTCCTTGCAATGGATGGATGTCCGTTCGGCTGAACGTTTACAAGCGTTGGATCTCAAGCCGGTGGATCTATTCTGTTCTGTGGATGCGTTGTTGCGTCGGCGTATGAGCGACCCCACACGGGCCCAATTGGATCTGAGTGACCGCTTGAAAAATATATCGGCCGAATACGATCTGCTGTCTCGCCAGGCCGTCTCGGCCGATCCGACGTTAGGCGCGCATGTAGACTCGCTCCGCACCAGAGCCCTGAAAAAGATCGAGGCATTGGCTCAAAAAATGGATCGTGCAGCCCGTCGTAAGATGAGCGATCAACAGCATCAAATCGAGACCCTTCAACGCGATGCCTTTCCGGGCAAAGTATTGCAGGAGCGTTGGGAGAACGCCGGATATTATTATGCACGCTACGGGGAGAACTACCTCGATTGGCTCTATGCAGCCATTGAGCCGTTCGATCGGTCATTTACGTGGTTGATCGAAGAGTCTTGATCAGTCAAATTGATTGGCCCACCCGTCTTTTCGAAGCTGTTCTACTTTGCTGAGCACATCGGATTCCAGGCCCGCTTTATAGGTCTTCAATTGATCGGCCAGAGCGGCATCGGTGGCGCCCAGGATCTGAGTAGCCAGGATGCCGGCATTTTTGGCGGCATTGAGCGCGACGGTTGCCACCGGAACGCCGTTGGGCATTTGTAAGATCGAGAGTACAGAATCCCACCCATCGATGGAATTAGTGGATTTGATCGGAACGCCGATGACTGGTAGGGTGGTGAGTGAGGCGACCATCCCGGGCAGGTGGGCGGCACCGCCGGCACCGGCGATGATGACCTGAAGTCCGCGGTTACGGGCACTTTGGGCATATTCCCGCATCCGTTCGGGGGTGCGGTGGGCGGAGACCACCGTTACTTCGTGGGGCACGTTGAAATGCTGGAGGATGTCGGCTGCTGCCTGCATGACGTTCAGGTCGCTGTCACTTCCCATGATAATGCCCACGCGAGGATTCATGAATACTTTCTTTCTGCAAAGAAACAGAAAATTGCGCGAACGGGCTATTGCACAAATTTGCCCTGGAGACGAAGGAGTTCCGTTTCCGCCACTTTGGCTTGCAAGCGGGCACGGATCAGCCGATCGTAGGCTTCTTGTAAACTGCGCTGCGCTTCTTTGAGTTGCAGAAGGGTAGTGGAGTTGAGTCGGTAAACCTCCAGTACGATCTGTACGTTTTCTTCTGCCAGGCGGATATTGTCTTCCTCCAATTTCCAGGTCTCGACGAGCATCAGGTATCGCTGAAAGGCATTCCAGGCACTGAGCCGAAGGTTCAGGTTTTGTTGTTCCCAACGCATTTCCTGCAAACGGATATCTTGTTTGGCTTGTTCGATCTGTCGTCGAACGCGGAATTGATTGAAAAGTGGTACCGAAGCCGTGAAACCATAGTTCAATCCCAGGTTTCGGCTGAACAGGGGTTGGAACGGGTTTACGACGGCTTTATTGTCGAGCCGGCTGAAATTATACGCCGAATTGAAGCTAAGGGTCGGGAAGCGATCTGCTTTTCTTTCCTGAAGGGTTCTTTCGGCCAGGCGAATGGAACGCTTTTGGATCTGCAATTGCGGATTGTTGGATGCGAGCGAATCCTGTATCGCGCCCAGGGAAAGATCGGATCGGATGGGAATCTCAGCAGACACTTCGTACCAGTCGGCGGCTGATTTTTCATTCAGGGCCAGCTGCGGTTGCATCAACCGGTTCAGGGCTTGCTTGGCTTGAATGATCTGATTTTGCAATGACAGTCGTAGGCTTTTTTGGCTATTCAGGTCGATCTGGCTTTGCAGCAGATCGGGCTTGGTGCCAAAGCCGATCTCGAGTTTTTGACGGGCCAGTTTCTCTCTTTCCTCGAATACGGCGATCTGTTTTTCCAGCGCTTTTGCCTGTTGATTCAACTGTACGATGCTGTAATAGGCATTGACCACCTCGGCGATGGTATTATTGACCTGGTTGCGAACCGACCATTCGCCTTGTTGAAGCAGTTCATCCAGCCGGGCCCGAGTGGCAAACATTCGTCCCCCGTCAAACAGCGTCCAGTTCAATGAAACGTTGCCGCTGAGGTTACTGGATTTCACATCGTTTCGTTCGCGGATGGTTCCGTCCGTGAATTTCTGGTATTGATCGTTGTTGTTGAAGACCTGTCCCGCATTGGCATTCACATTGGGAAAGAAACCGGCGTTGCGGTATTGCCGGTCGATCGCGGCCACGATGGAGTCATTGCGGGCGATCCGGATCTCCCAGTTGTTTTCGAGCGTACGGCCAATGGCCTCCTCCAATGTCAGGATGCGCTGGGCGTTCAGGGACTGGATCGACCCGGATACGAAGGCAAGGATGGGAAGGATTCTTATCATGAAGCGGCAGCCATTTTTTGATCGAACGTTTTGCGATGTTTGGTGGATAGGTAACTATACATCGCAGGGATCACAAACAACGTCAATATCAACGCGAACAGAATGCCTCCCACGATCACTACGCCCAGGGGGATTCGGCTGGTAGCGGCCGCACCTAGCGACAAGGCCAGGGGTAAGGCACCCAGTGCCATGGCCAGACTGGTCATGAGGATCGGTCTGAAACGTTGCGAGGCCGCAAAGACAACGGCTTCCATCTTGCACATCCCTTTCTCACGGCTTTGGTTGGCAAATTCCACAATGAGAATACCGTTTTTGGTCACCAGTCCGATCAGCATGATGATGCCGATCTGGGAGAAGATATTCAAGGTGTGACCAAACAGCGAAAGCGAGATCACGGCACCGGCCAAGGCCAGGGGCACCGTCAGCATGATGATCAGCGGGTCGATGAAGCTTTCAAATTGTGCGGCCAGGATCAGGAAGATCAGTGCCAGCGCTAAAATAAAAGCGAAGCTGATGTTGCTGCTGCTTTCCTTGAAATCACGCGAAGAGCCGGTCAGAGAGGTGGAGAAGCTGTCATCCAATACACCCTTGGTAATGCGTTCCATCTCCTGGATGCCGTCACCGATGGTGTAACCGGGCTGGAGTCCGGCTGAAATGGTGCCCGATTTATACCGATTGAAATGATAGATCGTGGGCGGGGTGGTTGTTTCCTTGAATTGAATAAGGTTGTCCAGCGAGATCAGTTCTCCACGGTTGTTGCGAACGAACAATTGCCGAAGATCGCCCGGTTCGTCGCGGAAGGAGCGGGCCATCTGTCCCATTACCTGATATTGTTTTCCCTCCTTGATGAAATAACCCATGCGCCGGTTGCTGAAGGCCATTTGCAGGGTTTGGGAGATATCGGAGACGGAAACGCCCAATTGAGCGGCCCGGAGTCGATCTACTTCTATGGTGAGCTCCGGCTTGTTGAATTTGAGGTCAACGTCCGCATTCATCAGGATTTTACTCTGCTTGGCGGAATCGAGCAAGCGGGGGAGTGCTTGGGTGAGTTTATTGAAGTCGTTGTTTTGGATCACAAAGGCCACGGGTTGTCCGCCTCTTCTGTTCACCGAAATGGTTTGTTCCTCGATGGTGACGGCCCGTACCTGATTGAATTTACCGAGGTTCCGGTTGACCATCTTTACGATATCAGACTGACTTCTTTCTCGTTCGGTGGGGGACTGCAAGGTCACCCGAACAAAACCCGTATTGGCATTTCCGCTGCCCGTGAAACCCGGCGAAGTGACGCTCAACACCATGTCGCGTTCGGGCACGGAATCCAGCATCAGGTCGGTAACCCGATTCACCTGAATGTCCATCGCATCAAAAGAGGTTCCCTCCGGTGCTGTCATCTGCACCCGAAACTGGCTGCGGTCCTCCATCGGGGCCAGTTCCGATTGAAGGTTACCCCCCACCCATACGATGGCACCGATACAAGCCGCCACGATCACAAAGGCCATCCATCGGATGCGCATGAATCGGCTCAGGGCTTTTTCATAGGCGTGCTCCAGCCAATGGAAAAAGGGTTCGGTCTTACGATAGAACCAGGGATGGTCGCTGGTATTTTTTCGGGACAGCTTGACGTTGAGCACGGGCGTAAGGGTCAGCGAAACGAATGCGGAGATCAGCACGGCACCGGCTACGACGATCCCGAACTCCCGGAATAACCGTCCCACAAATCCCTCTAAGAAAATGATGGGCAGAAAAACCACGGCCAACGTAATGGAGGTGGCGATCACGGCAAAATAGATCTCCTTGGATCCTTCGAGGGCAGCCTGATAGCGATTCATGCCGCGTTCCATTTTCTTGAATATGTTCTCGGTGACCACGATGCCATCGTCCACCACTAGTCCGGTCGCGAGTACCACGGCCAGCAGCGAGAGCACGTTGATGGAAAATTCCATCAGATACATAATGAAAAAAGAACCGATGAGGGAGACGGGAATGTCGATCAGGGGACGAATCGCAATGATCCAGTCGCGGAAGAATGCGTAAATGATCATCACCACCAGCAAAAAAGCGATCATCAGTGTTTCCCGAACTTCCAAAATGGATTTTCGGATGAATTTGGTTTGATCGAGTCCCACATTCACCGAAATATCAGCCGGCATTTCTTTTTTGATCTGTTCCAGTCGTTTGAAAAATTCATCGGCGATCGCTACATAATTGGAGCCGGGCTGGGGGATGACGGCCAGGGCGATCATGGGAACACCATTGCCTTTCAGAACGGTCTCCTCATTCTCGGGCCCGAGTACTACCTCGGCCACCTCGCGCAGGCGGATGTCGGTACCGTTGACATTTTTTATGATCAGCGAGTTGAATTCTTCCTCCGTGTTCAATCGGCCAAAGGTGCGAACGTTCAGCTCGGTCTGATTCCCGGTGATCTTTCCGGCGGGTAATTCCACGTTCTCTCTTGACAAGGCGGATTGAATGTCGTTTCCACTGACCTGCAAGGCTTGCAGACGGTTTGGATCGAGCCAGATCCGCATGGCATAACGCTTCTCCCCCCAGATCTGAACGCCGCTGACGCCGGGGATGGTTTGCAGGCGCTCCACCAGTACGTTGTTCGCATACTCGGTCATCTGCAATTGATTCCGGGTGTTGCTTTGAACGGTCATCGAAAGGATGGGATCCGAGCTGGCATCCGCTTTGGATACCACCGGTTTTCCTTCGATATCGGGCGGCAGATCCCGTTCGGCCTGTGATACTTTGTCTCGCACGTCATTGGCGGCCGATTCCAGGTCGATCCCCAGCTCAAATTCTACGTTGATGTTGCTGGTGCCGCTGCTACTGGTAGACGTGATGTTCTTGACACCGGCAATGCCGTTGATGGCTTTCTCGAGCGGCTCGGTGATCTCCGACTCGATGATGGCTGCACTGGAGCCAGGATAGGCGGTCCGTACACTAATGTTGGGCGGATCGATGGCGGGATAATCGCGCACACCCAGGAAACGAAACCCGATCAGGCCAAACAGCACGATCAGGATATTCATGACCAGTGCCAGCACGGGTCGGCGTAAACTCAATTCGGAAATGTTCATGACGGCGTTCCGAGGGGTTTATTGCGTGGTTGTCGCGTTTTGAATCTTTCCGATCTGCACCGGGGCATTGGGTCTGGCCCCCATGAGTCCGCTCAGCAAAATGGTATCTCCGGCGTTCAGTCCGCTGACCACTTCCACCCGGTCGGTGGTGCGGGCACCGGTAACGATATCTACGAATTCGATCTTTCCGCTGTTGTATCGGATCGCTCGTTTGCCCCGTGCCTGCGGTATTACCGCCTGTGCCGGTAGCATCAAGGCATTGGGATTTTCCGATAGACGGATCGTGACCGTCGCAAAAGCGCCGGGGATCAGCGAGGGATGAGTGTTGCGCACAGTGGCCCGATAATTCAGGCTTCGGTTGTTTTCCGTCAAGCCTGGAGCCAGTGCGGTGACGACGGCGGTGTGAGCAGTCGTTGAGCCGGTCGTACGAAACTCAACCGTTGCACCGGGTCGTAGACCCTGTGCATATTTCTCCGGTAGAAAAAAATCAAGTTTTAATGATTGCGTTTGCTGGATCGTGGTGATGAGTGTGGCCGGTGTCACGTAGGCGCCGACGCTGATATTTTTCAGTCCCAGTTTTCCGTTGAAAGGTGCCCGCACTTCCGTCTTATCGATCGCCGTTTTCAAGATGCCGATGTCGGCCTTCAGGTTTCGCACCTGAAGCACACTCAGGTCATAGTCTTGCTGACTGATGCCCTGCACGGCCAGCAGTTTGGACTGCCTGGCTTGCGTTTGCTCCGCGATCTCCAGTTGTGCTTGGAGTTTTATCAATTGAGCCTGCCACTCGGCATCGTCGATCTTGGCGATCAGGTATCCGGCGGCCACCGATTGGCCCTCGGCCAGATTCAGACGCGCAATGCGTCCCGAACTCTCCGGATGGATCTCGGCCGATTCGGATGCCATCAAAGTGCCGGGGACTTCCAGCGTTTCCTGAAAAGGCATGGGGCGAAGGATATACGCCTCTGCTTTGGCCGGAGTCATTTGTTTGGATCCGCCGGCAGCGCTATCCTTTTTCTCGTCACCACAGGCGACCCCAAAAAAACTGAGCAACAGGCAGGCAGCGAAATACGATCTCATGTTGTTAAAAAGGTATCGGTCAAAGGTAACCAATGGTGGGTAGATGCGGTGGCCCGATGTCCGGTAGCCATCCGCTTAGCGGGCCGTAACCCGCAAGGTGGATTTGATCTCCTCCGCCGTTTTTTGTAGCTCACTCGGTTCAGAGCCCAGCAGGGTGATGTGACCCATTTTTCGACCGGGCTGGGTCATTTTCTTGCCGTATAGATGCACAAAGGTGTTGGGCAGTCGAAGGACCGTTTCGAGTCCCTCATAACAGGCCTCCCCGGAGTACCCGGCAGCTCCCACGATGTTCATCATCAGGGAGGGTAGGATGGCAGCCGGGTTGCCCAGCGGTAAACCCATCAGGATCCGCCACAACATGTCAAATTGTGAGCTGTAATGCGCCTCGATTGTATGGTGCCCGCTGTTGTGCACCCGGGGTGCCACCTCATTGATCCAAACATCCCCTCGACGGTCAAGAAACATCTCCACCGCAAACAATCCCGGTGATCCGAATGCGGTCACCAATTGCTGGGCCAGGGCGCTTGCTTGACTTGCTATTTCAGTATCGATATCAGCCGGACAAACCTGATAATCAAGCAAATTGAGTGCCGGATCGAACACCATTTCGACCGGAGGATAGGTGCAGGTTTCACCCGATTGCCCAACTGCCACGAGTACGGCGATCTCTTTTTCGATCTCGATCTTTTTTTCCAGCACCGCCGGTGCATCGAAACCTTTAGCGAGGTCGGTGGCTTGGTTCAAGATGACCACGCCCCGGCCATCGTAACCGCCCACACCCAGTTTGTGAGCGGCGGGCAGCCATTCGAGGCACTCAGTGAGTTCCGATCGGTTTTGGGTGATGCGAAAAGGTGCGGTGGGGATATTGTTTTGTTGATAGAATGCTTTTTGGTGGATCTTATTTTGAATGATCCGAAGCACAGCGGGTTTGGGGATGACGCGTATACCTTCTTGCTCGAGTTGTTCGAGGGCATCCACGTTCACTTGCTCGATCTCGATGGTGAGAACCTCTACTTGCCGACCAAAATGGAGCACGGCCTCGTAGTCGCGGATGTTTCCCAGGTGAAAGTGATGACAGAGGGAAGCGGCCGGACAGTGCGGGTCATTCTCCATCACGTGCGTTTCGGCCGCATAGTTGGCAGCTGCCTGCAGCAGCATTCGTCCCAACTGCCCGCCACCCAGGATGCCAATTTTGGTCATGCCGCAAAGATAGCCCTTACGGGCAGGCAGGGAAGGTTTGGAAATCCGCTAATTTTGATCCGGTCATCACCCGATCCAATCAGAAATACAACATCATGTCCACCGCTCTTGCCGAACAAGCCATTCCTGCCAATCCGGGTACTGATTTTCTACCCTTGGAAGGAACCGATTACGTTGAGTTTTATGTGGGCAATGCCAAACAGGCGGCCCATTACTATATGAGTGCTTTTGGGTTTCAGGCACTGGCCTATGCCGGTCCGGAGACCGGATGCAAGGATTTTGCCAGCTATGCGGTGCGACAGCATAAATTGACCTTTGTGTTGACCACCCCGCTACATCCGAACAATCCCATGGCCGATCATATTTATCAGCACGGCGACGGGGTAAAAGTACTTGCGTTGCGGGTGCCCGATGCGCGTTCGGCCTGGCAGGAGACTACGAGCCGGGGGGCGAAGTCCTACCAAGAACCCGTAGTCAAAACCGATGCCTTTGGAGAAGCCGTCATCAGTGGTATTCACACCTATGGCGATACCGTGCATCTTTTCATTGAGCGTAAAAATTATCAGGGAGCCTTTTTGCCCGGGTATCGCCCTTGGTCAAATCCTTACTTCGCGCCGGCTTCAACGGGACTTTTGTACGTCGACCACTGTGTGGGCAACGTGGGTTGGAATCAGATGAACCCCTGGGTGAAATTTTATGAAGACGTGATGGGGTTCAAAAACATTCTTTCGTTCGATGATGAAGACATATCGACCGAGTATTCGGCCCTGATGAGCAAGGTCATGAGCAGCGGGAACGGGTTTGTCAAATTCCCCATCAATGAACCGGCCGAGGGAAAAAAGAAAAGTCAGGTCGAAGAGTATTTAGATTTTTATCGGGGCGAAGGCGTCCAGCACGTGGCCTTGGCTACGGGCAATATCGTGGAAACCGTCCGGGATCTTCAGTCCCGCGGCGTTGAATTCTTGAAGGTGCCCACAACCTATTACGATGATTTGTTGGATCGGGTGGGGCCGATCGACGAGGACCTCGAGCCACTCAAGGAATTGGGCATCCTGATCGACCGCGATAACGAAGGGTATTTACTCCAACTCTTCACCAAGCCCGTGGAGGATCGTCCCACGCTTTTCTTCGAGATCATCCAGCGAAAGGGCGCTAAAAGTTTCGGAAAGGGAAATTTCAAAGCCCTGTTCGAAGCCATCGAGCGGGAGCAGGCACTGCGCGGAAACCTCTGATCGTCCTTCTCAAGCAATCTGTTTTCGATTAACTTCAATGCCTCATGAATCTTCGTATCCTTTTCTTAGGTGTTGGATTGTTACTGGTATCCATGCAAAGGGGTTATGCGCAATTCGTGACGTCGGATAAGTCCGGCGGAAATTCCTCTTTTGTCAACTATCAGCGATCCTTTCCCAACCCAGCCCGGGCGTGGGCCAAAAAAGCAGACACTCTTCGCAAGCAATTCCAAGCGAAAAATCTTCAATGGCCGGCGAGGTATATCTATATCCGTTCCTTCAAGTACGACAGTGAACTGGAGGTTTGGGTGAAGGAAAAAGTGTCCGATACCTTTCAGCATTTCAAGACCTATCGGGTCTGCGCCCTGGCAGGCTATTTGGGTCCCAAACGGATACAAGGCGATTATCAGGTGCCCGAAGGTTTTTATTACATAAATGATTTCAACCCGCAATCCAATTACTTCCTGTCGCTGGGATTGAACTATCCCAATGCCTCCGACCGTGTGCTCAGCGATTCGCTACGCCCGGGCGGAGAGATCTATATCCATGGAAGTTGTGTGACCGTGGGCTGTATCCCGCTGACGGATGAACAGGTGGATGAGCTGTACATCCTCGCCGCCCAGGCGTATGATCAGGGACAGCATTTCATTCCCGTGCATGTTTTTCCCATCCGGTTCGATGTGCCCAAAAGCGTTGCTTACTTAAAGAGTCTGACACGGCAGGATCAGGAACTGGATAAGTTTGTACGGCAACTGGAGCCTGCCTATTTTGAATTTAAACGCACCCATCGGCTACCCATTGTGCTGATCGCTCCCGACGGCAGCTACTCGATCGGAAAGGAAGTATCGGTACAAGCGGGCTCAATCCATTAGTTTTGCCCTCATGTCCACGATCATCGCTGTCGACTCCCTGGTAAAAAATTATGGCGCCTTTGAAGCGGTCAAGGGTATTTCCTTTCAGGTGGAAGAGGGGGAGATCTTTGGTTTACTGGGACCGAACGGTGCCGGAAAATCCACCACCCTGGAGATCATTGAAACACTGCGAACTAAAACATCCGGCAAGATCTGGGTGGACGGGTTGGACCTGGACCAATCTCCCGAGGAGATAAAAAAGATCATCGGCGTACAGTTACAAAGCAGCGGATATTATCCTGGATTGAACCTGGTGCAACTCATCGATCTCTTTTGTGGGTTGTATAACCGCGAGCAAGACCCCATGGAGCTCTTGGATCTGGTCAACCTGCGGGATAAAGCAAAATCCAAGATCAAGGAACTCAGCGGTGGCCAGCGCCAACGTTTCTCCGTTGCTACCACCCTCATCAACGACCCTCGCATCATTTTTTTGGATGAGCCCACTACCGGTCTCGATCCACAAGCCCGCCGCAGCCTGTGGGAATTGATCCGTCGCATTCGTGACCGGGGCACCACCGTGATCATCACCACACATTACATGGACGAGGCCGAATACCTCTGCGATCGGGTTGCGATCATCGATGCGGGCAGGATCATTGCCCTCGATTCGCCCGACCGGTTGATCGATCAATTGGTGGCCTCCGGCTTTGAACGTCCCAAAGAAATGAAACAAGCCAACCTGGAGGACGTTTTTATTCACCTCACCGGACACTCTCTTCGAGAAGATTAACATGAATACACAAGACAAGATCCGAGCCTTTATGCAAGAAAAATTACAAGCCCAAAAAGCGGAGGGCGCTTCCTTTCTGCTGCAAAACAAAACACAACCTGGAGTCGTGGAGCTGCCCGAGGGCATGCAATACCTCGTGCTACAGGAAGGAAGTGGTCGCAAACCCGCCCCCACCGACTCCGTCAAAGCACACTATGCCGGATCCTTGCTGAGTGGAAAAGAGTTTGACAGCTCCTTTCGTCGTCAGCAACCCTTCACAGCCCCCCTTCGGGCTCTCATCAAGGGCTGGCAGATCGCCTTGCCGATGATGTCAGAAGGCAGTCGCTGGCGTCTTTGGATCCCCGCTGAATTAGCTTACGGCGATCGCGGCGCCGGTGCGGATATCCCGGGTGGGGCAACCCTTATGTTTGAGGTGGAACTGATCGAAGTGCTTCCCGGTTAACTTCTCCGATCAAGAATATACTACCGGTAACAACGATCAGGTCATCTGCTTTAGCCTGCTCCAGGGCTACCTGTATCGCCGCATTCACATCTGCATAGCAGGAGCCGTTCAATCCGATCGAGGCGGCTACGGCCCTCAGTTGGTCTCCGGGTAGCGCACGAGGAATGGCCGCTTGGGTAAAATAATATGCGGCCGTTAGCGGTAATTGTGCTAAGAAGGAATGAATGTCCTTGTCGTTCACCATTCCTAACACCACGTGTAAATTTCGGTGGGGGATGGTTTTTAGTTGCTGCAGCAATGCTTCGAGTCCGTGAACATTGTGCGTCACATCCAAGATCAAATAGGGATGGATGCGCAAAACTTCCCACCGACCGGCCAGTCCGGTCAGGAACTTTACGTCTCTTAGCGCCCCTTGCAGGGCCTCCTCGGAAATTTTCCATCCCTGATGCTGCAGCACCCGGATCGATTCCAGCACGGTCAGTACATTCTTTTGTTGATAGTGACCCAATAGGTCGAGCGTATAGGGGGTGGATTGTCCGGAGTTTTTTTCCTGCACCACGATCGTCTGCGTCTGTGGCGTCCACTCGAACGACGCCACCGAAAAATGTGTGCCGGCCCAAGTGATCGGCGCTTTCGATTCAAGGGCGCGTCGTTCAAATACAGGTCTGGTTTCGGGTAGCCATTCACCAATCACAACCGGTGTGCGGGCTTTGATGATCCCGGCTTTTTCGAATGCGATCTTTTCCAGCGTATCACCCAGTAAGTTCATGTGATCCCAGCCAATGTTGGTGATCACCGACAGTACGGGTTGGATCACATTGGTGCTGTCCAACCGGCCGCCCAATCCGGTCTCGATCACTGCGATGTCTACGGCCTCCTGGGCAAAATGATCAAAGGCCATGGCCACGGTAAGTTCAAAGAAGCTGGGCTCGATGGCCTCGATGGAATTTTTGATCTGTTCCGTGAAGGCGACGACAGATTGTTCCGGGATCATTTGTCCGTTGATCCGGATCCTCTCCCGAAAATCAACCAGGTGTGGCGAGGTGTAAAGTCCGGTCTTGTATCCGGCCTGCTGCAGGATCGCTGCGAGCATGTGACTGACCGAACCTTTTCCATTGGTGCCGGCTACGTGAATGGTCTTGAATCTCAGCTGCGGATCGCCGACCGCTTTTAGAAGGGCGATGGTGTTATCCAAATCGGTTTTGTACGCGGCGGCCCCGATACGGCTGTACATGGGCAATCGGGCAAAAAGATAGTCCAGCGTTTCCGCGTAATTCATGTCGGCAAGTTAATTCACCAGGAAATTGAATTGCACGGTCACGATGTCTTCCTGGTCCGACGGATCGAATTGTATCTTTTGTAAGTAATCCGTGATCGCTTGCCGATATTGATTGGTTCGGTGGGTGGAGCCTTTTCCGAATTCAAGGAAGCTTCCCTTTCCCTCGGCAGTCACCCGGATGCGGGCATAGATGGTGGCCTTGTCGAGGTCGCCGTCAAAGCGGGCCGTTTTCACGATCCTGCGGTTGCCGTTGGTTACGTTGGGTCCGCTTCCGGCTCCCAAGCCGGATCCGTTTCCACCGCCTACACCGGGGCCCTGACCGGTTCCCCCACCGGTACCCCGGTTGCCGGCTTGGTTGAAATCATCGGGACTACCCCCCCCGTTGCCATTTCCTTTGTTGGTCTTCCCCATCACCATCTTTGGTTTGGGTGGCGAAGGTGTTTCCACTCTTTTCGGGACGATCTTGGTCGGCGCCGTTTTTGTGATCGTCGTGGCCTCTTTTTTGGTGACAACTGGTTTGGCTACCACCGACTCTTTTTCCTCCGGTTCCGTTAAGTCCTTGGCAGGTTCTTTTTCTCCGTCGGGTTCACGGGTTGGTGTTGCTCCGGCTAAACCAACCGCCTGTACCGGATTTCCGCCGCCACCGCCACCTTCCTCCGGAGATTCCGTCGGTGGATCGGGTGGCAGGTTCAATTCCACTTCCAGGAATGTGGGCTCCTCTGGTTTGACGGGCCATTCAATACGCCATTTTAGAAACAGGATCAGCAGGATGAGTAACAATGCAATCCCCCCGGTATACAGAAGTGCTCTGTTTCGAATCGATGCGTCCAGGGATGCTGACATGGCGTAGGTTGTTCTCATGTAAAACTACTTTAACCGGCGGGCATAAACGGGAAGGGATTATGCACAGCTGTTAAAACGATGCCGACATCCTGTTTTCTGTACAGGAAATGCCCAAAAAATGTTAAAGATTGACGGAAAGGTGTGCGAAATCGGACGCGAAATCTCCCTTGATCCGCTCGATCGGGGGATTAAAATAGCCGAACTGCAGCCGGGGGAATTCTTCCCGGATCAAGTGTTGTAATTGTTTTACCCCCATGCATGCTCCGGTGTCGGATACGCCGATCTTGCCCAGATACCAATCGGGATCGATGTTGAAATTTCGCCACTGGATCATGTTGAGCCCGGTTTCCCGGATCAATTTTCGCAGGGCCTCGTACTCCGCTTCCGAATCGGTCATTCCCGGAAATACGAAATAGTTGATGGACGTCCACCCCCCAAAACCATGCACCACTTTCAGGCTTTCCACGATGTCGTCAAAGTCATAATTGTTGGGACGGTAATAGGGCGTATAGATCTCTCTTCTGGCAGAATTGGTGCTGACGCGGATCGAGTTCAGTCCCGCTTCGCACAACGCCTTCACGGCATCGGGTCGGGATCCGTTCGTGTTGATGTTGATGCTGCCTTTTTTCGTATGCTTTCGGATCTCGAGAATCGCTTCTCGGATCGTCTCCCACATCAGCAAGGGTTCGCCCTCACAACCCTGACCAAAACTAATGATCGGGTAGGGCGCCGTTTCCAAATGCGGCACTGTGAACTCCACGATCTCCTCAGGCGTGGGTTTGAATTGAAGACGGTCTTGCGTAGATACGATGGGTTCTTCATCGGGTTGCAGGGAAATACATCCCACACAATTGGCATTGCAGGCGGGGGAGGCGGGTACCGGACATTCCCAACGGCCCAGGGCGAAGTTTCGCGCCGCGGGACAATGATACGTCTGACAACAATTCTCCATCAAATGCTTTATCAACCGATTCTGCGGATAGGCCTGCAATAGTCGCCGGCTGCCCGCTTTGATCAGGTCCTGATCATAGCCGGCACAATCTTGCCGTATATCCGGCTCAATGCGAATGGCCGGCACATAAAATTTTTCATCGTGCCACCCAACGGCCGTGTAACAAAACAAGGGTAGGGTGGGTGCCTCGGGCGCGGTTTCATATGCTGCCAGAAAGAAGCCGGTATGTGCCGGGGGGATAAACGCAGCGACGGCCCATCCTTTTTCACACAGCCGCATGTTCCCGGTTTCTACATCGATCCCGATTCCCCTTCTGCCGGGTAATTCGTAGAGCGATCCGCCTTCAGGCAGTTCGATGAATTGATCGTCCGGAATGGGCAGGGCATCCCATCCGCTGCGACCCGTCACGTAGAGCGTGCGGTCCTCAAAGATGTTTCCTTGTCCATCGCTGTACAGTAAAAAAGGGGAGTGGCTCAGGGTTGGCATTGCTGAGTGCAAAACTCGTTAAAATCCGCTTCGTTCAATGCAAGATCTTTTTCGATCCGTTGTTGCATTACCCGGCCGTTCTTATACTCGACCGTCAGCAGGCCATCCTTCAAGATCATATAGTCTATGTCTTTCCAAGGAATGTGGCGCTTCCAGGGGAAAGAGAGGGTCATGCCGTTTATTTCGATCCGGAGGGACTGCTGCTGGATGGATCGTTGGTGAAACACCCACAATACCAGCAGGATCCCGGACATCAGCCATTGCCCGGCAGTACCCCAGGCAAAAACCTGAATGAACAATCCTGGTGTCAGCAACGGTATCCAGAAAAGATCGATCGCCAGAAAAAGCAATCCAATTGCCGGCCAGCCGTATGTAAGGTTCGCCGGATCTGACAATCCTATAAAGAGCACCGAACTGCCGAGTAAGATGAATCGCCCCATCCATCGGTAGAGGTTCTTTTTGGCGGACGGGAATCGCAGCGTATAAGATCGATTCAAGGCAAGGGGTTGCTGGTGGTAAGCAGGTTGCAGAGTTTAAACAGCGTACGGGCACCCACATTGGCGTTCCAATCATTCTCGCCCACGCCCACTTCACAAAGATCAAAGCCGACAAGGGTTCGACCACTCTCCAGGATCTTTTTAAATAGGTAGAAGATCTCCTCGAGTTCAAAACCGCCCGGAACGGGGGTGCCGGTATCGGGACAAAGTTTCCGGTCCAACCCATCGATATCAAAACTGATATACACCCGTTGGGGTAATTGGCTCACCATCTCCTCGGCGAGTTGCTTCCAGGTGGCTCCTTCGAACTGACGCTGACGGATGGAGCGATCGAAATAAGTGATGACCTTAAACTGGCTGTCCTGAATGTATTTCCATTCGCAAGGACTATAATCACGAATACCGATCTGAACCAGTCGCTCTACTTGCGGGATATCGCGCAGGGTGTTGAACATGATCCCGGCATGCGAGTGCAAAAAACCCTCATAGTTTTCCCGTAGATCACAATGCGCATCGATCTGCAGGACGCCAAACGACCCTTTGGTTTCACCCAATGCTTTCAAAAATCCGTAAGGCGTACTGTGGTCACCGCCGAGTAGTCCCACCAGTTTTCCTTTTTGGATCAGGGCTTTGGTGCTTTCGTAAACCCACTCGTTCATGTAGGCACAGCCTTCGTTCACCTCTCTCAGACTCTTGCTCATGAACGGGTTGGCACTCACCAACTCTCCATGTGCGATATAATCGATGTATAACTCCGCTTCCTTTCGCAGGTAATCACTCTTGAGTAGGAGTTTTTTATCGGTGGGCCTTAGAAAATACCCTTGATGCCAGGCATCCGGCATCTCCGCATCAAATACTTCTATTTGGTGACTGGCCCGCAGGATCGACTCAGGTGCCCGGGCGGTACCGGCCCCGTAGCTGACGGTTACTTCCCAAGGAACAGGCAGGAGAATGAGGCGGGCATTCTCCTCGTCCGTCGGCAGGCCGAAAATATTGTTGTCCGGGTTGCTGACCAGATCCGGATCGTAGGTAGCAAGGTTGACCATAGGACTATCGCAAAAAAGCGCTGCAAATTAATGAAACCATCTGCTCAATAGCGGAATTTTCTTAGGGGCGACTTAGATTCTTCAGGTGACGCACATGGGAAGCGATCGCCAATCGAAGGCGGGGGTGCTCAAGGTAGGGTATATCGAATTCGGCACATGCCTTACGAATGATCTCACTGATCGCCGGATAGTGCACGTGCGAGATGCGGGGAAACAGGTGATGCTCGATCTGGAAATTGAGTCCGCCTACCCACCAGGAAATAAACCGGTTGCGAGTGGCGAAATTGGCGGTGGTGAGCAATTGGTGAATGGCCCACTCATGCTCCATGACCTGTTTGCCGTCGACCGGTTCCGGAAACTCCGTTTCCTCGACGGTATGGGCCAGTTGGAAGACCAGACTCAGGACCAGTCCCGTGAACAAGGCATAGACCAAAAACCCGATCAGCCAGGCTTTCCATCCGAGAAAAACGATCGGAATCACGATGAAAATGCTCGCATGAATGATCTTGAATCCCCAAAAACTCAGGTGGTCGGACCATTTCATCGGCTGGAAACGATATTCGCCGATCCGCCCCAGAAAATATTTTTTATAGTCCGAAAAAAAGATCCACCACAAGTACAGCAGGGAGTAGGCCGCCCAGAAATACCAATGTTGTACGCGGTGAATCATCCACCGAGGTTGGTTCGAGCAAAGCCGAAGCAGGGGCCGAGCCTCCAGGTCATCATCCACGCCCTCGATATTGGTGTAGGTATGATGGATGATGTTGTGTTTGGATTTCCACATGAAATTATTGGCTCCGAGAAAATTCAGGGTCAGTCCCGCCAGCTCATTGGCCCACTTGCGGCTGCTGAAACTTCCGTGCATACCATCGTGCATAATGTTGAATCCGATGGAAGCGGTGAGCCCACCCAGCACCAAACACTCCAACATCGACCACCAGAAACTCGGTGTGAAAAAGATCAAGTGGCAATACACGGCAACCATGGCGGTCACTAAGAGTATGGCCTTACTGTACAACTTCCAGTTGCCGGTCATTTTTTGTCCCGATTCCTGAAAGTAAGCCTGGATGCGTTGTTTGAGTTCGGTATGGAATTGTTGTCCTTTTGCGTTGAACTTAGGAAGATGCATGCGGGAGGTTGAGGAGGTGAAAGGATGATCGTTTCAGAGTTCGGAGTTAGGTTTCGTGTAAAACTAAGCTGCCCAGGTCGGACAGGCCGATTTTCTTTTCCGAGAGGAATCCTTCGGCGTATTTCACGCCGATGCGTTTACCCATCAGGCGGCAGCGGGCTACCAGTGCCTCATAAAATTCGGGTGTGGAAATATAGGTTTGGGGTCCATCGCCGGGATTGGCCAAAAATTGTGTTTGATAGGCTTGAATGGAGGCCATACGCGTTTCAAAAACCTCCGTGATATCTATGACGAGATCCGGATCGTAATAGTTGTCTTGGATATAATGCAGCACATAGGCCGGACGCCAGCGAAGTTGGGGTGCTCCCGTAGCATCGACGGTTTCGATCTTGCTGAGGCCCGACAGAAAAGCGGCGTCGCGTACCAATTGTCCGGCCCGACCATGATCGGGGTGCCGATCCTGCAACACATTCGCCAAAATGATTGTGGGTTGATAGGTGCGAATGGCCTGGATCACCCGTCGTTGATGCGCTTCATCGTTTTGAAAAAATCCGTCGCGCATGCCCAGGTTTTCCCGGGCGTGTACCCCCAGGATACGGGCAGCTTCGCGGGCCTCGGCATCCCGGGTCTCGGCCGTGCCGCGGGTGCCCAATTCTCCCCGGGTAAGGTCAACGATGGCCACGCGTTTGCCACGCTTGATCTCTTTGGCCAGCGTGCCGGAACAGCTGAGTTCTACATCGTCCGGGTGCACACCAAAAGCCAGAATATCGACTTTCATACGGCGTGAAAATAGTGAATTGAGGCCGGATTCAGCGTCGGTAGGGGTTGTTGTACCAAGCCCCGTCGATTTCCCGAATGATGTTCTCAATGTCGCGGTCCACCGCATTCCCGAAAGGATCCCAATCCTGTTTCAGGTTCCCCCCAAAAAAGAAGGCGACGGTCTGGTACAGGCGCGCATTGAACCGGCCTTTGTATTCCTTCAATAGCTCGTAACAATTGTTTCCGGTTTGGCGATTGATCAATTTCATGAGGACTCTCCCCTGGTAAACAGACAGGTTGGTGAGTGGATCGGCAAACTCCTTACGAAGCTGTTGCTCGCGGCTCTCGAGGTATTTTTTTTTCGACTTTCGGTCGCTCACCCCGTGGAGGTGGTTGTTCATGTCGTTGATCGTTGATCCGGCAATACGCGCGTATGGATATGTCACGTAGACTGCATTTCGCAAACGGGTCCACTCCTTAAGCTGTTTGGCTTGTTGGGCAGCCGATCCCCTTCCGATCCAAACGCCTTCATTTTCCCGGTACGTGTGTATCTCGTTATGATACCAGATGGCCGGCACCAGGATGGTGTCATGAGGGCCCCAGTTTTTCATGCGCACGCTGAGCGGCGGCACGGGAAGAATCGTATCCATTGGGGGAAGTTCCTGGCCATACACGAGGGGAGAGGCGGCAATAAATAATACGAGCCAGCAATGCCATTTCCGGAACATAACTCAAGGTAAACAATGCCCGGGGCATTTATCTATGAGGAGAGTTAGTTGGCTGTTAAAATTAAGGTTTGGTTTCTTGTAGCCATTGCAACATCCGGCGTCGGGTGCTGATCAACAAGCCCGCAGCGGTCAGCCAAATACCAAACCAAAGAAACCGGATATACGGATAATGAAAAGCTTTCAGGGTTACATATTTCAGCAAGGTGTCGGATTCTTTTACCCCCACGATCAACCCGCCGTCCGCCTGTTGCTCCTGCAACTGCAAGATCATACCATCCGCCTGTAGCGTGTCCGCGAGTGGCATCCACTGATTGCGGGCCCAGGCCGATTTCAGCGTCAGCGAAACGCTCTCACCGGTTCGACGGTTCACCCTAACCGGCAGCTCCACCACCCGTCCGCCTTTTCCAAACAACTCCTCCGGTACATTATCGATCCGTCGCGGATCGCCCACGGTGATGAATCCCTTACCGTAATAGATGGTATCACCCGCTTGTACGGTTTCCCGGCGAAAGGAAGTGGTATCTTCTTTGGCCTCGGGATCCGGCAAGGAAGTGACATAGGTGAACACGTCATGATCCCAGTAATGCTTCGCATCCGGATTCGCCATCAATCCCTTGTTCCCCTTGTAATTCACAAAGGCATTGGGCAGCAACACGAACTCCTCTTTTCCATCTTTGCTTTTGAACCGAACCTGGTAAAACCAGAGTTTCTTCTTGGGATGGGTAGAGTCCTTTTCATAGGTCAGCGTATAGCCGCCCATCTCCGCCGGTACGCCCTGTACCAGCGTCAGGTTCTCGCGAGGGTTCTCGCCTTCGCCGAGGGGCGTGGCAAAACCATTGTTGTTTTGAGAGATCACCTGTTTGTTGGAAGAGGTGACTACAATGCCGAGCAACGTGAGGGCAAATCCCACGTGTGCAATGGCCCCGCCCGACTTGCCCAAATTCCCTTTGATGCCAATCCAGATATAACTGGCGTTGGCTACCACGCTGAATAAACTGCAGATCGCCGACACCCAGAGGGCCGCTTGAAATCCCGGCCCCTTCGCGGTGTACTCGATGCCGATGAACAGTACGAATCCGACCGCCAACACCACCGAGATACCCAAGGGGATCAACAGCCTTTTCCAAAACAAGGCCGGGGCGGTTTGTTTGTATTTCAGGTAATAGGTCACTGCCGTCAACAATGCCAAGAAAATCGCGATGTACACCTGTACGCTGTTGTAAGAAAATTCGACATCCTCGGGGGGCGCAATGGTGGTACCAAAAATTTTATTGAAAACGGGTAAGGAGGTTTGTCCGATGATCAGCACGGCCGACAAGAAAAACAACAACGATCCGATGTACATCCAAAACTCGCGGGCCGACAAGTTTTCTTCCGTCTGCCCCTTCGGAATTTCCCGATACCGAAGTCCGATCCAAACAGCCGCCGGCAACAAGAAAGCAGCGATCAAGGCCAGCAACTGAATGTTCATGCCCGACCCGGTGAAGGCATGCACGGAGGTCTCCCCCAAAATACCGCTACGGGTCAGGAACGTGGAGTATAAAATGAAGCCGAAGGTGAGGACAAAAAATACGATCGTACTCATCAGAGCCTGTCCGCTGTGTCGATAGATCAACAACGTGTGCAAACCCGCTACCCCGATCAGCCAAGGCACCAGCGAAGCATTTTCCACCGGGTCCCAGGCCCAGTATCCGCCAAACGTGAGCGATTCATACGCCCACATTCCACCCATCATGATGCCCACGCCCAGCACGGCGGTTGAAAACAACGCCCAGGGCTGAACGGGTTTCACCCACTCGGTGTACCGACGGTGAATCACCCCGGCCAGGGCGAATGCAAAAGGAATCAGCGTAGAGGCAAAACCCAGAAACAACACCGGCGGATGGATCACCATCCAATAATTCTGTAGCAGCGGATTCAGGTCGTTACCATCCGTGATCTTTTCTAGATAATTCGGGATGAGTGGCTGGCTGGTATCGAAATCGAGGTGCAGGGCCGGTGCCCCGTCGAGCACACCGGAATCACGCAAGAGTAAAAAAGGGCTGGATCCCAGCTTCCATCCAAAGATCGACAGCCCGATGATCATGGTCGATAAACAGAATTGCGCAAAACTCACGATCGACATCACCGGGGACTCCCAGATTTTTGCGGTCCGGATCAATATCAAACCCAGTACGCCTTGCATCAACAACCATAACAGAAAACTGCCTTCCTGTCCCTCCCAAATACTGGCCAGCAGGTATTTGAACTCGAGGGATTTGCTGCTGTGCTTCCACACATAATGATATTCAAAGCGGTGTTGATGGATCAGGTAAAGCAGCAGGAAAAAGATGAGAAGCACCGCGCCCGTCTGCACATAAAAACTGATGCGGCCGATACGTTTCCAGATCGTTTGATCAGGCGCGAGTGTGAATGGATTCGAGTTGGCATAGGCCACACTGGCCAGCGCTGCGGCCACCAGCGAAACGATCGCCGATAAATGTCCGATCTGTCCGGCCCAGCTCCATTCTCCTAGGTACATAGTTAGGGTTGTGTATTGGGTAACGGCACTTCGCCCGGATGTTTCATTCCTTTGGCCTCTTCCTCTTTATACTTGGAGGGACATTTGGTCTGTATCTCCTGACAGAGAAATACACTATCGCGGTAACGTCCCTTTAATACCAACCGATCACTCATCTCCAGGTTTTCCGGTTTGGCATTGTTGTATTGAACGACCATGCGGGCACCCAAGCTGTCCACCGCCGAAAACTGCAAATAATTCGGATTGTTCAACGCGTCGTACTGAATGGGTTGAGACTTGTCAAGCTTCGCCATCACATGCACAAACTGGCCCGGTTTCTTCCTGGCCGTGTCGATCGTATCGTAGGTGCTGGTGGTCTTCATGAAACTCAGCAGGACCCCGATGCAAGCAGCAATTCCGATCAATAATGCTAGTTGGGTTTTTTTCATAGTTAAAAAGGTGGTGCAAAATTAGGTGGCCCCGAGCCCGCCACCGCACAAAATTGCCCCTATATTTGCAAAGCTAACAACTGTTCGAGTAAATATTTTGCCATGAATTTTCAGCTCTCTGAAGAACATTTGATGATTCGCCAGGCCGCCCGTGATTTTGCCCAGCAACAATGCTTACCGGGTGTGATCGAGCGCGACGAAAAACAACAATTCCCCCGCGAGCAGGTCTCCGTGCTGGCCGAGCTCGGTTTTATGGGCATGATGGTCGATCCGGCCTATGGTGGCGGCGGACTCGATACCATCAGTTATGTACTGGCCATGGAGGAGATCAGCAAGGTCGATGCCAGCACCAGCGTGTGCATGAGCGTGAACAATAGTTTGGTCTGCTACGGTCTACAGGAATACGGAACCGAAGAGCAAAAACAAAAATACCTGCAACCCCTGGCACAAGGGAAAAAAGACGGAAACCTGCACATCGGCGCTTTTATGCTCAGCGAGCCAGAAGCCGGCTCGGATGCTACTTCGCAGCGCACGACCGCCGAGGACAAAGGGGATCATTATTTACTCAACGGCACCAAAAACTGGATCACCAACGGAGGTACCGCCTCGGTGTATCTCGTGATCGCACAAACCGACCCGGCCAAAGGATCCAAAGGGATCAATTGCCTGATCGTGGAAAAAGACTGGCCCGGCGTGGTAGTAGCCGCCAAGGAAAATAAACTGGGTATTCGCGGCAGCGATACGCATACCGTCATGTTCAACGATGTTAAAGTTCCGAAAGAGAACCGCATCGGACCCGACGGATTCGGTTTCAAGTTCGCGATGAAAACCCTTGCCGGCGGGCGCATCGGCATCGCGGCCCAAGCCCTGGGCATCGCCTCCGGTGCATACGAATTGGCCCTGGCCTATGCCAAGACCCGTAAAGCCTTCGGCACCGAGATCATCAACCACCAAGCCATCGCTTTTAAATTGGCCGATATGGCCACCCGCATCGAAGCAGCCCGTTTGCTCTGTCTGAAAGCTGCCTGGGAAAAAGATAACGGACTCGATTATGCCGTCAGTTCCTCCAAGGCGAAAGTTTTTGCCTCGGAAACGGCCATGTGGACCACCACCGAAGCCGTCCAGATCCACGGCGGGTACGGATTCGTGAAAGAATATCACGTAGAGCGACTCATGCGCGACGCCAAGATCACCCAGATCTACGAAGGCACCAGTGAAGTACAACGGATCGTCATCAGCCGCTCACTGATCAAATGACGGCTGCCTAATTTTGTGGGATGCCCGTTAACCTCTCCGCCTACCTCTCCCTGAAAAAAGAGCTGCACCACCGCAGTGCCACCCTGGTAGCGGTTTCCAAAACCAAACCGATCGAGGATATTTTGGAGCTGTATCATGCTGGACAACGCGATTTCGGCGAGAACTATGTGCAAGAACTTTGTGAGAAACAACCCCAGCTGCCAACCGATATCCGCTGGCATTTCATCGGACACCTGCAACGAAATAAAGTCAAATACATCGCGCCCTTTGTGCACCTCATTCACGGGGTCGACTCCCTGGCCCTCTTAAAAGAAATCGACAAACAGGCTAAAAAGAACGATCGGGTGATCGATTGTCTCCTGCAAGTACACATCGCCAAAGAAGAAACCAAATTTGGATTCGATGCAACGGAGCTGTCTGACATGCTGCCCCAACTCCCAAACTATCCGAATGCCCGGGTAACGGGACTCATGGGTATGGCCAGCTTCACCACCAACGAAAACCTCATCCGATCCGAATTCCACTCGCTCTCCCAAGCGCTCCAAACTGCTCAAACTTCTCAAACTTTTCAAACTCTTTCCATGGGTATGAGCAACGACTTTCGCATCGCCCTCGAAGAGGGCAGCAACCTGGTCCGAATCGGCAGTTTGTTATTCGGTGCAAGAGGGTAGTGGTCAGCGACGACGGAATATCATCCAGGTAACGGAATCCGTCCCCCAAATCAGTTCATCGTTATTACGGAGAGAATATTTCGTTGATTTTTCCCAGGCTTTGAGAAACGTGGCCTCGGCTTCACCTACACAAAACAACGTGCTGCGCGTGAAATCGGCGAATTTCAATTGGTTCCCCACCGTGGTGATGGTTGCGCTGAATCGGTTGCAACCCGTCGACCCGGAGATCAGCTTCAAGTCGGACTGAATGAAAAGTACCGGACGCTGCCTCGGATAGAGTTTGGAAAAAGGAGTGGGGGATTGCGGCAGTCCGCTCAATACCCAACTTCCCGCCAGGGCCGGGTCCGTCACTTCTTTTACCGGTAACGTGGGTTCATTTTTCGTTTGGGGATTTTCAGATGTCGGGCCGGATTTGGTCCCCTCCCCACAGGCGATCAGGGTCGTCAATAGAAAGATTCCAATAAAAAAACGCATGCGCTTGGTTTTTTGCAAAGCTATCATTTGGTTTCATTTCTTCCTACCTTCAACTCCCTAAACTCTTCAAACTTTTATTGCTATGCGGATTTTACTTCTATCCCTGATTTTTTCATTCGCCTGTATGACTTCCTTCGGTCAGGGTTCCGAGGTTCAGTACATGAAGGATAACTACGATGTTTTTGAATACCGTATCCCGATGCGCGACGGCATCAAACTCTTTACGCTCGTATATGTACCGAAGGACCGCTCCAAAACTTATCCGATCTTATTGAATCGTACTTGTTACAATGCCTCCGACTACCGGGGCTTCAACACGGGTGGTCATCCCTCCCGGTATCTGGTGCGCGACGGATATATCCTGGCCTTTCAGGATGTACGTGGTCGTTACATGAGCGAAGGGGAGTTCAATAACATGACCCCCAACATTCCTGGCAACGATCCCAAAAACAAAAAGGCGATCGACGAAAGTTCCGATACCTACGATGCCATCGACTGGATGATCAAGAACCTGCCCAACAACAACGGTCGAGTGGGCATGTACGGGATCTCTTATCCCGGTTTCTACACAGCCGCTGCCCTGCCCGATGCCCATCCGGCCCTGAAAGCCTGCTCGCCCCAAGCCCCGATATCCGATTTCTTCTTCGACGATTTTCATCACATGGGCGCCTACCTGCAGAGCTATACCGCTGCTTTTGCCGTATTCGGTTATCAGAAAAAAGATACGACCCGAAGCGATTGGTACATGAAAGAAATGATGCGCTTTTATGCCAACAACCCCCGCGACGGGTACAATTTTCATATGAGTCTGGGTCCACTGAAAAACGTAACCGAAAAATATCATTACGATAATTTCTTCTGGCAACAGATCGTCGATCATCCCAATTACGATACCTTCTGGCAGAAGCGAAGCATTTTGCCCCATTTGCAAAAGATCAAGCCGGCAGTACTCACCGTGGGCGGCTGGTTCGATGCAGAGGACCTATACGGCCCCTTGAACATCTACAAGACCATCGAGCGCACCACGCCCGGCGCGAAGAATAGTATCGTCATGGGACCTTGGGCGCACGGACAATGGTCGAGCGAAACCAAACAAACCACCCACCATCATATTTATTTCGGCGACAGCATCTCCAGCTATTTCCTGAAAAACATCGAAGCGCCCTTCTTTGCACATCACCTCAAAGATGCCCCCGATCCCAACCTCCCCGAGGCACACATGTACAATACCGGCACCAAAAAATGGCAACGCTTCGACGTTTGGCCGCCGGCTGATATCGCGCCCGCTAAACTGACCTTCGGTCAAAATGGTAAACTCTATGTGAACCAACCAGCCGATGCCACGCTACGGTTTTCTTATGTGAGCGACCCCGCCAAACCGGTGCCGTATACATCGCAGACAGAGGGACTCACCTTCACGCCCCGCAATTTCATGAGCGATGATCAACGGAACGCCTCCCGTCGACCCGACGTACTCACCTTCGAGACCGATCCGCTCACCGATCCCATTACCCTCGCCGGTGAGATCTTGGCCAAGCTGAAAGTGGCCCTGTCAACCACCGATGCCGATTTCTTCGTGAAGCTCATCGATGTGTACCCCGACAATCACCCGAACTACGAACACAACCCCAAAAACATCGTGATGGGCGGCTACCAACAGCTGGTCCGCAGCGAAGTATTCCGTGGTCGGTTCCGTAACAGCTTCGAGAAACCGGAGCCGTTCGTACCCGGACAACCCACCGACGTGAACATTCCCCTGCAAGACGTGCTGCATACCTTCAAAAAAGGTCACCGCATCATGATCCAGATCCACAGCACCTGGTTCCCCTACATCGACCGCAACCCACAGCAATTCGTAGAGAATATCTACAAGGCCGAGGAAAAGGATTTCATCAAGTCGGAGATCACCGTGCTGGGTTCCAGTGAGATCGGGGTTGGTGGCAGCCAATCACCCAAGAAAGGATTCTGATGACCGCTCGCGAACGGATCGAACAACTCGGGCTTGAACCACATCCCGAAGGAGGATTCTACAAACGGACCTATTGTTCGGCTTCTGTTTTTCCGGGCAACCTCGAACTCGATCCCTTCCCCGCCGGACGACCGCACGCCACGGCCATTCTTTACCTGATGGAAGCCGGTGATTTTGCCGCATTTCACCGCATCAAAAGCGATGAGATCTGGCATTTTCACGAAGGCGGTGCTTTGCAGCTGCTGGTCCTCCACGAACAAGCACCCGCGGATATCATCTTCATGGGACCAAACCATGCCCTGCAAGTAACCATCCCCGCCAACCACTGGTTCGCGGCCGCACCTGTACCCGGTACGGAGTATTGCCTGGTAAGCTGCACGGTTTCACCCGGTTTTCATTTTAACGATCACGAGATGGCCTCGGCAACGGAGTTATCTGCTCACTACCCCGACCAATTCGAACTCATCCGGCGTTACTGCCGCCCCTGACCGGCCGTCATTTTGTATCTTCGTACCTGCTTATGACAGAAGAACGCAGTTTAAATTTTTTGGAAGAGATCATCGAGCAAGATCTTCAGTCTGGTAAACACCAGCAGATCGTTACGCGCTTTCCACCGGAGCCCAATGGCTACCTGCATATTGGTCACGCCTCTTCGATCTGCCTCAATTTTGGTCTTACTCAACGCTACCCCGGCTATACCAACCTGCGGTTCGATGATACCAATCCCACCACCGAGGAAACCGAATACGTCGACAGTATCAAGCAAGACGTTCGTTGGTTGGGCTTTGAATGGAAGCATGAACGTTACGCCAGCGATTATTTTGACACGCTGTTCAACTATGCCTGTAAATTGATCGATCGGGGACTGGCCTATGTAGACGACCTGACCCCCGAAGAGATCGCCGCCCAAAAAGGAACGCCCACCCAGCCCGGTGTGGATAGTCCCTACCGCAGCCGCACCATTGAGGAGAATCGCGATCTTTTTCTTCGAATGAAAGCCGGTGAATTTCCCGATGGCGCTCGTACTCTTCGGGCTAAGATCGACATGACGCACCTCAACATGCTTATGCGTGACCCAATCCTCTACCGGATCAAGCACGCGCATCATCACCGCACGGGCGATAAATGGTGTATCTATCCGATGTATGATTTCGCACACGGACAAAGTGATTCCATCGAAAACATCACGCACTCCATCTGCACCTTGGAATTTGTGCCGCACCGCGAACTCTACGATTGGCTGATCAAAAAACTCGAGATCTATCCCTCGCACCAATACGAATTTGCCCGTCGCAACATCAACTATACCGTTACCAGCAAACGAAAGCTCCTGCAGCTCGTGCAAGAAGGGCATGTGAACGGATGGGACGATCCCAGAATGTCAACTATTAGCGGACTGCGTCGTCGCGGCTACACGCCCGAGAGTATCCGTGAATTCTGCAGCCGCATCGGCGTGGCCAAACGAGAAAATCTGGTGGATGTGGGCCTGCTGGAATTCTGTGTGCGCGAACACCTGAATAAAATAGCCCTGCGCCGAATGGTCGTGGCCGACCCCCTGCTCATTACACTAACCAATCATTCCGGCGAAGTGGAGTGGCTGAACAGCGAGAACAACCCCGAATCGGAAACCGCCGGCAACCGTCAGATCCCTTTCAGCAATCAGCTTTTCGTTGAGCGAAGTGATTTCATGGAAGTTCCCCCGAAGAAATTTTTCAGATTGGCACCCGGACAAATGGTGCGACTGAAAAGTGCCTACATCATCCGCTGCGAAGAAGTGATCAAAGATGATCGGGGAGAAGTGATCGAATTAAAATGTACCTACTTCCCCGAAAGCAAGAGCGGATCCGATACCAGCGGTCTCTCCGTAAAAGGAACCCTGCATTGGGTGAGCCGGGCGCAGGCCGTACCGGTGGAGCTGCGCTTATATGACCGCTTGTTCTCTGTCGAAGATCCGACCGACAGTGAGGCCGATTTTAAATCTTTCTTGAATCCGGAATCCCTTCAGGTAGTAAAATCCGCCTACGCCGAACCTGCCTTGGCGGAGGCCACCCTCACGGACCGATTTCAATTTTTACGGCAGGGGTATTTTGTATTGGACAAGGACAGCACGCCTGAGAAATTAGTCTTCAATAAAACCGTAGGACTCAAAGATGCCTGGGCCAAGGAAGTGAAGAAGGGCTGATCACTTGTGCTCCCCAAACACGCTCCTTAACACATCGGAGATCTCACCGAGGGTACAATTGTTCTCAACAGCATCCAGCACGGCCGGCATCAGGTTTTCGCCGCTGACCGCTTTCTGGCGAATGGCTTCCAGACATTTTGTGGCGATGGCGGCGTCTCGTTGTGCTTTTAAGTTGGTGAGCCGTTCGGTCTGTAATTGGCGGATGGAGTCGTCGATCTTAAGGATTGGAGTTTGTAGTGATTCGTCGGAGGTGTAGGCGTTTTGTCCCACGACGATCTGCTCCTTCGATTCCACCTTCCGCTGGTAGGCGTATGCGCTGCGGGCGATCTCGCGTTGCATATATTCTTGCTCGATAGCCGATACGCTGCCGCCCAGATCGTCAATTTGTTTCATCCACTCGCGAGCCTTTTGCTCCATTTCATCCGTGAGAGATTCGATGAAATAGGATCCGGCCAGCGGATCCGCCGTATCGGCCACGCCACTCTCAAAAGCGACAATTTGCTGGGTACGCAGGGCAATACGGGCTGCTTCTTCGGTGGGAAGTCCGAGTGCTTCGTCATACCCATTGGTGTGTAACGATTGCGTTCCACCCAATACAGCTGCCAGGGTTTGGACGGTAACGCGAGAGATATTATTCAGGGGTTGTTGTGCCGTGAGGGTGCTGCCGCCGGTTTGGGTATGAAAGCGGAGCATACAGGCTTTGGGGTCGGTGGCGCCCAGGTCACGCATGAGGTTCGACCAGATCCGTCGGGCCGCCCGAAATTTGGCCACTTCTTCAAAGAGATTATTGTGTGCATTGAAGAAAAAGGAAAGTCGTTTGCCGAATACGTTTATGTCCAGTCCTTTTTCGAGTGCGGCTTGCACATAGGCTTTCCCGTTGCTGAGGGTGAAAGCGATCTCCTGCGCGGCCGTGCTACCCGCTTCTCGGATGTGATAACCGGAAATGGAGATGGTATTCCATTTGGGCATCTCCCGGCTGCACCATTCGAAGATATCGGTGATGATGCGCATGGAAGGGCGGGGGGGATAGATATAGGTGCCCCGGGCTGCGTATTCTTTGAGGATATCGTTTTGGATGGTGCCGTTGAGCTTTTTGATGTCGGCGCCTTGTTCCTTGGCCACGGCCGCATAAAGCGACAGCAGGATGAAGCCGGTGGCGTTGATGGTCATGGACGTACTCACCGATTCGAGCGGAATGCCTTGGAATAACCGGCGCATGTCCTCGATCGAATCAATGGCAACGCCTACTTTCCCTACTTCTCCGTCGGCCAGGGCGTGGTCGCTGTCATAACCGATCTGGGTGGGCAGGTCGAAGGCAACGCTGAGTCCGCTCACCCCTTGTTTGAGCAAATAATGATATCGTTCATTGCTGGCTTCGGCCGTGGAGAATCCGGCATACTGCCGCATCGTCCAAAGTTTTCCCCGATACATATCGGGCTGTATGCCGCGGGTGTAGGGGAATTCTCCCGGTTGCTCCGCTTGGGTATTCGGACGATCGGTGGCGTTGTAAACCGATTTGATCTCGAGGCCGGAGTCGGTTGTTTTTTTAGGGGGATTTTCCATTACGTCATCAGTGTTTTGGCTTCCTGATTGAGTGTTTTGGCAACGATCTCGTGCAAGGGGGCTCCGGTTTGTTGCAGGAGTAGTTCCAGTAAGCGTTTATTCAATTCGGAACCACTGGCATCGGCGGAGAAAGAAGCCGATACCTGGTGGATCATGGAAAGGTTCTGTTCTTTTAAATTCCGGACCGAGTCCCAAGCCAGCTCGGAAACATAGAGTTGCTGGGTGCTGTTATAATCAAATTCCTGTTTGATGTTTTCCAGCAGGGCCACTTTCATTTCAAAGGCACTGATTCCGGGTTGTGCCAGCCGGGAAATGAGGTTGGGCAAAGCGATGCGTTCGGTGAGCAGTACCAGTCGCTCATAGGCCTGTAGGCGAAGGGCGCGGGTATCGGATGCCGGTGCCGGTGCGACGGTGGGGGATTCTTTCTTGGTCATGGCCATCACACTAAGTACAATGGCCAGTACGGAGAGCAGGAGGGAGAGGGTTTGAATGTCCATAGCTTCAACTTTAACAAAAGTAAGCCGAACGGGAAGTATATGGAACGATTAACTTTGCGGTATGGAAACGATGATCGACCAGTCTCCCGTGCAGTTGACCGAAGGAGCAATCCGCGAGATCAAGCGCTTAATGGCCGAACCCGGCTTTGATGCCACACAATCCCTCCGATTGGGTGTCAAAGGAGGTGGCTGTTCCGGACTTTCTTATGTATTGGGATTTGATCAACCCAAGGAAACCGACCTGTTCTTTCAGATCGAGGGTATTCCCTGCGTGATGGAAAAACCACATCAACTTTATTTGATGGGAATGGAGGTGGATTGGGAGGAAGGCCTGAACAACCGGGGCTTTACGTTTACCAATCCCAACGCCAGTTCCACCTGCGGGTGCGGAACTTCTTTCGCCGTTTAATGCTCCACAATAAATCGCATGAAAAAGCCCCGGGTTTCGGGGCTTTTCTATTTGTGATTAGTTGATCATTTTTTCTCGGCTGCTTTTCCCAAGGGGCGGTCACCGCCCAGATCCACCAGAATGGGGGCTGCCACGAAGATGGAAGAGTAGGTTCCGGTGATTACCCCGATCAGCATCGCAAAGGCAAAACCTTTGGTTACTTCTCCTCCCACCAGGAAGAGGATCAAGATGGTCAGGAACACCGTGAGCGAGGTCATGATCGTGCGGCTCAACGTTTCGTTGATGGCGCGGTTGATGATCTCGGCGCGGGGGGCGGAGGGACTGATCCGGCTGGTCTCCCGGATCCGGTCAAATACGATCACCGTGTCATTCATCGAGAAACCGATCACGGTCAGGATCGCCGCAATGAAATGCTGGTCGATCTCCAGTGGGAACGGCACCACGGTACGGGCGAATGAGAACACGGCCAAGGTTACGAACACGTCGTGCAACAAGGCCACGATGGTTCCCAACGAATAACGCCAATCGCGGAAGCGGATGAAGATGTACAGGAAGATCACGATGATGGCGAAGATGGTGGCCTGTACGGCACCGGCCTTCAGGTCATCCGAAATGGTGGGCAGTACTTTTTTAGAGGCCTGCTTGCCGATCTTGGCCGAACCGGCCTCGAATTGCTCCAGCGTCATACCCGCCGGGAGGTATTTTTTAAGTCCCTCGTACAACTTGCCTTCCACTTTTGCGTCGATACCCGCGCTGTTATCACGGATCAAATACGCCGTGGTGATATCGAGGGTGGAGTTGTCGCCGATGGTTTTGATAATGGGGTTCTCTCCGTCGAAGGCGGTTTTGAGGTCGTTTCGCACGGACTCTACATCTACCCGTTGATCGAACTTCACGACGTAGCTACGTCCGCCCGCGAATTCAACGCCCTGATCAAATCCGTTGAAGTAGGCTGCGATGCCCAGCGCCAAAACGATCATGGAGATCACGTAGGCGACCTTGCGGTATTCGATGAATTTGTATTTGGCGTGTTTGAATACTTTTTGGGAGACACCGGTGAAGTATTCCAGGTGCTTTTTCTTGTCGGTGAAGATGTCCGATACCCAGCGGCTCACGAGGATCCCGCAGAACAAGGAGAGCAGGATACCGATGATCTGGGTGGTGGCGAAACCTTTAACCGGACCCAAGCCGAAGTAGAAAAGGATGAAGGCGGTCAGCAAGGTCGTTACGTGCGCATCCAATACCGGGGGCAAGGAGCGTTTGTATCCCTCAGTGATGGCTGAGAGATAGCTTTTGCCTTTGGATAATTCTTCTTTGATACGCTCGTAGATGATTACGTTGGTATCAACGGCCATACCAATGGTCAGTACCAGACCTGCGATACCGGGAGCCGTGAGGGTGGCACCCAGTCCGGCCAAAATACCCACGGTGAACAGCAGGTTCAGGATCAGCGCGATGTTGGCTACCCAACCGCTGGTGTTGTAGTAAACCAGCATCAGGCAGAAGATCACAATGAAGGAGATCAGGAAGGCCATCGAACCGCTGCGGATGGCTTCGCTGCCGAGGGTGGGACCAACCTGTTGCTCTTGCACGATCTTGGCCGGTGCGGGGAGCTTACCGATCTTCAGGATATTGGCCAAGTCGGCCGCCTCCTGTTGCGTGTAGCTTCCGGTGATGGAGGAGATCCCGCTGGGGATGGCACTGATCACGTTGGGAGCAGATTGAACGATGTTATCCAATACGATCGCGATGGGGCGACCAATATTTTCTTCTGTCATTTTTTTCCAGATGGCCGCACCCTGTGGTTTCATCCGCATTTCGATCTGCACTTTTCCGTATTGGTCAAAGTCCTGGCGGGCATCGGAGATGGCATCGCCTTCCAATTTGGCATTGGTGCGATTGAATGTTTTCAAGCCGTAGAGCGGAACAAACTCAGCAGCTTTCCCTTTTTGATCTTTTTCGGGTACTCCGTAGGCAAATACCACATCGCCGGGGAAATTGCTTTTGAATTCGCGCAAGTAACCGTTGAAGGCCATGGTGTCTTTGATGGGCACCTGTCCGATCGCGGAAGGATAGAGGATCTTCCCTTGTTCATCCTGGCTGGGTTGCATCAGCATCAGGAATTTATCGATCGTCATTTTCTGCGCCGGTTCTTTGGGGGCGGTGACGGTTGTAGTCGTTGCAGGGGAATCGGCCGTCAACTTCACCGTTTGATTCGTGTCGCCAGACACAACGGGCTTCACCTGGGCAGTAGCAGAATCCTTCTTGGTACTATCGGCCAGTCCGCCATATTTCGTATTGAAGGCCGTGATGGTCTTTTGCCAGCCGTTCTGGTAGGATACATCGGCCAGCGTATACACTTCCCAGAATTGCAGGTTGGCCGTGCTCTGCAGGAGACGACGCACCCGTTCTTTATCCTTGATACCCGGCAGCTCTACGCTGATGAGACCACGGCTGGGAATGGGATTGATGGAAGGCTGCGCCACCCCGAACTGGTCGATACGGGTGCGCAAGCGATCGAAGGTCAGGTTGAAGGCGGTCATCGCCTGACGGCGGATATAGGCGATCACTTCTTCGTCGGTCGATTTGATATTGACTTCGTTGGAGCTGCCGGCGGCAAAGAGACCGGCCAAAGGCCGACCCGGGGCCAGTTTTTTATATTCCTCCAGGAACAGTCCGATGAAATCGGCATCGCTGTTGGCCTTGCGTTTGTCGGCATTGACCAGTGCGGATTGAAAGCTCGGGTCGGATGAATTGTTGGCCAGGGATTTGAGCAGACCGGTCATCTCCACTTCCATGGTCACGTTCATACCACCTTGCAAGTCCAACCCCAGGTTCAACTCCTCCTCTTTGGCGGTCTTGTAGGTGATGGCTCCGTTGATACCGTAGGTGATGGTGGTGTTCTCGCTGGCCTTGAGGGCACTGTCGAGATAGCGACGGTAGTTGCGGTCCACCTCATCTTGATAAACCTGCTGAGAATCTTTGTCGCCCGGATATTTCTTATCGGCCGGCAAAAAGTTCTTGTTCAGCCAGGAATTTGCCTGCGCCTCGATCTTATCCTCGTGGTTTTGTACAAACCAGGTGAAAGAGAGCTGATAAACGGAGTAAATGATCAGCAGCACGGTGAAAAAACGAACCAATCCTTTCAGTTGCATACGTGTCGGTTTTGGGATCTGCAGCACCTGCTACAGACCAGCATTTTTAAGGACGGCAAATATAGCGGTTTCGGGGGAATAGGGAGGGGGTGGTTGCAGCGTTTGTACTTGATTTCTAAAAACTTAAATCGAGGGGAATCCTATCTTTGAGGGGTATGACTTTCCCGCCCATGACCCTGACCCGAACCATTTCGGTGTTGATCCTGCTGGGGAGTTGGGCGATCCCCGCCCGCAGCACCCCCGCCGGAACTCAAAATCCTATGTCTGATACGTTGATATACAGCTTATTGAAAGCTAAGCCTGAAATTTTTGATCCGCTCATTTTCGGTTCCTCCGATCGACGCATACAGGTGCTGTACACCCGGATCGATCGAGATAAAAAAGGTCGGCCCCGGTTCACCGACCACGCCTATCGGTCCAACCCCGAAGAATATTTCTACCCCGCCTCTACCATAAAATTCCCGCTGGCCGTACTGGCTCTCCAAAAACTCAACGAATTGGGTGTGGGGGGACTGAATCGGAATACGACCATGCTGACCGACTCGGTCGCCCCGGAGCAAACCCCTGTTTTGGCCGATAAGTCAGCCGCCGATGGCCGTCCCACCATCGCACACTATATCAAAAAGATCTTGCTGGTCAGCGACAACGATGCCTCCAATCGTCTCTACGAGTTTCTGGGACCCGATTACATCAACCAAACCCTGCATCGGTTGGGTTACCGCAATACCGAGATCATCCATCGATTGAGTGTGCCGTTCACCATGGAACAAAACCGGCACACCAATCCCATTCGGTTTCTGGATGCAGATGGTAAATTGATCTATTTCAAACCCGCCGAGATCAGCACCTACCAATATCCCGCACGCGATATCCAAATGGGGGTTGGATACCTTTCCAACGGAAAATTGGTGAACCGCCCCTTTGATTTCTCTCACCGAAATCGGTTTCCCCTCGAAGATCTTCACCGGATGGTGCGTGCCGTGATGTTTCCCGAATCACTACCCAAGAACCAACGCTTCAACCTTACAGCATCCGACCTCGCCTTCCTGCACGAATACATGTCCATGCTCCCCGGCGAATCAATCGATCCTCAATACGACGTGAAAGATCACTGGGATACCTACGTGAAATTTCTCTACTACGGCTCCGTTCCCAATACATACGATCCCAATATTAGAGTATATAATAAAGTCGGCGAGGCCTACGGCTTTTTGATCGACGGCGCCTATTTCCACGATGTAAAGAATAACGTCGAATTCCTGCTCAGCGCCGTGATCTACTGCAACTCGGATGGAATATTCAATGATGATAAATATGATTACGATAATGTCGGGTTTCCTTTCCTGAAGGAACTTGGCCGTTTGATTCATGAACATCAAATAACTAAATGAATGTTTAGTGTTTAGGGTTTAGCTCCTGCACTACGATCATATCTCAAATGATGCATCAACCCCTTCACCCTTCACCCTTCATCCTTCATCCTTCACCCTTCACCCATGACCCTCTCCACTTTCCTCACTCGCTTCAACGAACCCGAGACGCTCAAAATGGCTCAATTGGGACGGGAGCTTCGCGCCAAAGGTGTTGATGTGATCGATATGAGTTTGGGTGAACCCGATTTTGACACGCCCGCACATATCAAGGATGCGGCGATACAGGCCATCCGCGACAATTGGAGTCACTACACCCCCGTAGCAGGTTTTTCCGACCTGCGCGCCGCGGTCTGTACCAAATTGAAACGCGATAACGGATTGGATTACGCCCCCGAGAACATTGTAGTTTCCACCGGTGCCAAACAAAGTCTGGCCAACGTGATCTTATCATTGGTGGATGAAGGCGACGAGGTCATCATTCCCACACCCTTCTGGGTAACCTACAGCGAGCTGGTCAAGATCGCCCGCGGCAATGTGGTGACCGTTCGAACCACCGCCGCTGGCGGATTCAAAATATCGCCCGAACAACTCGAAGCGGCCATCACCCCGCGTACCCGCGTGTTTCTTTTTTCTTCCCCTTGCAATCCGAGTGGAACGGTTTACTCCGCCTCCGAACTGCAAGCATTGGCCGAAGTATTTCGAAAGCATCCGAATGTTATTATTCTGTCCGACGAAATATACGAGTACATCAATTTCGTGGGCGAGCATGCCAGTATGGCCTCCATAGCCGACCTGAAAGAGCGGGTGGTGATCGTGAACGGACTCAGCAAGGGATTTGCCATGACCGGCTGGCGAATCGGATACATCGCCGCCAACAAAGAGATCGCCAAAGCCTGCGAAAAGGTACAGGGACAATTCACCAGCGGCACCAACTCCATCGCCCAAAAAGCCGCCGTGACGGCGCTCACCTCCGATCTTCGTCCCACCCGGGAGATGACGCAGGAATTCGCCAAACGCCGCGAGCGGGTATTGGAACTTGTTCGCGATATCCCCGGCGTGAATTGTCCCGCCCCCGACGGAGCATTCTATGTTTTTCCCGATATGAGCGCTTATTACGGAAAGTCCGACGGCACAACGACGATCACGAACGCCGCCGACTTGAGTATGTATCTCTTACACAACGCACATGTATCGTCTGTGATGGGCGATGCCTTCGGAGAGCCTACTTGTGTACGCTTCTCTTTTGCCAACAGTTTACCCAAGCTCGAAGAAGGGTGGGTGCGGATCAAAACAGCGTTGGCAGCACTGCACTAAACTAAACTGGTTTGGATAGGTCCAGGAATTCCTGATGCAAGTCGAGTACCTGTTGCAACAAGGGCTGTTGCTCATCGTTGATGACCACTCGGTCGCAAAGCCGACGCTTGATCTCTTCGTCGATCTGTCTTTTCATCCGGGCCAGCACCGTTTCACGATCGACCCCCTCGCGTTGCATCACGCGTTTGATCCGAAGGGCCTGCGGTGCATAGACCCCTACAACCAAGTCAAGTCCCTCTGCCGCACCGCTTTCAAATAATAAGGCCGACTCTTTCACCACGTAAGGGGAATGTTGTTTTTCTATCCATTGCTTGGCGTCCGCAATGGTAGCGGGATGAATGATCTGGTTGAGTTTTTCCAACGCGGCCGGGTCGTTGAAGACGATCGAGGCGAGGCGACGAGTGTCGGGCTGTTCGTTCGTATAGATATCGGTGCCGAACGCCTGTTGGATCGCTCGACGAACGGTCTCGTCTTCCCGCATCAGGCGTTTGGCCTCCACGTCGGCCGAATAGATCGGTATGCCCAGGGATTGAAAGATCCGGGCCACGGTCGATTTTCCGCTGCCGATCCCGCCGGTGAGACCGATTCGAAGCATATTATTTTTTCTCAGGCGTGGGCTTGTTCAAGGCCGCTGTCCAATCCATACTGATGGCGGAGCGCTCGATCTTGAGGTAGCTACCCGGACTCACCTCCAATTGGATCGTGCCGTCCTCGTTGACCTTATTGATGGTGCCGTGAATACCGGCGATGGTCACGATCTTGTCGCCCTTACCCATCTCATCGATGAATTTTTTCTGCTCTTTTTGTTTTTTGGCTTGCGGACGGATGAAGAACAGCCAGAATACCAAAATGATCATACCCATGAAAAGCAGGGACCCGTAATCGCCTAGCGGACCACTCGGCTTGCCGGTAGCACCCCCGCTGGGAGGCGGAACGCAGGAGGAGAGATAAAGGACTACAGTCAGCAGGGGTAAGATCATTCGGTTGAGCATAATAACAGTTGAGGGTGGTTAATATTATTTCTTTTCGATCTGGCCGGAAAAACTCAGGGTCTGATCCCGGTTGGGTTTAAGGTTGCCGATCACATGTACCTGTTTGAGGATGCTACCTTCTCCGCTGCCATTGAAGGTGGCTTTGATGACGCCTTCCTCACCGGGGGCGATGGGTTTTTCGGGCCGCTCGGGTACGGTACAGCCACAGGAGGCTGTTGCATTCTCAATGACCAGGGGTTTGTCGCCTATGTTTCGGAAGCGCCAGATAATGTCGACCGATTGGTTGGCCTTGAGTTTACCGAGGTTTCGGTCTACCGGATCCAGCCATTCCACTTCGGTCAAATTCAGGGTATCTGCGAGTGCCTGGGCCAGCGCTTCTTTTTTTTGGATCTCCACATCCGTGGCGGTTGATTGTTTGTCTGCTTGATTGTCCACTTGCTTGCAAGCGGTCAACGCCACGATCAGGCTGATGCCGGGAATGAGTTGTTGCAGGGTCATACGAAGGAGTACAAATATATTAACGAAGACTATGACTTTTTGAATTCGATCTTCTTGAGTTCGCCGGAGCGGACCAGGTCCTGATGAATATTATCCAGGATGCCATTCACAAATTGTCCGGATTGGGCCGTGCTGTATTCTTTGGCCAGGTCGATGTATTCGTTCAGGGTCACTTTGGGCGGAATGGTCTCGAAATAAAGCAGCTCGGCCAGCCCCATTTTCATCAGGATCATATCGATGGTGGCAATGCGATCGGGATCCCAGTTTTTCAATTTGGGAATGATGAGACTTTGGAGGTGCTCGGTTTTGTCGAGTACGGTCGTCAGCAATTCTTTCCCGAAGGCCAGTTTGTCGGCCGGGATCAACTGCTCGAACGATACTCCTTCTTTTTTCCCGCTGAGCTTGCCGGGTTTCTGCAGGTATTGGGTGAGCAATTGCAGGATGGCCTCGGCATCGTCCTCCCAATTCGAAAAATGATCTTCCAGCCACTCTTCGTAGGGTTGGTATCCGACCAGGTGGTCGTTCAGGATCTGCAGGAGGATCTTCTTTTCGTCGGACCGTACCCTTTCAGGCTTGGATATATATAAAATATAATGTTCCGATTCCAGCAAGCGGGCGTGGATCTGTTTCAGTAAGTCGGCGGAGGCTTTTCGGGCCGTCTGGTCTTTTTGGAGGTGGGGGGACAGGGTCTTATCCTGCTGTATCTCCCACAGGATCTCGTTGCCGGCCAGTTTGGTGTTGATCTGCAGATCGGCCGCGGTGGGCAGGTGTTTAGAAGCTTTTCGGTGGGCATAGCTTTCTACCTGGCGGCCCATTTCGGTGAGGGACCATAGCAGAAAGACCAGGAGTTCCCGGGTCTGATCGAATTGTTTTTGAAGGGATTTGACGGGGTCGGGACGAGGATCGGTCGCCTCCAAGGTGGACAGCGAATAGAGGGTCTGCATGACTTTAACCCGGATGTTGCGACGACTGATCATGATAAGAACTTGCGGTCGCAAAGATAGGGCGGGGAAGGGGATTGTTGGCTGACAGTTTTTCTGACTGGAATGGCATTTGGCTGCCTGAAAAGGAAGCTTTTGCAGGGTCATCTGCTAAAATTTCAGTTCGCCCCCGCTTGGCATGTTATTTACAGTAACTTCGCCGCCCGCCGATCCCTCGGCTGGCAATCATTCAAAAAAAATAAAACCAATACGATTATGGCTAAGAAAGTCAACGTAACCCCCCTTCATGACCGGGTGATCGTGAAAGCCGCCGCTGCCGAAGAAAAAACAGCCGGAGGTATCATCATCCCCGACACCGCTAAAGAAAAACCGCAACGCGGCACGGTCGTCGCAGCCGGTCCCGGTAAAAAAGATGAGCCCGTAACCGTAAAGGCCGGCGATACCGTCCTCTATGGTAAATATGCCGGTACCGAGATCCAGATCGAAGGACAGGACTATCTCATCATGCGGGAGTCCGACATCCTCGCCATCGTTTGATCCATTCACCAATCATTAAAACCTAAAAAATATCATGGCAAAGCAGATCTTCTTCGACATCGAAGCCAGAAATAGAATGAAAAAAGGCGTGGACACGTTGG
>SXXL01000050.1 GCA_005789565.1 Bacteroidota bacterium | reverse complement strand
GTTTGCTCTTGTATTTCAAGTCTTGTGCTTAGTATTATATTTTCATATTCTGATTTAAGGTTGTAAAGTTTGATTTTCGATTCTCTTTGCCTCTTTCTATATATTGTAATTATAGCAATAGTTATACTTGCTACAGAAAGCAGTATAATTATGTTTAAAAGAAAGAAAATTAAAATTTCTTCGCTTGCTTTCTGCATATAAAAGCCATTAAAATACAACTACAATTAATAATAAATGGGGTATAAAATAGTACTTGATCAAAAACAAATTTTAAGCTTTTTTCTATTATAAAAGCACCTCTTAGATAATAGTAGGGGCTTGATAGGGCACAATAAAAAAGAATCCCGATTGTAATCCAGAATTCTGACTCTTTGTGTAACGGATACTCGTAATCACTATTTAAAATACTTTTCAATTTCAACAACGCGATTGGGAAAATGATTATAAAGACAATCGCTGAAAGAGAGTATGAATCACTGTCTAGTGATATTTCAATGCTTGGCCTCATAATTATTAAATAGGCGATTGTGATAATCACGGCAATTAAAATAATTGATACGAAGCTAATTTTGTATTTTTTCCCCACTAGTTCCAGGGGATTGAGGTATATCGAATAGACAACTAGTTCTGTGGCAGAAACAAAAACATTTATAGCGCCATAAAATTTATCAATATTTTGTTTGTCAAGTAGGTTAAGCGGTTCAATTGGGATTGCAATGCATAAAAGAGAAAAGTCCGAGAGTAGGTACCAAAAAAAAACTTTTAGTTCTTTTCAACTTGAAAAAACTATGATCCCGTAAACTAATGTGATAAATAGCGATATAAATAACAAAGCCCTTGCATAGTCAATAATAAAAAATGCTAATGTGTTCTGCACGGGGACTTTAATTTCTGATTGAATAAAGTTTAGATTAATTGTTCATATCTAAACATTGTTACTAATGTAAAAACACCCTGATCTTCTGTTTTTTCATCCTCTTGCGTAGAACTTGGCATTTCCCTCCTCTGATTTTGAGCAAGTTATATTAAAAAAATCGAGTATTTTTACTTGATGGCATTTGATAGTGGCAAGATCCTTTTAGGCATGGCGGATGATCACAAGATCTTCCGGGACGGGTTACGGGCGGCATTTAGGGATAAGGACTTTCTGCAAGTGGTTTGGGAGGTAGAGGATGGGAAGGATTTGATGCACAAATTGGCCGTCAAAATACCGGATGTATTGTTGATGGATGTTCGGATACCCAACACGGATGGGATCCAGGCGATTGCCCGAGTCCGCAAGGAGTATCCGGATCTACGGATCGTGGTACTCACCATGTACGATGAGCCGCAGCTGGTGAACCGGATGATGGAGATGGGGGCCAATGCCTTTCTCACCAAGATGGCTGATCCGGAGGAGATCTGTCAGGCCATTCTGACCTGTGTTCGGGAGGATTTCTATTTCAACGACCTGGTCAATCAGGCTGTGTTGCTCAAGTTGCAGCGTAAGTGCAAGGTTTCCCGGCCGGCTGTTAACGTCGTCCGTTTTACGGAAAAGGAGTTACGGATCCTGCAGTTGATCGCTGATGACAAAACAACGGAGGAGATCGCGGAGACGGTTTTTTTGAGTCCCCGTACCATCGAAACCATCCGACAGCAAATGAAACAAAAGGCGGGGGTGAAGACCATTGCCGGACTGGTCATGTATGCCACCCGTCACAAGATCCTGGAATGAGTGCCAACCCCAATCATCATTTTTTTGACGGTTTCTATCAGGAGATCTGGCCGCAACTGCTGCCGGAGCAACTGACGCGCCAGGAGGTGGAACATTTGTTTGTGGCCTACGGATTAAACACCCAAACACCGGTACTGGACCTGATGTGCGGACCGGGCCGTCATGCCCTGGCACTGGCCCGTCGGGGTACTCCGGTTACGGCGGTCGATAATCTTACACCCTATATCCAGCAACTGGCGGAATGGGCCACTAAGGAATCCCTTCCGGTTCGTACCATCTGTGAAAACCTGCTCGATTGGGTTCCCCTTGCCGGTCACCACTGGGCCCTTTGTATGGGGAATAGTCTGAACTTTTTTTCACCCGAGGAACTTCCGTTGGTCCTGCAAAAAGTATCGGATAGCTTGGTCGATGGCGGATATTTCTGGATCAACAGCTGGTCGATCGCCGAGATCATTTTGCCTCAGAACTTGGATGGCCGATCTTCCACTGCCACCATCGGACGCTTTCAACATACCAATCGATTTGCCATTCGGCATGATCCGTTGCGGTTGGAGATCGAGAGCCGTATCGAGCAGGCGAGCGGACCGGCTGAAGAAAAAACAGGGATTGATTTTTTATACTCGGTGGACGAATGGCGGGAATACTTAGCGGCAGCCGGACTCCGGTTGATCAAGGTCGAAAGCATTCCCGGAAAGCGAACTTTTCAGCCCGGTGACCCCCGGGTTTACTTATTAAGCCAAAAACAAGTGATAATCTAAAGGTATCCACTTAATATTTTAGAAAAATTTATCATTTGTTAGCATGGTATCGCCTTTTTTATAGTAGTTTTCATAAGTCTGTTCGCAATCAGTCATTTTCCATCCAACGATCATGAAAAACGAAGGCCCCATCAAAGTTGCCATCACCGACGATCACGCACTGTTTCGCACCGGTATCAAGACGGCCCTGCAGGTCCGTAAGGATATCCAAATGGTGGCGGAGGCAGAGAACGGCATGCAATTGCTGAACTTGCTCAAACATCTACAGCCGGATGTGATCCTGCTCGATATCCAAATGCCGGTGATGGACGGTTTGACCGCACTTCCCGAGATCAAGAAGTTATATCCGTCGGTCAAGGTCATCATGCTTTCATTCCTCAACGATCATTCTGTCATCTCCAAGATGATGGAGTTGGGCGCTAACTCATACATCACCAAAGAATCCGGTGCCGACCTGATCTACGATGCCATTCGCGGGGTCTATGAGAATGAATTTCATTTCAATGACATCACGAACAAGGCGTTGCTGAGCGGACTCAAAAACAAACGCACGGCCGAAGCCACGGCACCACCCGATGTTCAGCTCAGTGAAAAAGAGATCACCATCCTCAAGCTCATGTGTGAGGAGAAAAGCACCAAGGAGATCGCCGATCTGGTGGATCTGAGTCCCCGGACCGTCGAAGCCATCCGCGATAAACTCAAGACTAAGACCGGTGCGAAGTCCATGGCCGGGCTGATCATGTATGCCGTCAAGGCCGGTATTGTTGTACAACCGAACTGATCTATTTTCCCAATACCTTCGTAGCACCATTTCCTTTTGGAAATGGCTTTTTTTTAAATCATGCAAGCCCGACTCAACGGAAAATGGATCGACTCTCCCGCCGCCTCGATTTCGGTCGAGGATCGGGGATTTCGCTATGGTGCGGGCATATTTGAGACCGTTCGCTTCGAAAACGATCAGGCGCCGCTTTGGGATCGGCACATGGACCGGCTGTCCCGCACGCTGGCCACCCTCCATTGGTCGCTGCCCGCACTACTCTCCCCGCAACGATTGCAAGCGGAGGTCATCCAAACCATCCAAAAAAATAAGATCCGGGGCTCCGCGCGCGTACGCATCACACTTACCCACGGCGAGGGCGGATTATTCGACGGCGACCGAAAGCTGAGCGTACTGATCGAGACCTGGCCCCTAGACCCTTCCCGAAAAGAATTCAATGCGAATGGCTGGGTGCTGGGCGTTTTTGACGGGGGACGAAAATCGACCGATGCCTTATCTCGTTGTAAGACGACCAGTGCCCTGCTCTATACCCAAGCCGCTCAATTCGCCAAACAACAAAAGTGGAACGATGCCCTGGTGCTCAATACCGACGGTGCGGTGGCGGATAGTTGCCTGGCCAATCTGTTTTTGGTCAAGGCCGGTACGCTCTACACGACCGATCCCGATCAAGGGGCCGTGGAGGGCGTGATGCAGTCGTGGTGGATCGATGAATTGGCCGCTACGATGCCCGTTCGGCGCAGGGCCATATCCCTCCGCGATCTGCTGGAAGCCGAGGAAGTTTTCCTGACCAATGCGCTGTTTGGGATCCGTTGGGTAGGACGCATCGGCGAAACATCCTTCGGGAACACGGTTTCCCAAACCCTTTACCACCACCATCTACGAACCATTTTTCCCTAGGGTTGTTTTCCGGATATGTCTACACCCGTGGTTTTGTTTTGGTTTCGGCGCGACCTGCGGTTGCAGGACAATGCCGGACTTTTTGCAGCGCTGAGCAGTGGCTTGCCGGTTCAGCCCATTTTCATTTTTGATACCGAGATCTTGGAAGAGCTCGAGGATAAAGAAGACAGGAGGGTTCAATTCATCCATCAATCCCTCGAACAGCTCCAAGAGGTACTGACCGAATGCGGGGCCACCCTCGATGTTCGCTACGGCAAACCCCAGGCCATCCTCCAAAAAATTTGTCAACAGTACACGGTCCGTTCGGTTTATACCAATGAGGATTATGAGCCCTATGCCCGCCAGCGCGATGAGCAGGTAGCCAAGTGGCTTGAAAAAAATGGAATTGAATTTCACGCATACAAGGATCAGGTCATTTTCGCCAAACAGGAAGTGGTAAAAGACGATGGTAAGCCTTACACCGTATTCACGCCGTACTCCCGGAAATGGCGGGCGCATTTGTTGCAGCATCCGATCCGTTCCTTCGGGTCTGAAAAAAAACTAAACGCCTTCTATCAGCAAAAACCGCTGGCCATTCCCTCCTTGAAGTCGATGGGATTTCAGGAGGTGAAGCTGCCATTTCCCCCGAACCGTTGGAATAAGAAAGTCATTCAGCAATATAAACAGCAACGCGACCTGCCCGGGGTAGAGGGAACCAGCCGCCTCGGCGTGCATCTCCGGTTTGGCACGATCTCCATTCGGCAATTAGCCAAGGAGACGGCTTTGCTGAGTGAATCCTTCGTGAATGAATTGATCTGGCGGGATTTTTATCACATGATCCTCTGGCATTTTCCGCAGATCGTTCATCGATCCTTCAAACCCGACTACGATCGCATCCAATGGCGAAACAATACCAAGGAGTTCGAGGCCTGGTGTGAAGGCCGGACTGGTTACCCGATCGTGGATGCGGGCATGCGCGAACTCAACACCACGGGCTATATGCACAATCGGGTGCGGATGATCGTGGCCAGTTTTCTGACCAAGCATTTGCTGATCGATTGGCGCTGGGGCGAGGCGTATTTCGCCAAGAAATTATTGGATTTTGATCTGGCGGCGAACAATGGCGGTTGGCAATGGGCGGCCGGAAGTGGCTGTGATGCCGCGCCGTATTTCCGCGTGTTCAATCCCTATCTGCAAACACAGAAATTCGATCCGGAGTTCCGTTACATCCGTCAATGGGTACCCGAGTGGGAGGAGTTTACCTATCCCAAGCCCATTGTGGTGCATGAGGAGGCGCGCAAGCGTTGTTTGGAAACCTATGCCATAGCCTTAAAAAAGTAAGGCCGGGTCGGCGGAGGGCATTTCCATTATTTGACAGTAAACTCGGTACAGGGTTTGGATCGATTCGATGTCGGCTTCGGACAATTCCCGCGTATGTTCATTCACGTAGAGCTCGATGTGTTGTCGCATCACCGACTCCTCCATTTCTTGTGCATGCGTTTTCACATAGTTGGATAGGCTGGGCCATTGTTCCCAAGCCAGTTGGAGGCTGGTTTGTAACGAGCGGGTGACTTGTGTAGCCAAGGCCTCGCCCAGCGATCTTTTGATGGCGATGCAACCGAGGGGTACGGCGCAACCGGTTTGTTTTTCCCAATGGGATCCCAGGTCTTTTACGAGATGCAATCCTCTGCGGGCATAGGTGAATCGGTTTTCATGGATGATCACGCCCAGGTCGGCCTCGCCTTGCAGCACGGCGTCCTCAATCTCGGAGAAAATGCGATACGTTTTCTGGGTTGCCTCGGGGTAAGCGTACGTAAAAAGCAGGTTGGCGGTGGTGCTGCTGCCGGGCAGCACGATGCGTTTCGTGTTGACGGCTTGCGCCAGATCTTCAATGGGTTCTTTGGAGATCAGTAGTGGTCCGACCCCGTTCCCCAAGGCCGATCCGGCCCGGAGCAATCGGTATGTATTCAGATTCCGGAACAGGGCGGGGAAGCTGAGTTTGGTAATGTCCAATCGGCCGGTGGCTGACCATTCGTTGAGGGTTTCGACATCTGCCAGGATCGGCTCGACGGGGGTGGACGCGGTCATTTTATGATTCACCCAGGCATCGAACAGAAAGGTATCGTTGGGGCAGGGTGAGAAGCCAAGGGAATAACTCATAGCGATTCAACGATTCGGAGGAGTGCTTGGTTCAGGTTTTCGATGGACGTGTTCATATTCCATCTTTTTTTATTGCGTTCGGCGATGTAGTTGCTGAAACTGCGGAGTTGGAGAAAGGGGATGTTTTCGCGCAGGGCCACATAGTGCAGGGCGGCGCCTTCCATCGATTCGACCAGGGGTTGAAAATGTTTTTCGTAGAAGGCTTTCTTTTTTTTATCGGTCGTGATCTCGTTGACCGATACGCCGCGTACTTTCTTCAATCGAATGCGCGGGAGCAGGGGCGAGCGGTTGATCAGCCATCCCTTCCGAAAGGGGAATTGATCTTGGGGTACCAGCTGCAGGTCGAACAGGGTCTTTAATTGATCGAGTTCGATCACGCTTTGGTCGGCAATGGCTTCTTGTTTGACGATCACCACCTCGCCCAAGGGAATGTTTTCGTCGAAGCACCCCCCCACACCGGCTTGAATGATCTGATCGGGGTGGCAGAGGTGTATCTGTTTGATCAGTGAGTAGGTGGTGGCCGTGAGTCCGATCCCCGAGATCAATACATCTACCTCCCAATGTTTGGGGGCGATGGGTTCGCGTTTCCATTTTTTCAGAAACGGGGCGATCTCCCGCGGGGTGGCCGCTACGATCAACAGTCTTTTGGTTGGATTTCGGCGCATGCAGTGGGCAAGTTACTCATTTAGAGGGGGATCCAAAATGGGGTAGAATATGCGTACCTTTGCGGTCCTTTGGTTGCGCCCGATGCTGCGGCCGGAGACAAAAAGTAAAGCATGGTTTACTTAACCCGGGTGGAGCATTTCAATGCCGCCCATCGTCTACACAACCCCGATTGGTCTGCCGAGCAGAACGACGCGGTTTTTGGGAAATGTGCGAATGCCAACTGGCATGGGCACAATTTCGAGTTGTTCGTGACCATCAAGGGGCAGCCCGATCCGCAGACCGGTTTCATCTTTGATGCCAAGAAGCTGAGTGCCATCGTGCGGGAGCGGATCGTGGACAAGGTCGATCATCGAAACCTCAACCTCGATGTACCGTTCATGCAAGGCAAGCTTTGTTCGATCGAGAATTTCGTGATCGCGATCTGGAAGGAATTGGAACCGGCTCTCCCGGCGCAGGTATCCTTGCATTGTTTGAAACTGATCGAAACGCCCCGGATCTACGTCGAGTATTACGGCGAATAAAAAAATAGAACATGTCAACCCGTGTAGCTGTTTATCGAAAAGAGCATTTCAATGCTGCCCATCGGTTGTTTCGTTCCGATTGGGATGAGGCCACCAATGCCCGCATCTTTGGCAAATGCGCCTTGCCCAACTACCATGGTCACAATTACGAGTTGATCGTGAAAGTCACCGGCGAGATCGATCCGGAAACGGGGTATGTGATCGACCTCAAGGTGTTGAGCGACCTGATCCAGCAGCAGATCCTGGAGCGCTTCGATCACCGAAACCTGAATCTCGATACCATAGAATTTGCCCAACTGAATCCCACAGCCGAAAACATTGCAGTGGTGATACACGACTTGCTGCGACCGCATCTGTCGGAGCGGCTCGACTTGCAGATCCGTCTCTATGAAACCCCTCGTAATTTTGTCGAATACCCCGCTTAAAATAAATCGTCATGTCCTACAAGAAAATCGAACAATACGACGAGCAGCGTACCGCCCTGCTGGTGAAAAATTATAAGGAGGCCATTGCGCAGTTGGGCGAGGATCCCGAACGAGAGGGGCTGCTCAAAACGCCGGAGCGGGTGGCGAAAGCCATGCAGTACATGACCCAGGGGTATCAGCTTAGTGCTCACGACATCCTGAACTCGGCGAAATTTCACGAAGACGTCAGCGAGATGATCGTCGTGAAGGACATCGAGGTGTACAGCATGTGCGAACATCACTTGCTTCCATTTTTCGGGAAGGCCCACGTGGCCTATATTCCGAACGGGTGGATCACCGGGCTCAGCAAGATCGCTCGCGTGGTGGATGTCTATTCCCGTCGGATGCAGGTACAAGAGCGACTGACCATGCAGATCCGCGATGCCATCAAGGACACACTCAACCCGCTCGGGGTGGCCGTGGTGGTGGAAGCCCAGCACCTTTGCATGATGATGCGAGGCGTGCAAAAGCAGAACTCCGTAACCACCACTTCTGCCTTCGATGGGGAGTTTCAAAAAAATTCAACTCGTAGTGAGTTCTTAAAACTCATCTCCTCCAAACTCAGTTAACCACCGCACGATATACTTTTATGAAGCACGCATTTGTATTTCCGGGGCAAGGCTCACAGTTCCCCGGCATGGCCAAGGATCACTACACCAACAGCGCTTTTGCCAAAAAGATCATCGAACAAGCCAACGAGATCCTGGGTTTTCGGATCTCGGACATCATGTTTGACGGTACGGAAGAGCAACTTCGGCAGACCAACGTTACCCAACCGGCGATCTTTTTACACTCGATCATCGCCTTTCGCTCCATCGACGGGGCGAAGCCGGATATGGTGGCCGGACATTCCCTCGGTGAATTCACAGCCTTGGTTGCCAATGGTGTGTTGAGCTTTGAGGATGGATTGAACTTGGTGGCAGCACGGGCCCGTGCGATGCAAAAGGCCTGTGACCAGCAACCCGGGACCATGGCGGCGGTATTGGGACTGGCCGATGAAAAAGTAGAAGAGGTTTGTGCGACGATCGACGATATCGTCGTAGCCGCAAATTATAATTGCCCCGGTCAGCTCGTGATCAGTGGTTCCCAATCGGGTGTTGAAAAAGCCTGTGTTGCCCTGAAGGAGGCCGGTGCCAAACGTGCCTTGTTGCTGCCGGTGGGCGGAGCCTTCCATTCGCCGCTGATGAAAATTGCAGAAGAGGAGTTGGTCGGTGCAATCGAAAAATCGACTTTCTATTCACCGGTCTGTCCGGTTTATCAAAATATCGTTGCCAAAGCGGTGATCGAGCCTTCCGAGATCAAACAGAATTTGATCCGTCAGTTGACCGGTCCGGTGAAATGGACCCAGTCCGTTCAGGCCATGATCACCGACGGCGCAACCCGGTTTACGGAGGCGGGTCCGGGTAAAGTATTACAAGGGCTCGTTCAAAAGATCAACAAAGAGATGATCGTGGATGGCGTAAGCTGATTCACAGGTCGATCGATCCATTCAGCCACTCCGGATCGAACGCAGCGTTGTATTTTTTATAGAAGTTGATCGCGGGTTCGTTCCATTCCAGCACTTGCCAAAGGATGCGTTTGAATTGTCGGTCCCTGGCCTCCTCGATCAGCCGATCGAACAGTAATTTTCCAATCCCTTTCCCGCGACTTTTTTCCGTGACGATGATGTCTTCCAGATACATGGCCTGTCCTTTCCAGGTAGAATATCGAATATAGTACAGGGCAAATCCGTGGATGAATCCGTTTTCCTCAGCCACAAAGGCCCACCAGATGGGCTTATCACCAAAGCCACTTTCGGTGAAATGTTCCGGGGTCACGGTCACTTCTTGCGGAGCCCGCTCATAGAGGGCCAGTTCGCGGATCAGTTCCAACAAACGAGGACAATCTTCTTTGACAGCGCGTCGGATCAGCATGCGACTCTATTGGGTGGATAGGGCTTGATCGAGGTCGTGTAAAATATCCTGGATGCTTTCCATGCCCACGCTCAGGCGGATCAGTCCGTCGGTGATCCCATATTTCTCTCGCTCTTCCTTGGGTACGCCAAAATGGGTGGTGGAGGCGGGGTGACTAAGCAAGGTATCGCAGGTGCCGAGCGAAACGGCCCGCACGCACATCTGTAAACGGTTCAGAAATTCCATGCCGCCGCTCATGCCTTTTTTCAATTCGAAGCTCATCATGGCGCCGGGGTGTCGCATTTGTTTGTGGGCGATGGCTTGGTCGGGGTGATGGGCCAGTCCGGTATAATTCACTTTTGCCACGGCCGAATGGGTATCCAGAAAATGGGCGACCTCCATGGCGTTGTGGCAATGACGTTCCATGCGCACTTCCAGTGTTTTGATGCCTTGCGTCAGCAAGAAAGCATCGAAGCCATTGGCATTGGCGCCCAGCAACCGGTGTTTTTTGGTGACGATGGTGCTCATGAATTCCACATCGGTACCGACGAGTACGCCGCCGATCGCGGTGCCGTGTCCGTTCAGGAATTTTGTGGTGGAGTGCATGATGAAATCGGCTCCGAAGGCGAAGGGTTGTTGCAGATAAGGGGTAGCGAAGGTGTTGTCGCAGGCCACTTTCTTCCCGTATTTTTTTGCCAGTCCGATCAATCCCTCCAAATCGATGCACTGCAGGGTGGGATTGGCCGGTGTTTCCAGGTAGACCATCCGAATGGACGGGTCGCTTTGAAGGATGGCTTCAGCGTTATTCAGGTCGTGCAGGTCGGTGATCACCGCTTCGATCTGCAGGTCTTTCAGGACGCGGTGGATCAATTCTTCGGTTCCGCCGTAGAGTGAAAAATGCGTGAGAATCTTTTCACCGGCTTTCAGGTTGGAAAGAAACAGTGTCGTGAGCGCCCCCATGCCGGAGGCATGTAAAATGGCTTTGGCCGGGATGTTCAACCCAAAGGTTTCGAGGGCGGCGATCTTGTCGGCCGCTTCGGTGATGGTGGGATTGCCGAAGCGGGCGTAGATGTATCCGGGTTCTTTTCCCGTGAACCGGTTCATCCCTTGTTCCGCCGTATCGAACACGTAGGTGCTGCTGGCGTAAATGGGGGTGAGGTGTGCGTGACGGGGGTCGGCTTGGTGTCCGCCGTGAATGGCCACGGAACTCCAACCCGTAAGCGGAAACTTGGTTTCCATAGGCAAGTTTTAAGAATTATAGGCCCATTTCACCCAGGTGGCTCCCCAGGTGAAGCCGCCTCCGAAGGCAGCCAATACGATGTTTTCTCCTTGGTGCAATTGCTTTTCCCAGTCCCAGAGGCAAAGCGGAATGGTGGCTGCAGTGGTGTTCCCGTATTTCTGGATGTTGATCATGACCTTGTCGCGGGATAGTCCCATCCGATTGGCCGTGGCATCGATGATGCGAAGGTTTGCCTGATGCGGTACCAGCCACGATACATCATCGGCCGATAAATTATTCTTCTCCATCAATTCGGCACTGACGTCGGCCATACCTTTTACGGCGAACTTGAAAACGGATTGTCCCTCCTGATAGATATAGTGCTCCTTGGCCATGACGGTTTCGATGCTGGCCGGGTATTTGGCACCGCCTGCTTTCATCCGCAGATAATTGGCACCGCTTCCATCGGCACGAAGAATACTGTCCATCAATCCAAATCCCTCCGTATTGGGTTCGAGCAATACGGCGGCGGCGGCATCTCCGAACAGGACGCAGGTGGTACGATCGGTGTAGTCGACGATGGAACTCATTTTATCGGCACCGCAAACGACTACTTTTTTATAGCGACCGCTTTCGATCAGGGCGGCCCCTTGGCTCAGTGCGAAGAGAAATCCCGAGCAGGCGGCCGACAGATCGAATCCGTAGGCATTGGTGGCCCCGATCTTTTCACAGGCGATGTTGGCCGTGGCGGGAAAGACCATGTCGGGGGTAACGGTGGCCACGATCAGGCAATCGATCTCTTTGGGATCGATCCCCCGTTTTTCACAGAGTTGCAGGACGGCCGGAGCCACCATTTCAGAGGTACCTCTTCCCACGCCCTTGAGAATGCGGCGCTCGGAGATGCCGGTGCGGGTACGGATCCATTCATCGTTGGTG
>SXXL01000049.1 GCA_005789565.1 Bacteroidota bacterium | reverse complement strand
TCTTGTCCGAGATAGTCCTCCGCGGTCTTTTTCATTTTTTGAAGCACCATGGCCGAGATCTCCTGTGGCGTGTAAAGCCGACCATCAATATCGATGCGAATGGTGTTGTTATCTCCTTGGGCCACTTTGTAGCTCCAATGGCTGATCTCTTCGGTTACCTCGTCGAAACGACGACCCATGAAACGCTTGACGGACGCGATCGTATTTTGTGGGTTGGTGATGGCCTGACGCTTGGCCGGATCACCCACCTTGCGCTCTCCGTTTTTCAGAAAAGCGACAACGGATGGCGTGGTCCGACGACCTTCGTCGTTTGCGATCACCACCGGTTCATTTCCTTCCATGACCGAGACACAGCTGTTGGTGGTTCCCAGGTCAATACCGATAATTTTTCCCATGTTTTAAAGTTTTACAGGACTAATTGTTCAATCTACGTGCCGAGGGGATTGGGGGTGAAAAAATGGCAGTCAGCCAGCGGCCCAACCCAAAAAGTCAGCCAACTTGTTCCGCAAAGGGGATTTTAACGGCAAAATGTCAATACGGCGGGTGGGCAATCGGGGAAAGCCATTTAGTTTTGACCCATGCGATGCAATCCCCTGTTGCCCCTCTCCTTTTTCCTCTGGATTCCTTTTTGGGGCGTGGGACAAACCAACGACCTGTCGGTTTCTGAAATCAATATCCCGCTGCGAATGTCGTTGAGACCGCTCTACGAATGGGTAGAACGATCCGTAGATACGGTCTTCACCTCCGAGGGCTATCCGGAGGGGTGGGTTCAGCAAGGTTGTGACCTGCGGTATCGATACAAGTTTTGGAGGGGTCCGCTACGTTTGCGGGCCAAGGCTCAAACGCTGGACCTCAGTTTTACGGGCCAGTATCAGATCGAAGGCTCGACCCGTGCCTGTGTAAAGGGTGTCGTGATCAGTCCCTGGACACCCCCCTGCCGCTGTGGTTTTTCAGCGGGAGCCCGAAAGGCGGAGGTGCGCTTTGTAAATACGCTTTCAGTTTTGCCCCAGTACCAGCTTCAACTCAACATACAACCCGAGGCTCCCAAACCGATCGATCCTTGCAAAGTCTGTTTATGGGAACAAGACATCACACGCGATGTGATGAACGGGTTGATGGAAGAGCTTCTGGCAGCTAAGCAGCAGCTGGAGAAAGAATATGGCCGCATCGACTTGAAACCCACTTTACTTCAAACTTGGAGCACCATGAATCGGCCCATCCCGCTTGGTGAATTCGGTTGGTTGATGATTCGTCCGCTGGGGTTTCGAAAAAACCGGTTGGAAGCCGTGGGCGATAGTTTGGATCTGTCGGTCGGGCTACGAGCCCGGCCGGTAGTGGTCAATACTGTACCCATGGCGTACCTGACAGCTCCGCCCACCGATTGGGAAAAGCCGGTTCCGACGGACGACTTTAGCATTCGATTGGAATTGGACCTGCGCTTCGACTCCTTACAAGGGGTTTTGAACCGACGGTTTTTACCCATCAGCATCAAACCGGATCAAGGTCCCTTTCGCAAGACCGTACGCATCGATTCCATCTCCTTGGCCGGCGGCAACGACCAACAACTAAAATGTCTGCTACATCTTTCCGGAAAATATGCCGGCACCCTGGAACTTTCCGGCGTACCCCGCTGGGATTCGGCCAGCGGTAAATTACGTTTGGATGAGATCGATTATGACCTGAAAACCCGCCATCAAATACTGGGTAAGGCGGCCAGGTGGTTCGAGCGACCCATCCGAAAATGGTTGGAAGAAAAGTTTGTTTTTGACCTTGGCGGCCTGATGGAGGAAAAACGAATCTGGCTCGAGCAGCGACTGAATCAAGCGGAGATAGGTCCCCTGAAATGCCAAGGCAAATTGACCCAGCTGAACGGACTGGGTTGGGTCAACCGCGGCGACCGACTTAGTATTCAAATTGGATTGGAGGGGAAGATGCCATGCACGGCGGACTTATCCCGCTTCAGTCTTTGATCCCCAGGCTTCGGAATGAGAAATAGCGCTGCGCCAAATAGCTGACGGCCACCACGAATGCGATGGTGATCAATTGAGCCGGTAACGGATCTATCTCCCAGTACTCCACCCCGATCTTAAGCAGGATCCAGTTCAGGAATAAATTGAATTGACAGATCAGAAAATATCGAAACAGTTGAACCCGGCCCGATAAAAAAGAATCCGAAAAAACCACGTATTTGGCCATGAAGAATCCCACCGGAAACGTCACGCAAAACGATAAAAAAAGAGCCGCCGAGTGGGGTTGCAGGGCATAGAAGCCAAGGTCCCACACCCGCCCCTTGAACAAACACTCAAAACTCAGGGAGTAGACCGAAAAGCCCAACACCACGTTACCACCGCCACTGGCCGCGTACCGAAAGGTTTGCCGGGAAAAGACCCTCTGAAACGGCGGATAGAAAAAATCGATGACCGGCAAGATCCAGTCGCGGATATGATGCATACGGTGGCGCACGGAGCAAAGTAATCGAATGAGGCCCCAAATGCCAAATCGGGTTGTACATTCGCGACCATGCAGACCGAATCACTTTCCCTTCAAGTCAGAAAAGCCATTCAGGAGGCATTGGTCACCGGTTTTTCCTGGAATGGTCAGCCGGAGGCGCTGGTCATCAACCAAACCAAACCGGAATTCGAAGGCGACCTTACCCTCGTGCTTTTCGGTCTGGCTAAAACCTTGGGAAAAGCACCCGACGCCCTGGGTCATTCGATCGGCGAGTGGCTCACCGACAAACATCCTGCACTGTTCGCCGGATTTCAGGTGGTAAAAGGATTCCTGAACCTGTCGATCCAAGACACGAAATGGATTGAGTCGTTTCAACAACAAACGCAACAAGCCTCGCTGGTGGAGGCCGCGTCAGTCGGCCAGCGCGTGCTGGTGGAGTATTCCTCCCCCAACACCAACAAACCGCTTCATCTCGGACATTTACGCAATATCTTTCTTGGCTGGAGCATCTCCGCGATCCTGGGCAAGATCGGTCAGTCGGTCGTAAAAAGTTGCGTCGTCAACGACCGGGGTATTCACATCTGCAAAAGCATGATCGCCTGGCAACGGTTCGGAAACGGTGCCACACCTGATGATACCGGCATGAAGGGAGATCATTTCGTCGGACACTATTACGTGCTTTTCAACGAGGCCTATAAAAAAGAAATGGAGGAATTGATCGCCGGCGGAATGACCAAAGAGAAAGCGGAACAGGAAGCACCGATCCTGAAAGCCACGCAGGAGATGCTTCTGAACTGGGAAAAAGGCGATCCGGAGACCCTGGCACTTTGGCGCACGATGAACGGCTGGGTATATGCAGGTTTCGAGCAGACCTATCAACGCGTAGGGGCCGATTTCGACAAAACGTATTACGAGAGCGAGACGTACCTGCTGGGAAAAAAATTCGTGGAAGAGGGCTTGGCAACGGATGTGTTTTTTCGCAAGCCTGATGGAAGCATCTGGATCGATCTCACCGAAGACGGACTAGATGAAAAACTGGTGCTGCGCAAGGATGGCACCTCGGTTTATATAACACAGGACCTTGGGCTGGCCCAACAGAAATACGATGAGTTCGGATACGATCAGAGCATCTATGTGATCGCCGATGAGCAGAACTATCACATGAAAGTGCTGAAACTCATCCTGCGCAAATTGGGCAAGCCCTACGCAGAAGGGATCCATCACCTGAGCTACGGGATGGTGGAGTTGCCGACGGGACGAATGAAAAGCCGGGAAGGAACCGTCGTCGATGCCGATGACCTTACCCAAGAAATGGTTGACGTGGCCCGCAAAAAAACGGAGGAGTTGGGCAAGGTGCAGGATTTCTCGAAGGAAGAACTTCAGGAGCTTTATGAAACCTTGGCCCTGGGGGCACTGAAATTCTATCTGCTCCGGGTCGATCCCAAGAAAAAAATGGTATTCAATCCGGAAGAGTCGATCGATTTTCAGGGCTTCACCGGACCCTTTGTTCAATACACCCATGCCCGCATCCAGTCTATCCTCCGAAAAGTTGGCGACGCGCCTCGGGAGGCGATCGTTACACCCCTGCTAAGCAAGGAAAAAGACCTGGTGGTATTACTGGGACAATACTCTGCCCAAGTACACCAAGCAGCGCAGGAGCAAAATCCCTCCATCGTAGCCATCTACACTTATCAATTAGCGAAATCATTCAACGGCTTTTATGCAGAACATGCTGTCCTGCAGGCAGAGACCACGGAAAAGAAATACCTCCGGTTGTTGATCTGTCAGCAAACAGCCCGGGTCATTGCCGATGCCATGGGGCTACTCGGCATTCGGGTACCCGATAGAATGTAAGAAGAGAATTAACTTAAAGTCCGGCGATCATTTTTTTCTGCTTCAGATTGGCCAGGCTAGGATCCATTTCAATGGCCCGGTCGCAAAGCGCGACCCCTTTCTCCAAATTGGCGCCACCCATTTTCTGATAACACATGCCGATCATATATAAGGACGCTGCATTGCCTTTATCCTGCTCCAGGATACGATCCCAATATTGTATCGCATCGGTGTATTTCGCCTGTTCGTAATGAGCTTCGGCCAGGAGGTTAAGCAGGTTGAAGTCAGCGGGACGGCGAACCAGGACTTTTTTCAATATATCGATGCCCTGCTCGAATTGACCAACGTTTAAATAGGCGATCGCGAGATTTTCCAGATAGTCATTGTCTTTCTTGTATCCAATGGCTGCTGCCTGCTGAATATACTTCAGCGCATTGGCATCAT
>SXXL01000048.1 GCA_005789565.1 Bacteroidota bacterium | reverse complement strand
ATGTTTAGGGGATGCAAATATACGCTGCGGGGGTGGTATGCCCAAAAAAGGATCAATCCCGCATGTTCACATATTGGAGGGGGATTCCGAGGTTGGCACTACGACAGGCTTGGATAACGGCCTGCAGGTCGTCGATCTTTTTTCCGGTAACCCGAACCAGGTCGTCCTGTATGGCGGCTTGCACTTTGAGTCCGCTATCCTTGATCAATTTCACGACCTTCTTGGCATCTTCCTGGGCCAGGCCATTACGAACCTTTACGGACTTTTTCCAAACTTTCCCGCTGACGGCGCCTTCTTTGGACAGGTCAAATGCCTCGGGGGCGATGCCCTGTTTGTTCGACCGGCTTACCAATACATCGAGGAGTTGACGCATTTTCATATCGTCGTCGGCTTCCAACTTCAGCGTGAATTCTTTTTTGTCGAGTTCGATAACGACATGACTGCCCTTGAAATCGAACCGGTTGGTGATCTCGCGGGTGGTGACGTTCACGGCGTTGTCGAGCGCCTGGGCATCGACCTTGCTGACAATATCAAAAGAGGGCATAAACTAAGTTTCTGCGAAGGTAATAAGACAAGGGAGTAAGCGCTTCAAGTGGTAATTTCGTGGGTATGGAAAAACCGATCGACTTTCGGTCCGACACCGTAACCCGTCCCACCCCCGGGATGCTGGAGGCCATTCAATCGGCAGCGGTGGGCGATGATGTGTTTGGTGAAGACCCGACCATCAATACCTTGGAGACCCGCACCGCGAAATATTTTGGTTTTGAGGCGGGATTGTTTTGCCCATCTGGCACCATGACCAACCAGATCGCCATCAAATGCCATACCCAGCCCGGCGATGAGGTCATCTGCGACGTCAACTCCCATATCTATCAGTACGAGGGTGGCGGGATCGCCTTTAATTCCGGCGCCTCCGTGAAATTATTGGAAGGCGACCGGGGACGGATCACGGCCCAGCAAGTGAGAACGGCCATCCAACCCGACGATGTACACCGGGCCCGAACCAGCTTGGTGTCCCTCGAAAACACTTCCAACCGGGGCGGGGGCAGTTGCTACGAACTCACCGAGATCGCCTCCATCCGCCAGGTCTGTGACGAAAACGGACTTCGGCTTCACCTCGACGGCGCCCGGGTCTGGAACGCCCTGGTGGCCAAAAAAGAGAATCCGACAGAGTATGCTCGGCTATTCCACAGTGCGTCGGTCTGTTTTAGCAAGAGTATGGGTTGTCCCGTTGGCAGCGTACTGCTGGGCGATGCCGCCTTTATCAAACACGCCCGCCGGATCCGAAAAGTTTTTGGTGGCGGCATGCGACAAGCGGGGTATTTGGCCGCCGCGGGATGCTATGCGCTAGATCATCACATCGAAAGGCTGGCAGAAGATCATTTGCATGCACAACTATTGAGTGAGGCGATCGCTAAAAAATCCTTCGTCAAGTTCGTGTTGCCGGTGGAGACGAACATTATAATTTTTGAGTTGATCGATGGTATGCCGGCCCCTGGTTTGGTGGCTGAATTAAAAAACCACGGGATCCTGGCCTATGCCATCGCACCCAACCGCGTGCGGTTGGTGACGCATCTCGATGTGAGCCGGACTATGATCGACACCACCCTACAAGCCTTCCGCTCTTTATAAATAAATTTGAACATGTTCCCCGCTGTAGACCCTACTTCCACCGCTGCCTGGTCAACCCTCCGGAAATTATCCAAGCAGGGTAAGAAATTTTCCATCCGTAAGGCTTTTGCCTCGGATGGGTCGCGGTTCAAGAAAATGGCCCTTTGCGCCGATAAGCTGGTCTTCGATTACTCCAATAATCGGATCGATGAATCAATATTGAATGTCTTGTTCGATCTGGCAAAAGAAACCAAGGTCCGTCAAGCTTTGGAAGCGCTCCGCAAGGGCGAGCCAATCAACCGGACCGAACAGCGGGCCGTACTGCATCCGGCGCTTCGGAGTTTTTCGAAGAAGGACTGGAAAGCGGACGGCGTGGAGGTGATGCCAGAGGTATTGAGAGTCCGGCGACAAATTAAATCCTTTTGCGAATCGATCCACAGCGGTAAGTCGCGCGGATATACGAATAAAAAGATCCGCACCATCGTGAATATTGGTATCGGTGGCAGCGATCTGGGTCCGCTGATGGTAACCGAAGCCCTCCGCCCCTACTGGTTGCCCGGCATGCAGGTCAATTTTGTATCGAATGTAGACGGAGCGCATATTCAGGAAACCTTGAAGCGGATCGACCCGGAGACCACCCTTTTTCTGATCGCTTCCAAGACCTTTACCACGCAGGAGACCATGACCAATGCCCATACGGCCCGAGCCTGGTTCCTGAAAAAAGCCAAACAGCCCAAACACATCGCCAAACATTTTGTGGCCTTGAGCACTAACCGGGAAGCGGTAGAGGCCTTTGGCATCGATGCTAAGAATATGTTCGAGTTTTGGGACTGGGTAGGCGGACGCTATTCCCTTTGGAGTTCGATCGGTCTGTCCATTGCGCTGACCATCGGCTACAAAAACTTTGAACAATTACTCAAAGGCGCCGAGCATATTGATGAACATGTCTGGCAGGTCCCTGACCGGGAAAATATTCCGCTCGTGATGGCGCTGATCGGCATCTGGAACACGAATTTTCTGGGCGCCGCTACGGAGGCTATTTTACCCTACGATCAGTATCTGCATCGCTTCCCCGCTTATTTTCAACAAGGGAATATGGAGAGTAATGGGAAGTCGGTGGACCGTAACGGGAAAACTGTTTCCTACACAACCGGTCCCGTGATCTGGGGTGAGCCCGGAACAAACGGCCAGCACGCTTTTTACCAACTTATTCATCAGGGAACGGCGATCATTCCTTGTGATTTTATTGCGTCGGCTCGACCACATCACGACCTGAAGGACCACCACCAAAAGCTGCTGAGCAATTTTTTTGCCCAGACGGAAGCATTGATGAACGGAAAGACCAAAGCCGAAGCCCTGAAGGAACTGAAAAAGGCAGGACACACCAGCGATAGTATACAGGCACTGTTGCCTTACAAAATCTTCCAGGGTAATCAGCCCACCAATACGTTTCTGCTGGAGCAACTGACACCCTACACGCTCGGTGAATTGATCGCCTTATACGAATACAAGATCTTCTATCAGGGGGTGATCTGGAATATCTACAGTTTCGACCAATGGGGTGTGGAATTGGGCAAACAACTGGCTACCCGAATCTTGCCGGAGCTGGAGGATAATAAAGTTATCACGACACACGATTCGTCTTCAAACGGACTGATCAACGCCTACAAGAGGATGAGGGGATAAGGAGCCCTCCTTTGCCAAGGCTTCGGCGGGCGAGGGATGAGGAGTTGAGCGTTCGTATAAGGGTTTAAAGAAGAAAGCCCCTCGATTGAGGGGCTTTCCAGTTGTAGAGCGTTCTTAGTTGATAGTTGTTATTGTACTAGGATGATTCCAGAGATCACCTTGCCGGTGTATTGGTGTGCTACCTTGACGATATAGGCGCCTTTGGCTGTGGCACCGCCACCGAGGTTGAAGTCCATTCGCTGATACGGAGCGGATCCACGCACGAGTGTGAAGTCACGGCTTTCGATGACTTGTCCCAGCGGATTGTAGATCGTCACCACGCGTTTCTCTGCCAGGTCACCGGCAAAGTACAGACGAACCTGGAAGGCTCCGTTCACCGTGGGGTTCGGATAGATCCAGAGTTTATCGGTTGCTTCAGCGGCAATGACCAGAGCATTAGACTTATTGGTACATCCGTTCACATCCACCACCGTGGCTTGGTAAGTGCCGAGTTGGTCGATTCCGACCACTTGCGTGTTGGTGGTTCCGGAGATGGCTCCACCGTTTAATGTCCAGGACCAACCATTCGGTGCGGCCGGCGGCGTGCTGGTCGCGGTGATGGTAGTCGTACGACCGGGCACCAGACGAACGACCGGTGAGCTGATCGTAACAACCGGCAACGGATTCACCGTAAGTGTTGCTACGTTGGAGGTTGCGGATCCGCAAGGCGCGGCGGTAGCCACGACGCGGTAACGATAGCCAGTCATGTTTTGCGTAACGCCGCTGATGGTGAGGGTAGCGCTGGTGGCACCCGTGATGGCGCTGTACGTCAGACCACCGTCGATACTACGCTCCCACTGGTATGTGATCGGTCCGCCGCTGGTAACAGAGGCCGTGAACGTGGTACTTCCACCGAGGCATACGGCACGAGTGGCAGGTGCTACGGCCAATCCCACTACTGGGTTGGTTACGTTGACCGGAACGGTAGTCACGGCCGACTGACAAGGTGTGGGGGTAGTGAAGCTAACCGAGTAGTTTGTATTAACAGTGGGTTTCACATAGATGGTAGTAGCCGGCGTTCCGGTGTACGGAATAGTAGCGGCTGCATCGGTGAACATGGTGTTCGGAGTGGCCGGAGAAGCTGTCCAGGT
>SXXL01000047.1 GCA_005789565.1 Bacteroidota bacterium | reverse complement strand
CTGCTCCTACCTGCCGGGTATCCGAGCAGCCGATCTTAAACCGGTCCTGCCCGCCTTCATTCATACCCGCCTGCAAGCGGCATTCCGCCGCACCGGTCAAAAAATGAAAGGTTATTACACGAGAGAGGCCGTGGTGGTGGCGACCGAATCGCGTACCTCCTCGCCCGTGCGGATCCCCCGAGAAAAAGAATTACTTCATCATCCCGAGGTCAAAAATCTTTTTCCCTGCGGGGAAGGCGCCGGCTACGCCGGCGGGATCATCAGTGCGGCTATGGACGGCGAACGCGTAGCCCTGGCGATCTCCGCACGATTAACGAAAACCTAACACCGAAATCACGCCACCCGAATACCTTTGCCGAAATCTTTGTCATGGAGGACCTCTTACGAGTTGAACATCTCAAAAAATATTTCGCCAACCAAAAAGCGGTGGATGACATCAGTTTTTCGGTAGCACCCGGACAAATCTTCGGCTTGCTGGGTCCCAACGGTGCCGGCAAAACCACCCTGATCCGCATGATCACGGGAATCTTCTATCCCGATTCCGGTACCATCACGTTCCAGGGAAAGCAATTTGATCCCATCCACGACGTCCGCCACATCGGCTACATGCCCGAAGAAAGGGGTCTCTATAAAAAAATGAAGATCGGCGAACACGCCCTCTACCTGGCCCAACTGAAAGGCCTCTCGCGACCCGACGCGCTGAGACAAGTGAAACAATGGTTCGAACGCCTGGAAATGCAAACCTGGTGGAATAAAAAAGTAGAAGACCTCTCCAAAGGGATGAGCCAAAAACTTCAATTCGTGAGCACGGTGCTGCACGAACCCAAACTCATCATTTTGGATGAACCGTTCAGCGGACTGGATCCGGTCAACAGCAACTTGATCAAAGACGAGATACACCGACTGGCCCAAAACGGATCGACCATCCTGTTCAGCACCCACCGCATGGAACAAGTGGAAGAGATCTGCGAACACATCATACTGGTGAACAAAGGCGAAAAGATCCTGGATGGAACCGTCGGTGCCGTCAAACAACAATACAAACAAAATCATTTTCGGCTCGGCATCGCACCGCTCTCGGCCGCTCAACTCGACCCAGCACCTTTCGACCTGATCCGCGGCGGCGAGCAGGAACAGATCGTACAGATACACGAAGGCAAAAGCACCAACGACGTACTTCGATTTCTCCTTGACCTGTCCATTCCCGTTCGATCCTTCGAGGAACTCCTGCCCAGCCTGAACGAGATCTTCATTCGGTTGGTGGGGGATAGTCCCACCGCCCGCCAATTTCAACCCGCCTCTTAAACTGCATTATGAATAAGACCTTCATCATCATACAACGCGAGTACCTGACCCGGGTACGGAAAAAGACATTCATCATCTCCACCTTGCTGTTTCCGTTGTTGTACGTGGGACTCATCTTCGGAATGGGATACTTGGCCGAGAGCAGTCAGCAAGTGCTGAACATCGCCCTGATCGACCGAAGCGGGTATTTTGAACAAACGGTGCTGGACCAGGAGAATGCGATCGACCCCAGTTCGAAAGTGAGCCTCATCAGTGAAAAGGCCGAAGATGTTCTGCACGATCCGGAAGCGGCCGGATTTGACGGATACATCCGGATCCCGGCGTTGGATTGGCGAATGGGCAACGATAGCATCTGGCTGGAATCCAAAAAGTCCTATGGTAGCGGCACCACCGCCGCCGTACAGGCCAAACTCAACCGGATCTGGAACCGGATCAAGAACGACAGCTTGTCGATCGATGAATCGAAACAAGCCATCCTGCAAGGCAGCCAACTCTCCATCCGCCCCCGCAACCTGGAAGACAAAAACGCGAATGCCAACCTGGCCGAGGTGATCGGTTACATCGCCGGATTACTCATCTACATGATCTTATTGATCTACGGATCACAAGTGATGATGGGGGTCATGGAAGAAAAGACCAACCGCATCGCAGAAGTATTGGTCTCGTCGGTTCGCCCGTTCCAAATGATGATGGGCAAGATCGTCGGCATCGGATTGGTAGCCCTCACTCAATTCCTGCTCTGGATCGGTTTTGTTTTTCTGGTCTATAATATTACCAAGGCCACGGGCAATGGACTCACCTCCGCCTCGTCAATGGTGGGAGCGATGCAGGAAGTGATCACCGGTATCAACATGCCGTTGATCCTGTTCTGTTTTGGCTTTTATTTTCTCGGCGGATTTTTCTTTTATTCCTCACTCTACGCTGCCATTGGCAGTGCCGTCAATGAAGACCTGCGCGAAGCCCAATCATTGAGCTTCCCGGTGACGATGCTGGTGATCATTTCCATCGCGCTCATGACCACGGCCATCGCCAACCCGACCGGTCCCATCGCCGTATGGGCCAGCCTGATCCCTTTCAGCTCCCCCATCGTCATGATGGCGCGGATCCCGTATGGCGTACCCGGCACCGTACCCTGGTGGCAATTGGGCTTGTCCATGATCTTATTGATACTGGGCTTTCTGGGAACGGTTTGGTTTGCCGCCAAGATCTATCGAACCGGCATTCTCATGTACGGAAAGAAACCCAGTTGGGGCGAAATGCTGAAATGGGTTTTTAGAAAGAGCTGATCAAAGCCCTTGTTGCAGGATGTGCAACCGACTTGCATAGTCGTGTAGCAAGTTGCGTACGATCGTGGCCGCAGGCAAGATATCATCCAAGAGCGATGCCACTTGTCCGATCTCCAACTCCCCTTCCCGCAGATCGCCCTCAAACATACCTTTCTTTGCCCGGGCTCTGCCCAGGATCTCCTTTAACTCCTCTGCCGTAGCCCCTCTCGACTCGGCTGCTTCGATGCGGCGATAAAAATCATTTTTCAGCAAGCGCACCGGCACGAGTTTATGCATCACGAGTTGCGTATCCCCTTCATTGGATTCGATCACCATTTTCTTGAAATCCGGATGCGCGGAAGATTCCTCACTGGCTAAAAACCGCGTTCCGATCTGCACTCCGGAAGCGCCCAGTGCCATCGCGGCCAACATCTGCTGTCCGGTTGCAATGCCACCGGCCGCGATCACGGGAATGGAAACGGCCCCCACCACTTGTGGCACCAAAACCATCGTGGTAGTTTGTTCGCGACCATTGTGACCACCCGCCTCATACCCTTCGGCCACGATGGCGTCACATCCGGCCGCCTCGGCTTTTTGAGCGAAGGCCGCAGAAGAAACGACGTGAATGACTTTGATCCCTTTTTCCTGCAACCTGGCCGTCCAGGTACGGGGCGAACCGGCCGAGGTAAAAACAATGGGAACCTTGTGCTCAAGAATGATCTCAATATGCTTTTCGATCTCTACGTACAGCAGGGGCAGGTTAACGGCAAAGGGTTTGTCCGTCGCCTGTTTGCATTTTTGGATCTGTTCCCGCAACACCTCGGGATACATAGAGCCTGCACCCAGGATACCCAATCCACCGGAATTGCTGACGGCGCTGGCCAATCGCCAACCGCTGGCCCAGATCATCCCGGCCTGTATGATCGGATAGGAGATTCCTAGGAGCTGGCAGATCCGGTTGTTGGAAAAATCGGGATTCATGGAAAAGGTTTTCAGCCCAGGTCGATGCTGGTATTGTCGCCGATGTTGAGGGCCCGCGACTCCCCTTTCAACTGTGTATCGCTGCCAATGACGGAATCGGTTAGTACGATATCATTCAGGCGGGCATAGGAGCCGATGATGGAATTACGGACGATGGATTTTTCGACCACGCTGTGGTCACCGATGGCGACGTGCGGGCCAATGATCGAATGCTGGATCGTGCAACCCTGTCCGATACTGACCGGAGGGATCAGCACACAGTTTTCGTAGGGATTGATGGGCTCGGTCGGGGCAAATTTTTTCAGCAGAACCTGATTGGATTCCAACAAGGTTTCTTTTCGACCGCAATCGAACCAATTCTCGACACGGAACGAACGCAAGTCGGCGCCGGCGGCGATCATGCACTCCAACGCATCGGTCAAACTGAATTCCCCATGGCTTTGTACCCCGGACTGAATGTTCTGCCGCAGGCAATCGAATAACAACTCGGTCTCGCGAATCTTATAGATACCCACCAGTGCCAGGTTGGACGTTGGGATATGTGGCTTCTCGACCACGTGCAACAACTTTCCCTGCTCATCGATCTCGGCAACGCCAAACTCACGGGGATCATCCACTTTGCGAAGGCCCACCATCGAATAAGGGCTTTGCATCACTGACCGGATGTCAAATTCACAAATGGTATCCCCCAGCACCACAAACACTTCGGCCTCACCCACCAGGTGCCTGGTCAACTGAATGGCATGTCCCACGCCCTGTCGGTCGGTCTGGTGTACAAAAGACACCTGCAGATCGGGATAGAGTTGTCGAACGTAATCCTCTATTTTCTTGCCAAAATATCCAACAATAAAGATGAACTCGGTGATGCCCGCCTCGCGCAGCTGATCGACGATGATGCTGAGCACGGTTTTCCCGGCCAAAGGGATCAAAGCCTTGGGCTGGGTGTAACTGTGGGGGCGAAGTTTGGTACCCGCCCCAGCGACGGGGATGATGGCTTTCATACTGAAGAATCCGCTCAAAGCTATGTTTTTTTAACATCCCGTCTCCATCCGGTTGGTCAAGGCCCTCAACCCGTAATTTTGTGCCATGCAAAAAGACAGACTGGTTTTTGACCTGCTCCAAAAAGAATTGAAGCGTCAACGCGAGGGCATCGAGCTGATCGCATCCGAAAATTTCACATCGCTGGCCGTGATGCAAGCGATGGGATCCGTAGCCACCAATAAATACGCCGAAGGCTATCCCGGCAAACGTTACTACGGCGGATGTGAAGTCATTGATGAGCTGGAGACCCTGGCCATCGATCGACTCAAGGAAATTTTTCGTTGCAGCTGGGCAAATGTTCAACCCCACAGTGGTGCGCAAGCCAACACGGCCGTATTCCTGGCTTGCCTGAAACCGGGCGATAAGATTTTGGGATTGGACCTCAGCATGGGCGGTCACCTCACCCACGGCAGTCCGGCCAATTTCAGCGGCAAAACCTATCAGGCATTTTTTTACGGAGTGGACCGCGAAACCGGCTTGGTCGATTATGCACAATTGGAAGCCACCGCTCGACAAGAAAAACCCAAGATGATCATTTGCGGCGCGTCGGCTTATAGCCGAGACTGGGATTATGCCCGCATACGGGCTGTGGCCGATGAGATCGGGGCACTGGTGCTGGCAGATATTGCACACCCGGCAGGATTGATCGCAGCCGGATTGCTCAACGATCCGTTCGATCATTGTCACCTCGTCACCTCCACCACGCACAAAACCTTGCGCGGTCCGCGGGGCGGCATCATCGCGATGCGAAATGATTTTGAAAATCCGTTCGGACTCAAAGATCCCAAAGGAAATATCCGAATGATGAGTTCACTGCTCGACCTGGCCGTTTTCCCCGGTATGCAAGGAGGACCCCTCGAACACGTCATTGCCGCCAAGGCCGTTGCTTTTGGAGAGATACTGTCCGACGATTTCAAAGCCTATGGCCAACAAGTCATTTCCAATGCACAAGCCATGGCTCGGGCCTTTGTGGACCGAGGCTATCAACTCATCAGCGGTGGCACCGAGAATCACCTCATGCTGATCGACCTGCGCAACAAAGGCATCACGGGTAAGAAAGCACAGGAATCGCTCGACCGGGCCCACATCACCCTGAATAAGAACTCCGTTCCCTTCGACGACAAATCTCCCTTTGTCACCTCTGGCATCCGGGTGGGTGTTCCGGCAGTTACCACGCGGGGACTTAAAGAAGCTGACATGCTCACCATTGTGGAACTGATCGATACTGTACTGAAAAATGCCGACGATCAAACCGTGATCGACACCGTGAAAGCCTCTGTCATGAATCTGATGCGCGCGTATCCGTTGTATCCGGAATTATCCTGATCCAAGGCCTGCTTACAAAAAAGGAGCGGTTCGACTTTTTTTGCAACGTTTGATATCGGCCGGCTTTCCCGCGTACACCAACGCACCGCCGGCCTCGCCTGCTTCGGGACCCAGTTCGATCACCCAATCGGCCGAACGGATCACGTCGGTATTGTGTTCTATCACCAGTACCGTGTGTCCTTGTTCGATCAAGGCTTGGAAGGCCCCCAGTAATTTTTCAATGTCGTGAAAATGGAGTCCGGTCGTAGGCTCGTCGAAAATGAAAAGCCCTTGGTACTGGGACCGGTTCTTGGCAAGGAAAGAAGCCAGTTTTACACGTTGTGCCTCGCCCCCGGAAAGGGTGTTGGCCGATTGGCCTAGTTTGATGTAGCCCAGTCCCACCGACGCCAACGGCTGAATAGCTTTTACGATCGCTTTTTCTTTCGCGAAAAAATCCAAGGCTTCGTCGACCGACAGTTCCAGCACCTCATGGATATTTTTCTCCTGATAGGTTACTTCTAAAACTTCGGGCTTGAATCTTTTTCCGCCGCAAGATTCACAGACCAGGTGCACGTCGGCCAGGAATTGCATTTCCACGACCTGCTCGCCTTCTCCCTGACAAGTGTCGCATCGTCCGCCATCGACATTGAAAGAAAAATGACGTGCGGTAAATCCTTGTCGCACCGAAGCCGGTTGGTCGGCGTACAGATCCCGAATACTATCGTATGCCTTGATATAGGTTACGGGATTGCTGCGGGAAGATTTACCAATGGGATTTTGATCCACTAACTCCACCTGTTGGATCGCGGACAAATCTCCCGTCAATGCCCGGTGCAGGCCCGGTTTCTCGGTGGCTTCGCCCAAGTGCTTGAGCAAGGCCGGCTGAAGGATCTTCTTGACCAAGGTGGTCTTTCCACTGCCGCTGACCCCGCAGATGACGGTCAGTACGTTCAGCGGGATCTCAACATCTATGTTTTTGAGGTTGTGTTGAGCGGCGCCCAAGACCTGAATGGACCGACTCCAGGTGCGCGGCTCACCCTTTGGCTGAATACGAAGCGTTCCACGGAGGTATTTACCGGTGAGGCTTTGAGGTTGTTGCATGATCGAATCGGCGGAACCTTCCGCGATGACTTGTCCGCCCAGATGCGCCGCGAGCGGCCCCATGTCAATGATATGATCGGCCCGCCGCATCATTTGTTCATCGTGCTCCACGACCACCACGGTATTGCCCAACTCCCGCAGTTCCTCCAACACCCGAATCAGGTTGTCTGTATCTCTTGGGTGCAATCCAATGGAAGGTTCATCGAGAATGTAAAGGGAGCGAGTGAGGTTGCTGCCCAGGTTACGGGTGAGTTGGATGCGTTGGCTCTCGCCACCACTGAGCGAATTGGCCAGGCGGTCGAGTGTGAGGTATCCGAGTCCCACTTTCCGCAGCGTACCCAACCGGTTGTTGAGTTCGATCAACAAACGCTTGGCGATCACCTGCTCGGCGGGTCGCAGGGAGTCGGTTAAGGTATGCATCCATGCTGTCACCTGATCGACGGGCCAGGCACAGACGGCTCCGATGGAATGCCCGTCGATGCGAACATAGCCGGCCTCTTTGCGCAAGCGAGTTCCCTGGCATTCGGGACAAAGGGTGCGGCCTCTATACCGACTCAGCAGTACGCGAAACTGCACCTTGTATAGCTGCGATTCCACGTCCGCAAAAAAATCATCGATGCCGATGCCATCGATACCGGACCAAAGTGTTTTCAGTTGTTTGGCCGATAGATCGGCGATGGGTCGGTGGATGGGAAAGTCGACCGATTTAGCCCGTTTGACGAATTGTTGCCGCCACCAATCCAATTTCTCGCCGCGCCAGGGAGCCACGGCGCCCTCGTACACACTGAGCCGCGTATCGGGAATGACTTTTTCGGGATCGATGCCCAGCACCTGAGAATAGCCTTCGCAGGTAGTACAAGCGCCGAACGGATGATTGAAGGAAAAAAGATTGGGAACCGGGTCTTCAAAGATCAGCCCGTCCGCTTCCAGCCGGTTGTGAAAAGTCTCCCATCGCTGTTCACCGAGGCAAACATACAGCCGTCCCTCGCCCTCGGAGAATGCCGTGCCGACGGAATCGGCCACGCGGTGCAGATCATCTTCATTCCAGTTACCGGCTACGAGTCGGTCTACCAGCAAATAGGTCGTTGATGCCGCGATTTGTTTTTTTTGTTCCGAAGCACTTAGCTCGAGGAACGTATCGAGGTTATGGACACGAAAGGGCTTCGCGGGATCGTTGGGGCGAATGCCCAGCCGGGCAAATCCTTTTTGGATCAGGATATTCAATTCCTCAGCCAAGCTTCTGGTACGAGGAGGTTTGATCTCCGTCAGCAGGAAGATCTTTTCGCCGATCGGTAATTTTTTTAAAAAATCGACCACATCGGCCACGTCTTGCTTCGTTACTTCCTGGCCCGAAACGGGAGAAAAGGTACGCCCGATGCGGGCATAGAGAAGTCGCAGGTAATCATAGATCTCCGTGGAGCTGCCCACGGTACTGCGTGGGGTACGGGTGATGACCTTTTGTTCGATGGCGATGGCCGGGCAGAGTCCTTTGATATCATCCACTTCCGGTTTGTTCATCCGGTTCAGGAATTGGCGGGCATAAGCACTCAGGCTTTCGGCGTATTTACGTTGTCCCTCCGCAAAGAGGGTGTCCATGGTGAGCGAAGATTTTCCGGAGCCCGACACACCGGTGACGACCACTAGTTTTTTTCGGGGTATATCCACGTCTACCGAGCGCAAGTTGTGCACCCGGGCGCCCCGGATCTGGATCGGTTTGCCATCGGTAGTGGTGATCGGGATTGAACTTTTTTTCTTGGGGGACATGGGGAGAGCAAAGTTACAGAGGAGTTTTACGTATGAAAACCAACATCTTAACAAATTATTGGGACGGGCCGGTCTGGCCGGTCGAAAAATGGATTATATTTGGTTTCCTAAACCCAACCACGCGCCTATTGTTCGACTTCTACGCCTAATCTTTTATTGATCACTCAAAAAGGCAGAAGTCATGCGTGGAACCCCTTCCCTCTCCGATTACGAATTGATCTGTGCTTTTCAGCAGGGAGACTCGACTGCACTGGAGACGTTGGTCCTCCGACACAAAAACCGGCTCTTTACCTCGATCAAATTTTTGGTACGGGACGAGTATTTGGCAGAAGACATCTTCCAGGAAACGTTCATTCGCATCATCGATACGTTGCGCAGCAGACGCTATGCGGAAGAAGGAAAATTTTTGCCCTGGGCCATGCGCATCGCCCGTAATCTTTGCGTCGATCACTTCCGAAAAGTGAAGCGCACGCCCATCATTCAGACCGGGGAGCAGCAGGACCTCTTTGAAATATTGCCTTTCTCGGAGGAATCCTCCGAAGAAAAAATGATGCGCAGCCAACTCAACGATCGGGTACGCAATCTCTTGGATCTGTTGCCGGCCGACCAGCGGGAGGTGATCATCTTGCGTCATTATGCCGATATGACCTTCAAGGAAATTGCCGGGCTGACGGGTTGCAGCATCAATACGGCATTGGGACGGATGCGCTACGGATTGATCAACCTGCGAAAAATGATGACGCAGCGACAGATCTCCCGCTGAGTTCCACGATTATTTATCGGTGAAGGCTTCTACCCCACACTCGAGCCAAACACGAAAGGCGACCACATCGGGCGTATAGAATTTGGTGCGGGTAAGGACCCGACCATCGGCATCGATGATCGCATATTGCGGCTGGGCCGTAGCCCCGAAATTGGCGATCTGAAACGCAGCCCATTGATCCCCGACGGTGACGATCTTTTTCTCGTGACCATCGGGCAATTTCTCCACCCGTTGTTGGGCGAGCGGCAGTTTTCGTCGTTCGTCCACGTACAAGGAAACCACTACAAATTCTTCCCGCATCAATTGGCTCACGGCGGGATCGATCCAAACCTTCTCCTCCATGCGTCGGCAATTGACACAGGCCCACCCGGTGAAATCGATCAGGATGGGTTTGTTGCGGGCACGGGCCAGGGACCGGGCCGAGTCCAGGTTGTTGACGATGGGCTCCAAGCGATCCGCGGTCATCTTTTCGGCAGAGCAATAACTGTAGCTACGCGGCGGCGGGAATCCGCTGATCCAATCCAATCCCGAACGGGGGGAGCAGCCTAGTCCGCTCGCCAAGTAAATCGTCCCTCCGCTGAACAAGGCGATGAAGGAAAGACGTGCGAGGGACCAGTTTCGTACGGGCGGTTGACCAAACCGGATCCAGCCCAACAGATACAGAACGATGCCGGCTCCCAGCAAGATCCAGATCCCCAAAAACAATTCGCGCTTCATCAATCCCCATTGCGCCACCAAGTCGGCATTAGAAAAAAACTTCACGGCCAACGCCAATTCCACAAACCCGAGCACCACTTTAACGTCGGTCATCCAAGAACCTGAGCGAGGCAATCGCTGCAACCACCCCGGGAATAAGGCAAACAAGGCAAACGGCAATCCGAGTGCCAGACCAAAACCCGCTGCACCATAGGTGAGCGGCCAAGCACCCTGATCGGCCACACCCACCAACAAGGTGCCCAGGATCGGACCGGTGCAGGAGAAGGATACGATCGCCAAGGTGAGGGCCATAAAAAAAATGCCACCCAGATTTCCCAATCCCGACCGGGCATCCATTTTATTGGCCAGCCCGCCGGGCAACCCGATCTCATACAGACCGAAGAAAGAGAGCGCAAAGGCCACGAAGATTCCGAAGAACAAGAGGTTGAGCCAGATACTGGTGGACAGATTATTAAAAATATTTTCATCCACGGTAGTACCGGCCACGTGAAAAGGAATGGAGATCGACACGTAGATCAGAAGGATGAACAGCCCGTAAAAAAAGGCGTTGAAAATACCTTGACGGCGATTCGTAGAGCGGTTGGTGAAGAATGTGACCGTAACAGGCACCATCGGAAATACGCAGGGTGTCAGGAAGGCGATCAGTCCGCCCAGTATACCCAGCCAAAAGATCGTCCACGGCGATCGATCGGTAGTGGTTTCATCGCCGCAATCACGAACGGGTTTTTCGATATCAATTGCATTCCATTTGACCGAGGCCACGGAGCGACCGCCAACCAATTCCACGGTGAAGGGAAAGGAGGTGGACGGATAGAATTCATCCCCCCGACCGTAGGTATAGAGCAGTTCGCCCGATAATTGCGCGGGAACTTCTCCGGTCAGTTGTAGGGTGATGGTCCAGGTAACCTTCCCGCCCGAGAGCTGCACAGGCTGGGAAAAGATGGCACTAAGCTGTGTTTCAGGCGCGGGGGATACTTGATATTTTCCCAGGAGTCGAATGGAGGAGTCGGAAAACCGAATGGACGTAGTGGGTATATCGGCCAGCGTTTGATCGGGGGCGTAAAGCTTCCAGTCCGCCGGCAAGTCCATCGAAAACCGAAGATCATAGGTTTGCTCGGAGCGGAGTTGCGCGCTTACTTTCCAAGAAAGTGTCGGTGGCGTGGATTGAGACACGCCCTCCTGAAAGGGATAGGCAAGGCCGATCAACAAAAGGCAGCCCCATAAGCGACGTGCGAAACCGATCATCCGTTCAAGGGAATGGTGAAGGATTGTTTTTTGGGCGGCAGGCACTTCTCATCATCACACACCTGATATTCCACTTCGCCGGTGATGGCGGTCTTGACTTTTGCCTTTAGCTTGATCGACTGGATAAAACTGACTTGGTTAGAGAATTGCAACGAAGTAACGCCGAGGGTCTTGTCTTTGAACTTCTCGAGTTTTCCATCCTCCCGAATGCCTTTTTCACGGACCAGTAGCGGATTAGCATTGAACTGAATGGAGGTAGGGATCGCGATGGCATCATCCGGTTGTTGCTGCGAGTATAAATGCCAGCCGGGTTGAATGGTGGCTTTGAGTACTACCTCATATTGCAGCTCGCCGGTCTTCACCGCCTGAAACTGCCAGGTGATGGGGTTCTGAGCAAAGATCAGTTGAGTACTGATCAGCAGCAATGAGGTGATCAAGGTGCGCATTTCCTTTTTTTGCAAATTTCGTAATTGGAAGCGAATGGGTATGTTAAAATCAGCCGACCGAAGCCGCTTCCAAGATCCATTTTTGTAAGAGGGCCCGTCCGTCGAGGTTACTCAAGGCCGGGGAGCTGGCCCGCTCGGGATGGGGCATCATGCCGATGACATTGCCCCGGGCATTTCGGATGCCGGCGATGTTTCGACAGGCCCCGTTGGGATTGGCCGCTTCGGTGATGGCCCCCGTTTCGGTGCAGTAACGGAAAAGGATCTGTCCGTTGGACTCCAGCTGATCCAGCGTACGTTCGTCGGCATAGTACCGACCCTCGCCGTGGGCAACGGGAATTTGGTAGACCTGTCCTTCCGGATCGTTGATGTATACGTTTCGGCACACGAACTGACGCCGGGCGTTTCGCAGCAGGGCCCCGGGCAATAGTTTGGACTCACAGAGGATCTGAAACCCGTTGCAGACTCCCAACACTTTTCCGCCGGCCTCGGCATGTTCGATCACGCGTTGCATCATGGGACTGAACCGGGCGATGGCACCACAGCGCAGGTAGTCGCCGTAG
>SXXL01000046.1 GCA_005789565.1 Bacteroidota bacterium | reverse complement strand
CCCCTAAAGCAGAAAAGCCCAGGAAACTGGGCTTTTCGCATTTTCAATTCGGATTCACCTCCGGCAGCCGGTACTGCTGACCGTCCAGTACAAACAATTCATCGATCTCCAGGATCCAGAAGGGGAACAGCGGGGATTGGGCCAGTACTTTTCGGGCCGCATCCCGGTCCTCGGCATTTAGCGTGATCCAGGCACGTTGCGATTCCATACTTACGGCATAATGCTCCACGACGCCCTTTTTAATGAGAAAGTTGATGTAGGTGCGATGCGGCGGTACGCGCTGCATAAATTCGTCGCTCATCTCGAATTTTATCGTCGCCTGAAAGGATTTCATCGGTTGGAACAAATATAAACGCCTCCAAATTCCATTCATTCGTTGTGGAAAACGATCCGGCGATAAAATATCCCCAGCGAAGTTTTAGCTCGGACCAAATAGGTCCCCGATACTGGAGCCCGTAGGGTGATGACGTTTCCTGGAACCGTTCGCTGTGTCTGGATCATCGATCCTTGCGCATTAAACAGGCTTATTTCCTCGAATCGTCCCCGTTGCAAGGCCAAGGTGGTGCCGATGATCCTCGAAGCCGGGTTGGGGTAAGAGCGTAACGGCGAAAGATCCGACGTTGCCGGCACGGCTGTAACCACACAGCCCAGGGGATCACTGCTGCATGTACGCTGGGTCGTGGCACCGGTCAACTGCGTGAGGGTTGTTTCAAACTGACCGGCGGCTGAGCAATCCGCTTTTAAATAATGTTGAAGAAACGGCCGTAACAGACTGATCGTCTTATTAAAAACGGCTGGTGCGTTGATCGATGAACTGTTGCAGCCGGAGGAAACCTGGCCAAAGACGCAGGTGGCATCGTTGTTTCCGAAATGGCAATGGAGTCCGCCGGTGATGTTGACATAAGACTTACAGGAATAGGGGATGTTCGAATACATCACCTGTTGTTCGGAAGGGGCCACGATGCAGTCGGCACTGCCAGAGAAGATCAAGGCTGGCTTCTGAATACTACTGGCGGCCGTTTTGGCGGACGGATTGGTTTCCGCCGCGGCAAAATTGAACAAGGCTTGAATTTGGGTATTATAGGTCATCCCCAAAAAGCTACATCCACCACCCATGGAATGTCCGCCCAGGGCTGATTTATTCGTGACTCTTCCGAAAAGAAAATTTCCGGAAGAGTCGTTCAGCGAACAAACCCGTTGCGCCAAAAAAGCCAGATCGCGTCCCAGTTGCTCATGGCTGGGGGAGAAGCTGCTTTCCGTGGCGGGAAAGGCTACAATGAATCCATATTTCACCAGCGAATCGGCCAGCCATAAATACGCTGCCGGGGTCATGACAAACCCGTGGCCGAAGACCACAACCGGATATTTTTCCGTCCCACTCGCAACCGGGGTATTATTTCCAGCGGCCAGGGCCGGATAATATAGTTCTGTGGGTACAGAACGATTGAAACGACTGCCGTCAATAAAGGTGATGGAACGCTTGCCAACCGGAAGGTTCTGTGCGCGTGCCGACACACACAACACGGCCATGAAAGCCAAAAGGGGCATCCGGATGAGCATGCGACAAAGGTATACCGGTGTCGGGAGGTGAAAATCGCTTATTTTTGTTGCCCCTTTTGGAACGTTAGCTCAGTTGGTTCAGAGCACTACTTTGACAGAGTAGGGGTCACTGGTTCGAGTCCAGTACGTTCCACTTGAAGCCGGCTTCGCCGGCTTCAGTTCAGAGTTCAGAGTTCAGAGTTCATAGTTCGGAGTTAGTTCAGAGTTTCCAGTTGATGAGTTGGTTGATCCATTCAGCGCGGTAGGGAGTTGAAATTCGGATGTAGTTATCTGTGTAGCCTTCCATCATTTCTCCTTTTTCGGTTTTTTCGAAAAGCACCGTACGGGTAGTTCCTTCGAAGCGTCTGGAAAATTCCTGTATTTTCTGGTAGGAGAGTTGGCGGAGAATCTTATTCCTTTCCTGCCGCGCCGAAACAGGTACCACCGGTTTGATGTTCAGGGCATGGGTATGCGCTCGCTCACTGTAGGTGAATACATGCAAATAGGATACATCGAGTTCGGTCAGAAAGTCAATCGTCTCCCGAAAATCCGTTTCCGTTTCCCCGGGCGAACCCACGATCACATCCACCCCGATACAAGCGTGCGGCATCGTCTGACGGATCCGATCGACCCGTTCCGCATATAGCGCGCGACGATACCGCCGACGCATGAGCGCCAATACCCGGTCGCTTCCACTCTGCAGGGGAATATGAAAATGTGGCATAAAATTCTTGCTGCCCGCTACCCAATCAATGATCTCGTTGGTCAGCAGGTTGGGCTCGATCGAAGAGATCCGAAACCGTTCAATACCGGGTGTACCCTCCAAGGCCTGTACCAATTCAAAGAAAGTTTCCTTTCGTACGGCCTGCCCCGTCACATCCATTCCCGAAATGCCAAAATCGCCCAGATTCACCCCGGTGAGCACGATCTCCTTCACGCCGCTCGCACCCAGCTCCACCGCATTGGCCACCACATTTTGAATACGGTCGCTACGACTCTTTCCCCGGGCCAGCGGTATGGTGCAGAAAGAACAACTGTAATCACATCCGTCCTGCACCTTTAAAAATGTTCGAGTACGATCGTTCACCGACCACGACGCATGAAACCGATCCACCGCCTCAATATCACAACTCGAGATCTTTGCGGCGTCGCCTTTGGTCAACTCCCGCAAATGACTCGCCAGATTGAATTTTTCGGCCGCTCCCAACACCAGATCCACCCCCGGGATCTCTGCGATCTCTTTGGGTTTCAACTGGGCATAACACCCCGTGATCACGACCAAGCTTTCGGGTGACCGGCGCTGGATACGACGTACCAATTGTCGACATTCCTTATCGGCATTCTCCGTCACCGAACAGGTATTTATCACATAAACATCCGCCGGTTGCTCAAAATCCTTTTTTTCAAATCCCTCCGACTCCAGCATCCTCGAAAGGGTGGAGGTCTCGGAGAAATTCAACTTGCAGCCCAGGGTGTGGAAGGCAACAGACTTGGTAGAGGTTTCGAGCATGAACGGCAAAGTTAATTCGGAGTTCGGAGTTCAGGGTTCAAAGTTTGTTTTTAGGGGTCAGTTTTTTGTTGGGAGTTGGGGCGAGTGGCTATTTCTAAACGAATGGGAGTAACTTACACCGGTGAAGTGGCTGACCTCGATCTTCCAATTTTTCTTCTCGCTCTACGCCTTGGTGGTTTTTGTGGCGCTGATGCTATTGCTTTTCCCTTTATTTCTGCTGGCGGCCCTCGGGGGCAACATCAAAGGCGGCAACGCCATTATGCGGCTATGTCGATTTTGGGGCGATTGCTGGCTGTTCCTGGTCGGCATCCAACATAGGGTGAGTGAGGAAAATCGTCCCGACCCCCGGAAAGCCTACATCTTTGTGGGCAACCACATCTCCTACATTGACGCTGCCTTCATCATCACCAGCGTACGCCAACCCTTTCGGGCCTTGGGTGCCGCCGAATACGGACGGTATCCAATATTTGGTTACATCTATCGGCTGGTGGTGATCTGCGTACATCGAAAAGATCCCAACAGCCGGGCTCAGAGTGTTGAGACCCTGCGTAGTTATTTGCGCCTGGGAATCTCCGTATTGATCTATCCGGAGGGTAGTTTCAATATGGGGTCAACCGCTTTATCCAATTTCTACAACGGCGCCTTTCGCTTGGCGATCGAGACCCAAACGCCGATCAAGCCGCTGTTGTTCCTGGATGGATATGACCGTATGCATTACCGCTCGCTGTTCACCGTAAACCCGGGTCGAAGCCGGGCTATATTTTTGGAAGCCGTTCCGGTCGATGGCTATACGCTGGATGATCTGGCGGCCCTGAAGCAAAAGGTGTACGAAATGATGGAATCCCAATTGCTGCAGCGAAAAGCATCTTGGGTAAAATCCTGATCGGATCCTTCCAATGAATCCTAAAAGGGTTGTTTAGATTTGCTACCCATGCCAGCCCCATCCCAAACACCTTCCTGGTTGATTCCATCGCTCGAGCGCCCGCTGTTTGCGGAGGTGATTGTGCCGATCGCCACCCCACAGAATTTTACCTGGTCGATACCGGTCAGCCTGCAAGACCAGGTTTCCGTCGGTAAGCGGGTAGAAGTGAATTTGGGGAGCCGTCGTCGGTATGCCGGACTGATCAAGCGGCTGCACACCGACAAACCGCAAGGCTTCCATGCCAAACCGATCCTTCAAGTTTTGGACTCTACACCCATCGTTACCCCCGCACAACTTTCCTTTTGGACCTGGATCGCCGATTACTACTGCTGCACCGAAGGGGAAGTGATGGCCGCCGCCCTGCCTGCCCATTTTAAATTGTCGAGCGAGACCTGGCTCCGGTACATACCCGAACACGCTACCGACCTCACCCGGTTAGAGGACCATCAATATGTACTCGCAGAGGCCTTGTCCATCAAAAAACAATTGCGCCTGGCCGAGGTGCAACAATTGCTTCCCCACCGAAAAATAGTTGACACCATCGATCGGCTGACGGAGCTCGGCCTGGCCGAACTCGTCGATTCACTGCATGAAAAGTACATCAGTCGGGAGAAGGTTTACATTGAGTGGACCACCCCTTACCTCCCGGAAGAAGCCCAGGCGGAGCTGCTGAACGAAAAATGGCGGTCCGCCAAACAACTCGACCTGCTCTTGGCTTTTTTACGGCTGCATCCCACCCAAGCTCCCATCGAACGGTCGGCCTTGCTGCTCGAAGCCGGCTCGTCCCCCGCCGTCCTGCAAGCACTGATCGATAAGAATATCCTCCAAGCCGTCAAGCGAAAAGTGGATCGCATCGAACGATCCGCCTCGTTTCTCGACCTTGATTTTTCCTTGAATGAACAACAGCAGCTTGCGCTGGATTCCCTCCGCACGCAATGGGAGGAAAAAGATGTTTGCCTCCTGCGTGGCGTTACCGGCAGCGGGAAAACGCATGTGTATGTACAGTGTATTGCAGAAGCCTTAAAGAATGGTCAGCAGGTTTTATATCTGTTGCCGGAGATCGCTCTGACTAGCCAGATCATTCGTCGGCTACAGAAACATTTCGGCGGGGCGGTCGGGATTTATCATTCCCGGTTTTCGCCCAACGAACGGGTGGAGATCTGGAAGGATGTATTGTCGGGTAAGATCCGTGTGCTCCTGGGCGCTCGGTCTGCACTCTTTCTGCCCTTTACCGATTTAAGTCTCATTATTTGCGATGAGGAGCACGATGCCTCTTTTAAGCAACAGGACCCGGCGCCTCGATACAACGCTCGCGATGCAGCCATTTATCTGGCTACCCTCCAAGGGGCCAAGGTTCTTTTGGGCAGTGCCACCCCCTCGTTGGAGTCTTTTTATCTGGCCCGTCAGGAAAAATACGGGTACGTGGAACTGACCGAACGCTATGGTGCCGGCGAACTGCCAACCCTTCGATTTATCGATCTGCGAGCAATTCTGAAAGAAGACCGTACGCGGGTGTCGCTCTCTCCGTTGTTGCTGAAGAAGATGAAGGAGGTGTTGAGCCGAAAACGACAAGTCATACTCTTTCAAAATCGACGCGGCTATTCGCCGTACCAGATCTGTACGGTCTGCGGATGGATACCCCGTTGTACGCATTGCGATGTTTCGCTGACCTATCATAAAAAAAGCAACCAGTTGCGTTGTCATTATTGCGGTACCCAGTATCCGCCGGTGCCCCGTTGCACTGCCTGTGGCAATCCACGGTTCGGGCAGCGAAGTTTCGGGACGGAACGGATCGAGGAGCAGATCCGGGCGCATTTTCCGCAGACCCGCGTAGCCCGGATGGATGTAGACACCGTGAGGGGTAAAGAGGCGCACGATCAATTGATCAAACAGTTCGAGGAAGGGACGGTGGATATTTTGGTCGGTACCCAAATGGTGGTGAAGGGATTGGATTTCGATCGGGTCGACCTGGTTGGTATCCTGGACGCCGACGGGTTATTGCATTTTGCTGATTTCCGGGCCAATGAGCGGGCTTTTCAATTGATGGAGCAGGTCAGTGGCCGAGCGGGTCGAAAAGATGCACAAGGAGAGGTGATCGTACAAACGAGCGATCCGAGCCACCCAGTTCTTCAATGGGTCGAACAACACGATTATATCTCGTTCTATGAATCGGAACAAAAGAAACGCGCCGAATTCGGCTATCCGCCGCATGTTCGTCTGATTCGAATCTTATTTCGGCACAAACAAGCGGACTTGACCGCGTTGGCGGCTCAGGAGTGGGTGACCTGCATGGGATCAGCCTGGCGTTCGTATTTAGTGGGACCGGCCGAGCCGGTCGTTGCCCGCGTCCGAGATCAGTATCGTATGGAGGTTTGGTTACGATTGCCCCGCCGATCGGCACAATGGAAATTGGCCAAGCAACAGATCCTTCAAGCAGTATATCGGTTACACCAGATCAAATCATTCGCCCGGGTAGACGTTGTGATCGACGTCGATCCGGTGAGCTAAAAAAAACCCGGACGTGCATTCCGGGTTTTTCAATTAGTTGGGATTTTCCGTCCCGACGGGCGGCGTTCCTTCTTTTGCAGGTGCTTTGTATTTGGCCTCGATGTTGTTCAGGGCTTGGAGCATGACCTCGTTGACCACGCCTTCTCGGTCGAATTCCACGATCATGCCGGTAAACTCCTGATTGTATCGGTTGTAGGCTTTTTGTTGCTCCAGGTCGGTTCGCAGGGCCTTGCCGATTCGCTCCGCCATTTCCAGCTTTTTAGCCTTGAAGGCAGCCTCCAGTAATAGCAATCCTGTTTGATTGTGTTGATTGTCGCGGCTGGTCATGGCATAGGGCACATTGGCATCCTTCATTCCCAGATCGATCCGATCCAACAGCTTACCCGCCTCTACGATCTTGCCCGCATCGGCCAAGCTTCCGGCGGCTTCAGCATAGATCGCCCGTATGTGCAGGAGGTGGCGACGATTTTCTTCATCGTAGTACACACCTGCTTTCTCAGCTCCACCCAATCGGAATTGCCGGGTCAGGATATCATTGGTGAATGGAAGATTCATGTTTCCAACGCCGCTTCCCCAAATACGACCGGCGCGCATGGTATTCTCCAACTCCCAGGCCGCCGTGTTATATCGATTCTCAACGGGTGTCAATTGATAGACCAATCCGTTTTTTCGGAAATAGGGTCCCCATCCAAACTTTCCATAGGGAGAAGTGAAGCAAATGGGACGCTTCCAATGGGATGTAGCGACCACGCTGAGGATCGTCAGATCGCTTCGGCTCAGGGCCACCCGCTCTCCGGGAATGGAAAATTTCACCTCGCTTAGGATGCTGTCTCCCGCATGGATCCAACTCGCCTGACGAACCTGATCCTTGTCGACCGGGATCGATAGGTTTCGGGTGGGCAATACCGGTTGCGGGTTGCCACGGCTGTTATCCATTTTGGCCGGATCGTCCGTGCCCACATAGACGCGCAGGATATCTTCCAGAAAATAATATTGGGAAGGGGAGATCTCCGGGCGCGGGGCATAATCGACCATGTAGAGTTTCATGCCCGCGATCTGGTCGGGACGGAAGATCACATCCATCGAATCAGATTCATTGGATTTGTATCGAAGCTGATTGATGTAGTAATCACTTTGCAATAAACTCGTATTGATCACGCGCACATCGGGACGAACGCCTTCCACCTCCTGGGCATACCAAAGCGAGTACGTATCGTTGTCGCCAAAGGTGAAAAGGATGGTGTTGGGCGGACAACTCTCCAGGTAATTTCTGCCCAGGTCGGGGCCCGTGGTCTTTTCGCTGCGGTCATGATCATCCCACTCCTGCTGTGCCATGAGTCCCGTTACGGCCAGTCCCATTACCGTCGCCATCGCGGCGGCCGTAATGGTTTTGGTACCACTGGCAGAAACCATCCGGCTGATCAGCACGCCCGCGGTGGTGACCAGCACAAACAAGCCCGCGGCCATGGCCCCGGTTAGTAAGGCGGTGGCGCCCGGTCCCGGGAAACAACTCATAAAGATGATCAGAAAACTCAGCATGGCCCCATTGATCAGTACCGGTTTGAGGGAAGCACTCCATTGTCGGCTTCGCGCGATCTGTACGATCGCAACGATCGACAGTCCGATCCAGATCGCAAAGGCATAGAAGCTGCCCACATAGGCATAATCGCGTTCCCGGGGTTGGTTGCCGGGCTGATTCAAATAAAGGACGACGGCAACACCCGTGAAGAAAAACAGCAGGAAGCTGACGATCCAATCCTTTTTACTATTGAGGTATTGATAGATACATCCTAACATGCCCAGTAAAAAGGGCAGTAAGAATAATTTATTGTTGGCCTGATTTTGCTGAATGCTCTGGGGAAGTTTGGTTTGATCGCCCAGGCGCTTGTTATCGATAAAGGACAAGCCGGTGATCCAGTTTCCATCGCGATAATTACCCAGCCCCTGGTTGTCGTTCTGCTTGCCTCCGAAGTTCCACAGGAAATAGCGCCAGTACATAAAACTCATCTGATAGCTGAAGAACCAATTCAGGTTATCTCCGAATTTGGGGGCCTCGAATTTGCCCGATTGCGGATCGCGTCCCAAGCCCAGCCAATCGGCGTAGAAGTCGGCGTGACCTTGATCGTTGTTGCTATCCCAAACACGGGGAAACAGCATCTTGGCCTCTGATTTGAAATTGTATTCCAGGCCGCCATCGTATTCGATGTATTGGTTGCCCTGACGGGTGTAACGGATGGGATTCTTGATGTAGGGATCGTTCTCGTCGATGTCTTCCTGGGTGACGGCAAAATGCGGACCATAGAGCAGCGGGGCACTGCCGTACTGTTCCCGGCTGAGGTATTCGACCAGGCTGATGGGATTGTCGACATTGTTCATGTCGATCGGCGGGTTGGCATTGGAGCGGATCAACGTCGTGAAATACATGAAATATCCCAGCAGCATGAAGGCAAAACACCAGAGTCCCAGTTTCAGGGAGGCGAGGGCGCCGGGTCGGATCTTGATGCCGACGAATACGGCCAGTCCGATGACCAGCAACAAGGAAAGGAAACTCAATCCCTCTCCCGGCACGATGATAAACGGCAGCAACGTGAGAAATAAGAAGCCCAGGAACCAGCCGATCATTTTGTTGCGCGTGAATGAAGCATGCTCGAAGCCCAGGGCCCAACCGATCAGTCCGGCTAACAACAGGAAATAAACAGCGAAGCCACTGAAAAAAGGAAGCTTGAAGGAGTTGACGAAAAATACATCGAACAATCCGGCCGCTTTCATGGAGTATTGGATCACGCCTACTTGTACGATGCCGGTGATGGCACAGCCGATCAGGAAAGCGTAGATCGCTCCCCGGACCGTGAATGCAAAGCGGCGGTAGTAATACACCATCACGATGGCCGGAATGGTGAGCAGGTTCAGCAGGTGCACGCCGATGGATAGTCCCATCATGAAAAAAAGCAATACGATCCAGCGGTCGCTTTGCAGGCGAGCGGCAGCGTTTTGCCCGGCTCGCTCATCGGCCTGTTCCCATTTTAAGATCGCCCAAAACACCAAGGCGGTGAAAAAAGAGGAGAGGGCGTACACTTCCCCTTCGACAGCACTGTACCAGAACGAGTCGCTGAAGGTGTATGCCAGGGCGCCAACGGCTCCGGCGCCGAGGATGGTCCACCAATGCTCCGCTTTCACCTCTAGGCTGTCGTTGCGCAGCAACCGGGCGGCAAAATGGGTGATGGTCCAAAACAGGAATAAGATGGTAGCGGCACTGGCCAGGGCACTCATAAAGTTCACGGCACTGGCGATGGTCTCCGGCTTGTCGCCGAACAGTATGATGAAGAAACGACCCAGCAAGGTGAACAGGGGGGCGCCGGGTGGGTGCGGCAATTCGAGTTTAGCGGCCGAGGAAACGAATTCCCCGCAATCCCACAAACTTCCGCGGGCTTCCCGGGTCAGGTAATACGTGGTAAGGGCGATGGCAAAAACGATCCATCCGGTAATGTTGTTCGCTTTTTTGAAAGTCATACGGTTCTGAATTGGTGACGCTGCTCGGAGGGAGAAGCATACAAAAATAGTAGGCTTAGGCGACAACTCCGGGGCGAAAATAGGCAGGGGCGGGCTTACCCGAAGAGTATCCGCACCGTTTGGTAGGCCAGCTGACTTTGTTGGCTGTTCTCGACGTATCCTTTTAATCCGAACAAGCCGGCTGCATTGGCTTTGTTCAGGGCGATCTCCAGGTAACCGGCACTGTTGAAGAGGGCCAATTTACCGGTGGGACCCACATCGGCATAGCTCTCGCTGATGCGGTCGATGGTCTCATCGCGCCGAAACTGTATCCTGAATGGCCGGCCCCGACGCTCTTGCTCGAAAAGTTCTTTCCGGACATTGACCACGATGTTCTCAAAACTGTCGATGAAGATGATCTGGGCATCGATAAAATCTGCTTGAATGATGGGTCGAAGCGGTCGCTTCTCCAGGTAGGGAACATCCGGTATGCCGATGGACAAGATTGACCGGCCATCCACCAATTGTTGCACGGTTCGTCCCATCAGAGCGGCGATCTCTAAAGTATTGGGCGTATGATCCGTCGGAAAGGGGATACCCATGACGATCTCCGGTTTCTCCCCCAGCATCATGGTCAGCAGCCCGTTGTCGGCACACAGATAGTATTGTTCCTGGTGATAGGCGAGGAGCAGTTGGGAGGATCTTTGCTCATAGAGACTGATCAGTAGAAGGTGAAACGTGAAGGCCGGGAACTGACTGGTGGCCGTGCCACACACATAGGCTGCCTGTGAGAAGTGAAACGGAGGGATCTGATGGGTGATGTCGACCAATTGGAAATCTGGATTGATCCGCAGCAGATGCGCTTTGATGGCGCCGACCAGATAATCGGGCTGACCAATGTCGGACGAAAGAGTGATCAGGGGCGCACGCATGGGACTGTTCCGTTATTTGATCAATTTACCATCTTGAAAGAAAAAACGGTGCACGAGCCGATCGGCCCATCCCGCAAAAAATTTATTGAGGAAAACCGTTCGTTTGCCGTTGAACGTTAGCACCAAGGTGCGTTTCTTTTTCTCCATCGCCCGCAGTATGTGCCGGGCACAAACATCGGCGGGCATCATTTTTGATTCGTCCATCGGTGTTTCCCCTTGCTGTTGCCCTTCTCTATTCAACGCCACCTGCCGGATATTGGAGGTCGTGAAACCGGGACACACCCACATCACATGCACGCCTTTGTCCAACATTTCAGTCCGCAGTGCCTCCAACCATCCCTGCAAGGCAAACTTACTGGCCGAATAGCCACTTCTGCCCGGTAAACCGCGGTAGCCGGCAATGGAAGACACGCCCACCACCAGACCCTTGGATTCGAGCAGGGCATCCATTGCATAGCGCGTACAATAAACGCTTCCAAAAAAATTGATGTCCATGACCTGCCGAATCACGTCCAAGCTGGTCTCTTGAAAAAGGGCTCGCATGGATATACCCGCGTTGTTGATCAATACATCGATTCGGCCGAACGACTCCAGGCTGCGCTGGATGAATAATCGGCAGTCATTTTCCTTGCTGACATCGGCCACCTGTGTCAAGAGTGCGGCGGTGGGGAAGGACTGTTGCAGCTGATAGAGCTTGTCCGCATTGCGTCCACAAGTGGCCACCCGGGCACCCAATGCCAAACACTCCTCCACCAGGGCCCTTCCGATGCCATCGGTACCCCCGGTGATGAGGATCACTTTATCTTTCCAGACCGACATGTTTCTTTTTTTACAAACCTACCTCAAATTACGCAGGCCGGTTGATAGTTTTCTGGCCCATAGGGGGCAAAAACTTTTGGGACATACCCGGGGGCATACTATTTTTGCACTCCCTAACGAAAACGGTCGATCTCGTAGCTCAGTTGGTAGAGCAATACACTTTTAATGTATGGGCCCTGGGTTCGAGTCCCAGCGGGATCACAGACAATCTAAACCCCTCGCATGAGGGGTTTTTTCATGGCGGATGCTTTAGGATTTTGGGGCGAGTTCAATCGCCATGTTGCCCAGGATGTCTGTTTGCAACATTTGTTCTGCCAGGCGGATCATGTTCGTGAAGGCCAGTGATCCGGAAATTCCATGACCGACGATCACGGGTTTTCGAACACCCAGCACCGGGGTGCCGCCATAGTTCTCAAAATGAAATCGGTCAAGGAACGGATGCTCGATGCCGGTATGTTTGGCCATGTCGTAGAGGGATTCGGCCATTTTCAATAGGATGTTACCGGTGAAACCCTCGCACACCATCACATCGGCTTTGTCGCCCATCAGGTCGCGCCCTTCGATGTTACCTACGAATTTTATAGAGGTATTCTCGCGCAGCAGCGGGTAGGTGGCTTGGGCGAGCAGATTTCCTTTTCCTTCCTCTTCGCCGACGTTGAGTAGTCCCACCCGAGGCTCTTTGATCCCCAGGATATGCCGGGCGTAGACGGTGCCCATCACCGCAAACTGGTTCAGGTGTTCGGGTTTGCAATCGGCATTTAAACCGACATCCAGGATGAGTCCGGTGCCCCCGTTCAATTTCGGCATGATGGTGCCCATGGTGGGACGAATCACACCCTCCAGCGCTTGTATGCTGAACAGCGAACCCACCAGCATGGCGCCGGTATTGCCGGCACTCAGAAACGCATCGATCTGACCGGTGGCCAGCAGTTGAAATCCTTTGGCCAGCGAGGAGTCGGGTTTTTCTTTCAGCGCCCGGGTCGGATGCTCGTGCATGCCGATTATCTCGGTGGTGGCATGAAAGGCGTATGTCGACGCTGCGATCTTTTCTTCTTCTAAAAGGGGGTTGGCGAGTGCCGGGTCGCCGATCAGGTGCAAGGATGCGGGCGAATCGGTTTGATCGAGGTATCCACGAATACCCCGGATCACTTCGGCAGGGGCTTTATCGCCCCCCATCAGGTCTATACCAATACGAAAGCTCATACATGCAAAAATCCCGTCGCAGCGAAGGGCCGAGGGCGGGATTTTGAAGTAGGGGTGTGGTTAGAGGGCACGCAGAGGTGCTTTCTCGGCGACCAGCTTTCCTTTGTAGTAAAGTTTGCCTTCGTTCACGTGTGCGCGGTGACGTACATGCGTCTCACCGGTGCTGCCATCGGTACTCAGGGTAACCTCACTGGCTTTATAGTGTGTGCGGCGTTTAGCACTGCGCTGCTGACTGTGGCGTCGTTTGGGATTTGGCATATAATGGGTATTACCAGGTTATAAATTTAATCATTCAGATCTTTTCCTTTGAAACGTTCCAAACCTTTCCAGATAGGGTTCTCGGTGGGCGGGGGCGTGCGTTGTTCACGGTTCAACCATTCACGGGCCTGTGGATTGCAAAAAGGACCATCCATGTTTTCGAATGAACAGGTTTTTTGCATCGGCAAGCTCAGGTTGATGAACTCGTAGATCCAGGCAGCGACATCGAGGTGACTTTCGGTGCGACTGATGTAGTACACATCCGGGTCCTCTTCCTGCTCGTTCATGGTCTGCGGGTCCTCCACCATTTTCACGGTAACCGGAAACTCATCCCACAAATCAAGTGGTAGGTTACTGTTGCACCGGTCGCAGGTGACTTCCAGCTGCCCCCCCAACTCAAATTTGAGACGGAGGAAACCATTCTGTTTGTCGAGCGACACATTGACCCGGGCCCGGCACTTCCGGAAATCGGGGGCTTGGAATGATTCAAAGAACGAGTCGTCTATGTCATATTCGAACACATGAAGACCGGGTTTCAGGCCCACAAAAGCGATCTGGAAATCTCTCCGACGGCTCATGGCTCGTAAATGAGTGTGCAAAGGTAGTGAATAGTTTCAAAAGAAACACCTTCGTTTTCGGTTATTTTTAAGGCCAGAATACCTGTATCTTGTTGATAATGAGTAGATTTCATCTGTGAAGACTTGGCTGACCCTTTTCTATTCCCACTTGATGCGTCAGTGGAGTTGGTGGCTCCTGATCCTGCTGACGGTGCTGATCCGTCTATTGGTGTATTTCCCGGATTGGGTCGAGCGCTACTACAGCCAGGGGATTTTCCCACGACTGGCTCAGGGGCAGCGTTTGTTGCTGGGCTGGGTTCCGTTCAGTTTCGGCGATCTGCTTTACGGTTTTTTATTCGTGGCACTTCTTTACCAACTGTTTCAATTGCTGTACGGATTGATCCGGAAACGGTTCACCCCCGGTAGCTTGGCCGAATTGCTCAAGCGCATCTTTTTTCTTTTGTTGCTCGGTTATGTGGGCTTTAATTTACTGTGGGGACTCAATTACAATCGCCCTCCATTGGCCGAACGCCTGCGCATGCAGATCACCACACCCGAACCGGCGGAGTTGGATACACTGGCCGTGGACTTGCTTCAAGGACTCAACCAATATGCATCACTCGTAACCCCCGCCCAACGCGATTCCTTCAACCGAAAAAAGCGACTTTTTAACGGTGCTGTAGAGGCCTATGGCTACCTTCCCTCGGAGTCCCATCCAATTCGATATTCCTATCCGTCCATTAAACCCTCGCTCTTCAGTTACCCTGGCAACTACCTAGGATTTCAGGGATATTACAACCCTTTCACCGGTGAGGCGCAGGTCAATACTACCATCCCTCCCTTCCTGGAGCCGTTTGTGACGGCACACGAAATCGCCCATCAATTGGGCTATGCCCGCGAACAAGAGGCAAACTTTATGGCCGTGCTGGCTTGTGATCGCTCACCTGAACCCGCGTTTCGTTACTCGATGTATTTTGATCTTTTTCTGTACACCCTGGGAGAGATTTCACTGCAGGATACGACCCGGGCCAAGCAATACCTTGAGGCCGCACCGGCTCAGGTGAAAGCCGACATTGCCACGTATCGGCATTTTATGCGCCTGCACCGAAGCCCTCTGGAGCGGGTGATCATGATCCTCTACGATGAATTTTTACGTGCCAACAATCAGCCCAACGGTAAATTCACATACAACGAGGTGGTGTCGTGGGTGATCGCCTATCGTCGTACTTTCGGTAGAACTTCCTTGTTATGACAACCCCGAAAAAGATCGGTGCTTTTTTTCTTTCACTGCTCATCCCCCTGGCAGTGGGCGGAATCAGCGGTTTCTTTACCGTATCGGCCATCCCCGGATGGTATCAAACCATACAAAAGCCTACGTGGAATCCGCCGAACTGGGTTTTCGGACCCGTATGGACTACCCTTTACGTGCTAATGGGCATTGCTATGTACCTCGTGTGGACTCGCCCGTGCACCCCGGAAAGACAAGGTGCTTTGTATCTAAATGCGATCCAATTGGTCTTAAATTTTTTCTGGTCACTTATCTTTTTCAACCTGCACGCTATCGGGACTGCATTGATCGAGATCGGGGTGTTGTGGGTGCTGATTGTGTGGACGATGTTCGCCTACGATAAAGTTTACAAGCCGGCCGCTTGGTTACTGTTGCCTTATATCGTTTGGGTGACCTTCGCCACGATCCTCAATTTCACCATCTGGCGTCTGAATTGATCAGAACGAATTCTTCCACATCATGGATTCGATGGGGCGGTCGGGTTGATTGCTGTATTTGGCGTTGCTTTTGCTTTGATAGGCGGTGAGGATCTCGCCTTCGACCGGGAAATAGATCAGCTGGCCGATCGGCATTCCCTTGTACACCCGCACCGGTTGTTTGACCGAGATCTCCAAGGTCCAATTGCCACAGAATCCGACATCGCCCTTCCCGGCGGTGGCATGGATGTCGATGCCCAGTCGGCCGGTCGAGGATTTTCCCTCAAGAAAAGGAACATGCGCATGGGTTTCAGTGTATTCTTCGGTCACGCCCAAATAGAAAACATCGGGCATCAGCACAAATCCTTCTTCCGGAATCTCAAAGTACTCGATGGTATTATGTTTTTTGGCATCCAGCTGCGCATCGACATAAGTGGCGAGGGTTTTACCCAGGTGCACATCATAGGAGTTAGACCCCAGGCAATGGGCTCGGTAGGGGCGGATCAGGATGGTGCCTTTTTCGATCTCTTGAAGGATGCGGGAATCGGATAGGATCATGGGGATTTTCCGTTAATTCGTGGTGCCGAATATCCGAAGGGAAAAAGGATTTGGCCCGATCTATGCCGGTTTTTTTTCAACATTGTTTATTCGGATCTCCGCTTCAGGTATGGAAAATAGAAGAGGAAGAGGCCTTCTTTCATTCGGCGCTTCCGACCGATACCCCTCCGGTGCTGCCAGCTCATCCGGCCAGACGCTTGCAATCACTGGCCGGCCGATTTCTGCTGAAAGAATTAAATCCCGATTTTCCGTTCGACCGGTGGCAGGTGGACGAATTTGGTCGACCATTCCTGCAAAACGACCCGATGTTTTTCTCTCTTTCGCATACGAATTCCTACGCAGCCGCCATGCTGCATCCAACGGCGCCGGTGGGGATCGATGTGGAACAAGTCTCCGAACGGGTGTTGCGCATCCGAAAAAAATTCCTTTCGGAAACCGAGGAGTCGATCCTTCAATCATTCGGATCCCGGTTCGCCCATCTGTCGATGACCGCTATTTACACCCTGGCATGGTCGGCCAAGGAAGCGGCCTATAAAGCCTTGCATCAGTCCGGCATCGATTTCATCAACGACCTCCCGATAGTACTTATCGATGCACCCGTCGATGCTGCCTCGAACGAATACACCATTAACCTGGGCGGAAAAGGGCAGGATTTACTGGTGCGCGGTTGGGTAATGAGTACTATCTGCCTCGCGGTGGGGGTAGAGGGTAGAGGGTAGAGGGTAGAGGGTTTAGAGTAGAGAGACTTTTTAACGCTCATCTCCTCATCATTCTTCATCCCCTTCTTCCAGTAAATTCAGATTGACATCATTCCCCGAGATCCCTTCGATTGACCCGCGGATATGGGCGGCGTTGAGCAGTACTTTTTCCAATTGTTTTTCTCGTTGTTTCCAGAGTTTTTCCATAGCGTCTCGTTCGCGTTGGATGGAGTTTCGCATGGAGAGGAAACCTTCGCGGACAGCCTGCCATTGTTCGGCGAATTCCCGGCTATTCAGGTAGTCGTAAAGCAGGTGCATTTTATCGCCTTTGTTTTCTTGGCTTTTGGTGGCATTGTAGATGCGGATCATGGTTTCGCGTAGGAGTTGCACGAGGGCTTTGACATCTTGGAAGGTGCAGATCCAGACGCCTTCTTTTTGGCCGAAGCTGTGCATGTCTTTGGGAAGGGCTTGGGAAACGATCACGGCCACTTCCGCGCCTTGGTTGCGCATGTCGTTCTTGATCTTTTCGATCCAGTCGGCTGAGAAGTCCTTGGTTCGCTTGCTCTCGAAGATGATCTTGCCGCAGTCCTGGGCAAAGGGATTACGGACGGTTTGGATGCAATCGGCACCGCGCACGCCTTTTCCTACTTCTTCTACTGCGTCGAAGGGGAAAGTTGATTTTAGCAGCTCTTCGAGGAGTAATTCCTGTGCTTCGCCTTGTGATTGCATGCTGCCTTGTTCGGCTTTTCGCTTCATTTCCTCGGCCAATTTGCGTTGGGCTTCCAGCTGTTCTTTCATCTCTTTCATCTTCAGCTGAAATTCCGTCTCCAGGGTGGATACGCGTTGATCCTCTTGTTTCCGGATCTCGGCGGCCAGTGCTTCCCGGCCTTCCAGGAGTTTTTTTTGCAGGTCGATCTCCAGTTCTTCCTCTTTGGCTTTGAGGGCTTGTTCTTTTCGTAAGTATTCGAGTTGTTGGTCGCGCGCGGCTTTTAGTTTTTCTTCATTTTGCCGGTTGGCGGCCGCCAGTGATTGTAGTTGTACCTCGTAATCCTGTTTGAGTTGATCGCGCAGGTTGGATTCCAGTT